>NZ_JBJHAJ010000014.1:0-113633 GCF_054051015.1 Blastococcus sp. SYSU DS0616
GGGTCAGCCGGAGGGACGAGCGCGCCGGAGCCGTCGAGCCCGGCCGCGACCAGCGGGGCGTCGATCTCCGCTGTGGCGATGCGCAGCCGCACCGGGGCGGCGGCGGGCTCCGCTGATCGTGCGGCGGGGGGGGGGGGGGGGGGGGGGGGGGGGGGGGGGGGGGGGGGGGGGGGGGGGGGGGGCGCCCCCCCCCCCCCCCCCCCCCCCCCCGACAGGATGGCTCACTCCTGCAGGATCGGCCCGTAGGCCTCGACGATCTCGTCGATCCGCTGGGAGAAGGCGTCGCTGCCGATGAACTCGTCGGGCACGTACTGCTCGCCGAGCTGCTCACGCACCTGGTCCTTCTGCAGGCACGTGTCGACCGTGTCCTCGAGGGTCGAAACCACGTCGTCCGGGACGCCCGCCGGGGCGGCCAGGCCGAAGACCGACACGCTGTTGGTGAGCTCCGGGTACCCGGACTCGGCCAGCGTCGGCGCGTCGATGTAGTCGACCGGCTCGGGCGGGCTGACCGCCAGCGGGACGAAGTCGCCCGCGTCGATGTTCTCCAGGACATCCTGCGAGGAGTTGATGAAGACGGCGTCGACGTTGCCGCCGCGGATCGCCGTGGTCATCTCCGCGTTGCCGGTGAACGGCACCGCGGTGACCTCGACGCCGTACTCCTCCGCGAGCCGCCGCAGCTCCATCGCCTGCGACGTCGTCGTCCCGGGGACGCCGACGTTGAGCTCGCCGGGGTTCTCCTCGGCGTAGCTGAAGAACTCCTCGGCGGTGGAGAACTGGGAGTCCGGCCCCACGACGAGCGCCGAGGGGATCTCGGTGACGGCGGCGATCGGGACGTAGTCGTCGTTGGTGTAGCCGACGTCCTGCTGCAGCGGGTTGGTGGCCGAGGCCGGCACCGCGATCAGCGACAGCGTGTGCCCGTCGTTCCCACCGGCGAGCATCGCCTGCATCCCGACGGAGCCGGAGGCGCCCTCGCGGTTCTCCACGACGACGGTCTGGCCCAGCTCATCCTCGATGCAGCTGCCGATGGTGCGCCCGGCGAGGTCGGTCGGGCCTCCGGCGGCGTAGGGGACGATCAGGGTGATGTTCTCCGTCGGGTAGTCCGACGCGGCGGCGTCGCCGCCACCGCCCCCTCCGCCGGTGTCGCCCCCGTCGTCACCACCACAGGCGGCGAGGGTGAGCACGGACGCGGCGATCAGCGCGGGCCAGGTCGAGCGGGTACGGCGCATGGGTTCCTCCGGTGGTCGGGGGTGGGTCGTGCGGGGATCGGGTCAGCCGAGGATCGGCTCGTAGACCTCCTGGGTGCGGTCGAGGACCTCGGCGAGCTCCTCGGCGCCGGCGAACTCCTCCGGGACGTACTGCTCGCCGATCCGCTCCTGCACCTCCGGCTTCTCCAGGCAGGTCTGCAGGGTCTCCTCGAGCGTCGAGACGACGTCGTCCGGGAGCCCGGCCGGGCCGGCCAGGCCGAAGGTCGAGCCGGAGAGGGTCAGGCCGTCGTAGCCGAGCTCGGCGAAGGTGGGGGTGTCGGGCAGCCAGGAGAGCCGCTCCTCGGGCGAGGCGACGAGCGGGACGAAGTCGCCCGACTCGATGTTCTCGACCACGTCGATCGAGGCGTTGATCAGCACGGCGTCCACGTTGCCGCCGAGGAGGGCCGTGGTCATCTCGGCGTTGCCGTTGAAGGGGACGGCGGTGACCTGCACCCCGTGCTCGTCGGCCAGCCGCTGCAGCTCGATGGCCTGGGGGGTCGAGGCGCCCGGCGTGCCCACGGTGACCGTGCCGGGCTGGGCCTCGACCGCGGCGAAGAAGTCCTCCGCGGAGCCGTACGGCGAGTTCTGCCCGACCGCGAGGACCGACGGCACCTCGGCCATGACCCCCACCGGGGTGATGTCGTCCTTGGTGTAGCCCACCTCGTTGGCCAGCGGGGTCAGCACCATGGTGCCCGCGGTGACCAGCGAGAGGGTGTGCCCGTCGGGCTCGGCGGCGATGAGCTCGGTCGTGGCGAGGGCGCCGGAGCCGCCCGGCAGGTTCTCGACCACCACGGTCTGCCCGAACTCCTGCTCGAGGCAGGTCCCGACGGTGCGGGTGGTCAGGTCGGTGGGCCCACCGGCGCCGTACGGCACCAGCATCCGGATCGACTCGGTCGGGTAGGACGCCGCGCCACCGCCGTCCTCGCCGGTGGTGCCGGAGCCGCCGTCGTCCCCGCCGCACGCGGCGACGAGTCCGACCAGCGCGACGGCCGCGATGCCTGACGAGATGCGCATGTCTCTCCCCCAACGATCGCCGTTGATCGCTCCGCCGGACACGCCTGGCGGTGGTCCGGATCACCTGGATACAAGCACAGGGGTGGGTGGCCAGCGCCCCGAAAAGACAACGATCCGGACTCGGTCAGGGCACCGGGAGGACGACGTCGATCAGGTACGGTCCGGGCTCGGTGATCGCCCGGCGGAACTGCGCGGCGAACTCCTCCGCGGTCGTCGCCCGGCCGCCGGGCACGCCCATCCCGGCGGCCAGCGCGACGAAGTCGAGGTCCGGCCGGGCCAGCTCCAGCAGGTCCCTCGACCGCGGCCCGGAGGCCTCCGCCCCCACGTTGCGCAGCTCCCCCTCGAGGATCCGGTAGGAGCGGTTGCTGAACACGACCGTCGTCACGTCGAGCGACTCCCGGGCCTGCGTCCACAGCGCCGAGATGGTGTACATGGCACTGCCGTCGCCCTCCAGGCAGACGACGCGTTGCCCGGGGCGGGCGATCGCCGCACCCGTGGCGACCGGGAGCCCCTGCCCGATCGCGCCGCCGGTGAGGGTGAGCCAGTCGTGGCGCGGTGCCCCGGTGGTCGGCACCGGCATCTGCCGGCTCGACGTCACCCCCTCGTCGACGACGATCGCCCCCTCCGGCAGGAGGGCGCCGAGCACCGCGCCCACGGTGTCGGGGGTCAGCGCGCCGGTGGGGAGGTCGGGCCGCTCCAGGGGCTGCTCCTCCGGCTCCTCCGCCGGGCCGACGAGGTCGGCGAGCCGGGCCAGGGCGTCGACCACGTCGTCCGCGCCCTCGGCGAGCACGTGCACCTGGCACCCCTCGGGGACCAGGCTGCTGGGCCGGTCGGGGTAGGCGAAGAACTCCACCGGCGGCCGGGCGCCGGCGAGCACGAGGTGCCGGACGCCGGCCAGCCGCTGGGCGACCTGCTGCCCGGCCCGGGGCAGGCGCTCGACCGGCGGCAGGCCCGCCCCGCGCTCCAGCCTGGCCGGGAAGGTCTCGCAGTGCAGCCGGGCGCCGGTCGCACGGGCGACCCGGCTCGCCGCCCGCAGCCCCGGTGCCCGCGTCGCCGCTCCGCCCACGAGGACCGCGCAGGGCTCACCGGAGGTCAGCAGCCCCGCGAGCCGGGTGACGACGTCGTCCGGCACCGCCCGCGGCCTGCCCGGCTCCGGGGCCGCGGCGGGCTCGGCGCCCTCGGACCAGGAGACGTCGGCGGGCAGGACGAGCGTCGCGATCCCGCCGGGGGCCGTGCGGGCGGCGGCGATCGCCTCCGCCGCGTCGGCTCCGACGTCCGCCGCCCGGCCGGACCGGCGCATCCACGCCGACACCGTGCCGGCGAGCGCGTCGATGTCCGACTCCAGCGGGGAGTCGTACTCCTTGTGGTACCCGGCGTGGTCGCCGACGACGGTGACCATCGGCGTCGCCGCGCGGCGGGCGTTGTGCAGGTTGGCCAGGCCGTTGGCGAGACCCGGGCCGAGGTGCAGCAGGACGCCGGCCGGCCGGTCGGTCATCCGGCCGTAGCCGTCCGCGGCCCCGGTGGCCACGCCCTCGAACAGGCAGAGCACGCCCCGCATCTCGGGAACGGCGTCGAGCGCGGCGACGAAGTGCATCTCCGAGGTGCCCGGGTTGGCGAAGCAGACGTCGACCCCGCCGTCCACGAGCGTGCGGATGAGGGCGCGGGCGCCGTTCACGCCACCACCCCCGCGCGGCCGGTGCGGACGTGGGCTGGATCACGCTGGGCATCCATGGGGGCACCGTACGCGGGCCGGCAGCGCGCGGACGGACGGGTCAGCGGCGGGTGCGGGTGGCGGCCGAGACCCGTGCGAGGGCATCGGTGACGACGGCGGCGTCGTCACCCAGCAGGCTCAGCAGGTGCGCGACGAGCTCGTCGTGCGTGGTGCGGGCCGCGGCCACCCGTTCCCGCCCCGCGGTGGTCAGCCGGGCGTGCAGCAGGCGCTTGTCGGCCTCCACCCGTTCGCGGATGACCAGCCCCTGGGCGACCAGCCGGTTGATGGTGCTGGTGACCCCGGGCCGGGAGAGGCCGACCGCTTCGGCCACCTCTCCCATGGAGGCCCGCTCCCCCGGCGACTCGGCGATGCGGCGCAGCGCCTCGAAGCCGGTGAGGGAGAGGTCGTGGTGGCGGTGGAGCGCCGAGTCGACCCGCCGGGTGATGCGGTCGTGCACCTGCACGATGCGCAACCACGTCTCGGCGGGGCGGGGAGCGACTCCGGGAAGAGCGGCAGCATCCCGGGGGACACCGCGCGCGAGCGCGTCCTCGGACCGTGGCACCCGCTCAGACTCCCCGGATCACGCGCCGGTGAAACCGAACTCAGACGGCGGAGATCGAGCCCACGGCGCGCCGCCCGGCGTGCTGGCGCCCGGCGACCGAGACCAGCCCGCCGGCGGTGGCCACGAGCGCCACCGCGGCGACCGCCAGGGAGGCCAGCGACACCACGCCCCGGGCGGGCGCGGCCTCCTCCACGGCGGCGGCGACCTGCAGGGCGACGCCGGCCCGCACCGCGGAGTCGGCGCCCACCAGGTCGAGGGTGGCGGGGCCCGCCGCGGCGCCCTCGGGGATGCGCACGTCGACGCGGACCTCGCCGGCGAGGTTCGCGGTCGCCGTGGCCAGCACGGTCTCGCCGCCGTGGAACACGATGCTCACCTGCTCCCCGGGGTTGAAGCCGGCGCCGCGCAGCACCACCGTGCCACCGGGCTGGACCTGGGGAAGGCCGCCGCCCGGTCCGCCCGCCGCGAACGCCCCGACGTCGCCGGAGGTGCGCGTCGGGGTGCCCGTGGTCGTGGTCCCGGAGCCCGTCGGGGTGCCCGTGCTCGGCGGGGAACCGGGCGTCGTCGTGGTGCCGGGGGTCCCCGGCGCGGTGGTCCCCGGAAGGGTGAATCCCGTGGTCGGGCCGCCGGTGGTCGGGGCGCCGCTGGTCGTGGGCGCCGGTTCGGACGGCTCGACCGTGGCCGTCGGCGGCGCCGGTGGGGGCGGCGGCGGAGACAGGGCGACCTGGCAGTCCTCGACCGTGGGCCGGGTGAGCGTGTAGTCCGCCAGCTCGTCGACGTAGGTCCGGCCCGACCCGTCGCGCGCGGTGAACTCCAGCCGCGGGTCGATCGTCTCGCCGGGGGCGACGTCGTCGGTGCGCAGCACCACGCTGCCCAGGGGCGCGAGCGTGGCCTCGTCCTCACCGGACGGCGTCCGGGTGGTGGCCAGGCGCACACTGTAGGGAGCGGTGCCGGCGACGACCTCCACCACGATCCCGCCCGGGTGGCAGCTGGGGCCGTGGGTGACGCGGGCGTCGGGCCGGGTGGGGTCGTCGAGCGCCTGCGCGGGGGCAGCCGTGGAGACGGCGAGGCCGAGCAGGACGACGAGGAGGCCGGTCACGACACCGGCGGGGAGGGCGCCGCGGACCACCCGGGCCGACGTCGTCCGCGTCTGCCCGGTGATCCGCTCGAAGCTGCCGTTCAGCCCGCTCTCCCCTTTGCGATGCACTCGAGTTCCAGATGATGACGGAAGTGACGCTTCGTTGCTAGCCCGTTACGCGCGTGTCGGGCGTGTCGTGCGGCGTGTCTGGATCGACCCGCCGTCCACCCGTTCGGGGGAACCGCCGGACGCCCGTTCGTCATCCCCGGCGAGCACGCGCACTACCCGGATCCCCCGCTCCTCACCCACGGGACTTCGCCACCCCGGCGCCCGCCACCACGCGCCCCGGGCCTCCGGTCGGCCAGGACCGGGTGCGGACCAGGCAACGAGCCCCGGCGCGACCGCGCCCCTCCTCCTGCCGCCGTGAGCATGGTCACTACGGTGACCGCGTGGACGAAGCGGGTGCGGGCCGACGGCGGCAGAACGAGGTGTACCGGGCCGGGGTGTACGGCCGCTCCCCGCGGGTGCCGGTCGGCGTCCGGCGGCTGCAGGAGCGCGCCAAGCGGGTCCTGGACGCCCGCGCCTACGCCTACGTCGCGGGCGGAGCGGGCGACGAGGTGACCCAGCGGGCCAACCGGGCAGCGTTCGACCGGTGGGCCGTGGTGCCGCGGGTGCTGCGCGACGCGAGCGTCCGCGACACCTCGGTGGAGCTGTTCGGGCGCCGGCTCCCCGCCCCGCTGCTGCTCGGCCCGGTGGGCGCGCTGGAGCTGGTGCACCCGGAGGCCGACCTGGCCGTCGCCCGCGCCGCCGCCACCACCGGCGTGCCGATGGTCTTCTCCAACCAGGGCTCGCGGTCGATGGAGGAGTGCGCGGCCGCGATGGGCGGGTCGCCGCGGTGGTTCCAGCTGTACTGGTCGACGTCCGACGAGCTCGTGGAGAGCCTGGTCCACCGGGCGGAGACCGCCGGCTGCGAGGCCCTGGTGGTCACCCTCGACACGACGATGCTCGGCTGGCGCCCGCGCGACCTCGACCTCGGGCACCTGCCGTTCGCCCTGGGCAAGGGCATCGCGCAGTACACCTCCGACCCGGTGTTCCGCCGCCTGGTCGAGGAGCGCGCCGCGGCCGCCGGCCCCCGCGAACCACAGCCCCGGCCCACCCCGGCGGCGGTCAAGGCGCTGGTGACGATGGCGCGGGCCTGGCCCGGGTCGTTCCGCGACAACCTGCGCTCACCGCTGCCCCGCGCGGCCGTGGAGACCTTCCTGGCCATCTACTCGCGGCCGTCGATCAGCTGGGCCGACCTGGCCTGGCTGCGCTCCCGCACGAAGCTGCCGATCCTGCTCAAGGGCGTGCTGCACCCCGACGACGCGCGGCGCGCGCTGGACGAGGGCATGGACGGCGTGGTCGTGAGCACGCACGGCGGGCGCCAGGTCGACCGGTCGATCGCCGCGCTCGACGCGCTGCCCGACGTCGTCGCGGCCGTGGGCGACCGGGCGCCGGTGCTGCTCGACAGCGGCATCCGCAGCGGCGCCGACGTCTTCACCGCCGTCGCCCTGGGTGCCCGCGCGGTGCTGCTGGGCCGGCCGTTCGCCTGGGGTCTCGCGCTGGCCGGCGAGGCGGGTGTGCAGCAGGTCGTCGAGGACGTCGTCGGCGAGTTCGACCTGACGCTGGGGCTGACCGGGCACACCGCCGTCGACCAGCTGACGCCGGAGGTCCTGCGCCGCGTCGGCTGACGGACGCTCCGGCGCCGCGGGTTGACGCCGCCTGTGGCCTGGGTCACAGTGGGAACCGGGCGGGGGCAGCCGGGAAACAGTGGCTACCCACTGCTGGGTAGACCGACCAACGCGGCCAGACCGTCAGGACCGGCCCCCCGCCCCCACTCCTACTGCACCGCGTCCGGCGGGGGGTCCGCCGTCTCCGGGGTCGGCGGTTCCGCGGGCGGCTCCGTCGGCGTCTCCGGCTCCGTCGGCGGGTCGGGCTCGCTCGGCGGCGGAGGCGGCGGCTCCGGCCTCGTCGGCGGCGGAGGCGGCGGCTCCGGCCTCGTCGGCGGCGGAGGCGGCGGCTCCGGCCTCGTCGGCGGCGGAGGCGGCGGCTCCGGGCTCGGCGGCGGAGGCGGCGGCTCCGGGCTCGGCGGCGGAGGCGGCGGCTCCGGGCTCGGCGGCGGAGGCGGCGGCTCCGGGCTCGGCGGCGGAGGCGGCGGCTCCGGGCTCGGCGCGGGTGGCGGCGGCGGAGCGGGGGCCGGGGACGGCTCGGGCGCGGGCCGCGGCGCCGGGGTCGGCGTGGGGCGCGGCGGGTTCCAGCGGGCGCCGTTGCTGACCAGCACCGTCACCGTGTCACCGCGCTGGAGGAGCGTGCCCGGCGCGGGGTCGACGCCGACGACGGTGCCCGGGCGGAGCGCGCTGCTGACGCGGACGAACGAGGCACCGAGGTCCCGGGCGGCGAGCAGCTGGCGGCAGCCGGCGGCGGACCGGCCGGGGCAGCCGGCGGGCACCCCGGCCCGGGTCCCCTCCACGAACTGCGGGTCGGCCGGCGGGAAGGGCACCGGCTCCCGGGTGCTCAGGACCGGCTGCATGGCGTCGTGCCAGATCTGGGCACCCTTGCCGCCGCCGAAGCCGCCGACGTCCTGGTTCTCCACCGGGTTGTAGACCATCACGCTGGCCGAGACCTGGGGCGTGTAGCCGACGAACGCGATGGAGAAGTTGTCCTGCGTCGTCCCGGTCTTGCCGGCGATCTGGTGGCCCGGCACGTACGCGCGGCGGCCGGTCTGCCCGGGGTGGCCCGGCTCGACGTCCTTGCGCAGCGCCTGGTTCAGCGTGTTCGCCAGCCCGGGGGCGACGACCTCCTCGCAGCGCGGGCCACCGAGCGGCTGCCCGTCCTCGCCCAGCACCGGCTCCCCGGAGCGGTCGAGCACGCGCTGCACCGGCATCGGCTCGCAGCGGGTACCGCTCGCGGCCAGCGTGGCGTAGGCGTTCGCCAGGTCCAGCGGGCTGGTGGCCTCGGCGCCGAAGGTGAACGACCCGCGGTTCTCGGCGACGATCTGGTCGGCGACGGGGTCGAGGGAGCGCAGGCCCAGGCGCTGGGCCATGCGCACCGGCGCCTCCACGCTGCCGAGCTGGTCGGACAACGCGAGGAAGTAGGTGTTGGAGGACATGTAGAGCGCCTGCTCCATGTCCAGCGTCGCCCGGTAGCGGCCGGCGTTCTCGACGTCGTAGGGGCCGTCGCCGTCCCGGTAGACCGTCGACTCGTAGGGGTCGGAGGTGGTGATGCGGTGCTCCAGGCCGAGACCCTGCTCGAGCGCGGCGGCGGCGGTGAAGACCTTGTACGTCGACCCGGTGCCCTGCCCGGCCGCGACGTTGAGGTTGACCATCGTCTGGGTGGGGTCGCCCTCGTCGGCGCCGTAGGTCCGGTTGACCGACATCGCCAGCACCCGGCCGGTGCCCGGCTCCACGGCCGTGTAGATGCCCGCGCGCGGGTCGTCGGGCGCCAGGGTCGCCAGGACGGCGGCGTCCCCGGCCTGTTGCACGGCGGGGTCCAGCGTCGTCTCGATGGTGAGCCCGCCGGTCTCGATCGCCTCCTCGTCGAGCCCGAGCGTGCCGGTCAGGTAGCTCATGGCGTAGTCGCAGAAGAAGCCGCCGATCCGGGCCTCCTGGCAGCCCCGCGGTGGCCCCTCGCCGGGCGTGGGGACCACCGGTTCGCTCCGGGCCTCCTCGACCGCGGCGGGATCGGCCATCCCGAGCTCCGCCATGCGCGCGAGGACGACGTCGCGGCGCTGGGTGGCCCGGTCGGGGGCCACGAACGGGTCGTACTGCGCGGGGCTCTGCACCAGGCCGGCGAGCGTGGCCGCCTGGGCGAGGGTCAGTGCGTCCGGCGCCACGCCGAAGTAGGTCTCGGCCGCGGCGGCGACCCCGTAGGCACCGGCGCCGAAGTAGACCCGGTTGAGGTACCGGGTGAGGATCTCGTCCTTGGTGTAGTCCTGCTCCAGGGCGAGGGCCAGCTGGGCCTCCCGGAGCTTGCGGGCCACGCTCTCGTCGGTGGCGGCCTGCCGGCTGTCGGGGTCGGTGGCCGACTGCAGGCGGATCTGCTTGACCAGCTGCTGGGTCAGCGTCGAGCCGCCCTCGACCACCTCGCCGGCGGAGATGTTGCGGACCAGCGCACGGGCGAGCCCCTTGCCGTCGACGCCACTGTGGTCGAAGAACCGGCTGTCCTCGATCGCGACGAGCGCGTCCTTCATCACCGGGGCGATCGCCTCGGAGGGCACCACCGTGCGGTTGCGCCGGTAGAACTCGGCGATGAGGGACCCGTCCGCGGCGAGCATGCGGGTGTTGCCGGCCGGCGTGCGGTCCAGCAGTTCGTCGTCGACGGGGCGCATCAGGTCGGTGCCGGCGCGGGTGGCGAGAGTGGCGCCGCCCACGAGCGGCAGGGCGAAGCCGGCGAGCAGCGCACCGGCCAGCACGACCGCCATCGCCAGGCCCAGCAGCGCGCGCCACCGGCGAGGGCGCCGGGCGGGCGCTTCCTCGACCCCGGGCAGGGGCAGACCTCCGGAGACGGGACGGGGCGACACGGAACTCCTCGGCACAGGCGACAACGGCGGCGCCCACGCGGAGCGGACCCGTGTTCCTCGGTACCCCGCGAGGTGCGAAGTGCCAGCCGGCGGACCGATCTGTCACACAATCGCAAAGAGCCGCCTCCGCCCCGAACGCAGCTCTGGGGGCCGAGTTCGCGAGCTGCGGGCCCTGCAGGACCCACGGAGCGCGTGCTCGACCCCCAGAGCGGGGAGCGAACGCGGTCAGTCCCCCGCCGGCACCAGCGGCGCCGCAGGCGCCGGCCGCGGGACCGGCACCACGGCCGGCAGCCCGCCGGCCGGCTCGTGCCGGACGGTCGGCAGCCACCCCATCCACCGCGGCAGGTACCAGTTGCGCTCGCCGAGCAGCTGCATCACCGCGGGCAGCAGCAGCGCCCGGACCACGGTGGCGTCCAGCAGCACCGCCACCGCCAGGCCCAGCCCGATCTGCTTCATGCTCGTCATCGACAGCGTCACGAAGGTCAGGAAGACGAACACCATGATCACCGCGGCGCTGGTGACGACCCCGGCCGAGGACGTGATGCCCTGCGCGACGGCGTCCCGGGTGGCGAGCCCCCGGTCCCGGGCCTCGCGGATCCGGCTGAGGATGAACACGTGGTAGTCCATCGACAGGCCGAAGAGGATGACGAACAGGAACAGCGGGATCCAGTTCACGATGGCCCCGGTCCGGTCGAGGTCGATGAGACCGGCGCCGATGCCCTCCTCGAAGACGAGCACCATCACGCCGTAGGCAGCGGCCACGCTCAGCAGGTTGAGCACGATCGCGGTGATCGCGACGGTCACCGAGCGGAACGAGACCAGCAGCAGGAGGAAGGCCAGCACCAGGACGAAGCCGAACACCCACGGGGTGCGCTCGGCCATGAGCTCGTCGAAGGCCACCGAGTAGGCCGTGCCGCCGCTGACGACCGCGGTCACGCCGTCCAGCGCGCCGACGGTCTCGGGCACGATCTCGTCGGCGAGGGTCGCGAGGGCGTCGCGGGAGGCCTGCTCCTCGCCGTCGCCGGTGAGCGGCACCCCTACGACGGCGACCGTGCCGGCCTCGTTGGTCTCGACGGCGATCGGCTCGTTCATCTCCCCGCTGGCCAGGGCGCGCTCGCGCAGCTCGGCGATCGCGGCCTGCACCTGCGGGGCGGCGACGTCGGGCGCCTCGATGACCACCTCGGCCGGTGAGGGTCCGCCGGGGAACGCCTCGGTGATCCGGTTGTAGGTCTGGATCACCGCGAGGTCCTGCGGCAGGTCCTGGACGCCCTCGGCACGGAGGTCCATCGACGCCGCCGGGACGGCCAGCCCGACGAGGACACCACCGGCGACGCCGGCGGCGACCAGCGGCCGGCGGAGCACCGCCCCGAGGACGACGGGCCAGAAGCGGCCGGGCCGGTCGGCGGCGCGCCGGCGCAGGAACGGCAGGCGGCCCTTCTCCACCCGGTCACCGAGCCACGCCATCATCGCCGGCAGCACGGTGAGCGAGCCGAGCACCGAGCAGGCGACGACCAGGATGGTGGCGGAGGCGACGCCGGTGAAGACCGAGAAGCCGGTGAGGAACATGCCGGCCATCGCGACCATGACGGTGATGCCGGAGATGAGCACCGAGTGCCCGGAGGTCGCGGCGGCGATGTCGAGGGCGTTCACCGGGCCGGCGCCCTTGGCCCGCTCCTCGCGCTCCCGCTTGAGGTAGAAGAGCGAGTAGTCCACGCCGACGGCCAGGCCGATCAGCAGCATGACGATCTGCGCAGTCTGGTCGACGTGCCAGATCTGGCTGGTGAGGCTGAGCAGCCCGAGGGCGCCGACGAAAGCCGTCAGCGCGAACACCAGCGGGAGGAGGGCGGCGACCAGCGCACCGAAGGTCAGCAGCAGCACCGCCAGCGTGATCGGGATGGAGAGCAGCTCGGCGCGCTGGAAGTCGGCGTCCAGGGTCTCGTTCAGCGCGACGTCGGCGCTGGTGCCACCGAACTGCTCGACGCGGACGTCGTCGTGCTGCGCGGCCACCGCGGCGACCGCGTCCTGCACGGGGGCGATCCGCTCGGCGGCGTCGTCCGGGTCCCCCGCGATGTCGAAGGTGACCAGCGCGGAGCGGCCGTCGGCGGAGACCAGCGGGGCGCCGTCGAGCGGGCTGACCAGCTTCGTGACCTCGGGGGTGCCCCGCAGCCGGTCGACGAGGTCGGTGAGCGCTGCGGTGGCCGCGGCCTCGGGCACGTCGGCGTCGCGCTGCACCAGCACCATCTCCGCGGCCGGCTCCTCCCAGCCGTGGTCGTCGAGGATCTGGCGGGCCTGGGCCGGCGCGCCGAGCGTCTGCTCGGCGGCGGTCAGCTGGCTCTGCGGCACCACCGCGCCGACCGCGACGGCGGCCAGCACGAAGGCCAGCCAGCCGAGCACCGCCGTCTTCCGGTGCCGGGCGCTCCAGCGTCCGACCCGCCCCGCGAGGTTGCGGGATCCATCCATCATCGTCTCCTGTCCGAGTACGGGTGTCCGCAGGCCAACCTGCTGGTCACGGGGCCGGGGCGGCCCAACCATGGGGGCGCGGCCCGCCGGCGGAGAGACTTCCGGAGGAGGCAGGAGCGAACATCAGGGAAACCCCTGAACCGCTCCCTGATCTTGGTCCCGGGTCGCGGGTCAGCGGTTCCGGCGGGCCTGGACGACGTCGATGACGACCGCGACCACGATGCCGACGCCGAAGACCACGATCGACACCCGGTCCGAGCGCGATCCGGCGTCCAGCTCTCGCCAGAGGCCCACGGCGAGCACCGCGCTCGCCGTGAGGATCGCGCCCCGCATCGCCCACACGAGCCAGCCCTTGCCGGGCGGCGCGGGGGTGCTGGTGACGTACAGACCGAACGCGCTCCAGGCAGCCATGGCCCCGAGCACGACGGTGCCGAAGATGCTCACCCCCTGCTCGGGGTCCTGGGCTGCGACCAGCGCGGCGACGGCGACCGCGCCGACGACACCCGCGCCCAGCACCGGGTACAGCCATCGGGGCGCCGCCCGGTGGTCGACCGTCGGACCCGGAGGGACGTCGACGTGACCCCGGGGCTCGGCCCGCCGGCCGACGAGTGCCAGCAGGACGAGCAGGCCGACGACGAGGGGATCGGTCACGCGCAGACGGCGGCGGGAACTAGTCACGAGGCATGCGTCGGCACCGCGCCGGGCTGGCTTGAGCGCATCCCGGAGCGCCGCGGCGGCGGGCGGAAAACGAATCTGCCGCGCCTCCCCCGTCGGGGCGGCGCGGCAGATCGGTGTCTCAACCAGACGTGCACCCGAAGGGATTCGAACCCCTAACCTTCTGATCCGTAGTCAGATGCTCTATCCGTTGAGCTACGGGTGCCTGTGTTCAGTTGTCGTGCGCGGAGGCTCCGGGATTTGAACCCGGGATGGGGATTAACCCAAACCGCATTAGCAGTGCGGCGCCATAGACCGGACTAGGCGAAGCCTCCCGGGGCTCGAGTCACCTCGTAACCACCGAGGAGAGAGACTACCAGCGCCGCCGGGCCCGGGTCTCCCGGGGGGTGCCGCGCCAGGCCGCACGGACGAGTGCGACGAGCTCGTGGCCACCAGGCCGCGAGCACCACGAGTTCGTCGCACTCGACGCAGCAGTCAGGCGGCGACCGTCTCCCGCGAGCGGGTCGGGGCCAGCGGGCTGCGGCCGGGCACGAGGGTGACGACGACGGCGGCGGCCGCCCCGGCGCAGGCCAGCAGGAGCGCCCCCGGCACCCCGGACGACGTCTCGATCAGCGCACCACCCAGGGCCGCGCCGATGGCCGAGGCGCCGACGGTGATCGTGGAGAGCCAGGTGAACGCCTCGGTGGTGGCGTGCACCGGCGCGAGCGAGCCGACCAGCGAGTTCTGCACCGTCAGGGTCGGCGCGATCGCCGTCCCCCCGAGGAACAGCAGCACGCCCAGCGCCCACGGGCTGGACACCCAGGCCAGCGGCGCGAGGCCGATCGTGACGCCGAAGAGCAGCCAGCGGTACTGCCGGGGCAGCGACGCACTCATCACCCGCGCCCCGAACCACAGGCCACCGGCGACCGATCCCAGCGACCAGACCGCCAACAGGACCCCCGAGAGGCCCGGGGAGCCCGTGGAGCCGGCGAACGCCGGGATCGCGACCTCCAGCGCCCCGAACCCCAGCATCACGGCCGATCCGCTGAGCAGCACCCGGGGCATGCCGGGGGCGAGCACGGTGCTGAAGAGGCCGGCGGTGGGCGCCGCCGCGGGCACCCACGACCGGGCGGCACGGGCGACGCCGAGCGCGCCGACGACGGCCAGCGCGCCGGCGAGCCCCACGGCCCACGCCGGCGCGGCCAGCACCGCCAGCGCGGCGACCAGCGTCGGGCCGACGACGAACACCAGCTCGGTGGCCGTGGCGTCGAGGGCGTAGGCGGTGGAGCGGACGCGCGGGTCGGTGCGCGACCACAAGGCGCGGACGGTGCCGGAGACCAGCGGCGTGCTGGCGCCGGCCAGGGCGGAGGCGGCCACGACGGCGGTGTCCGGCGCGCCGCCGAGGGTCACCGCCACCAGCAGGGCGAGCAGCAGCGGGTAGAGCGCCGACTGCGCGAGCAGGATGCGGCGGGGTCCCTTCCGGTCGGCGAGGCGGCCGAGGACCGGCGCCATCACGGCCGACGCGATGCCGAGGGTGGCCGCGGCCAGGCCGGCGATCGCGTAGGAACCGGTCTGCTGCTGCACCATGAGCAGCAGCGCGAGCGGCACCATGGACGACGGCAGACGGCCGGCGAAGCCGGCGAGGAGGAGCACCTTGGCGGAGGGAAGCCGCCAGACGGCGAGGTAGGCACGCACGCTTGCACTCGTTTCGCACTGCAGGGGAAGGAAGAGTAGGCGGTCAAAGAGCGTTGACCGCCTACGCAGTCCCGAGACTAGGGACAGATGAGTAGGGAGTCAATTGGACTACGACACCTACGGGTCGACCGCGGTCGAGCTGGCCATCGCCCTGGCCAACGCCGACCTGGCGCCCGAGGACGGGATGGCGCGCTTCCTGGCGGCCCACGACGAGTGGTTCACGCCCGGCACCTCGCTGGACCTCACGCCGACCGACGCCCAGAAGGCCGCCGCCACGGCGCAGCTGGTGCGCGCCGTCGCGCTGGCCGAGTCGCAGCCCGACGTCCTCGCCCGGCTCAACGAGCTGCTGGCGCTGGCCCGGCCCCGTCCCTACGCCACCGACCACGACGGCGACCTGCACCTGCACTACGCCCGCCCCGACGCCCCGGCCCTCGAGCAGCTGACGACGACGGTCGCGATGGGCCTGTCGCAGGTGGTGGTGCAGCACGGCTGGCAGCGCCTGGGCGTGTGCTCGGCCGAGGGCTGCGACGACGTCTACGTCGACACCTCGCGCAACGCCAGCCGCCGCTACTGCTCCAACACCTGCGCCAGCCGCTCGACCGTGGCCGCCTACCGGGCCCGCCAGAAGTCCTGACCCCGCCCCGAATGATCAGGTGACCTGGTCATTCGGGGTCCTGGCTCACCATCGACACCGAGCCAGGACCCGGAACGATCAGGTGGGCTGATCATCGACGCGGCGGCTAGCGTCCGGTCGTGCCCATCCCCCGCGACGTCGACGCGCGGCTGCACGCCTGGATCGGCGGGTTCCCGACCACCCCGGCCGACCGCTGGCTGCGCCACCTCTCGGCCGCGGCCGACCACGGAAAGCTGTGGCTGCTGCTCGCGCTCGCGCTGGGCGGCCGCCCCGGCCGGCTGCGGCGCGGCGCCCTCCGCGGGGTGGGGTCGATGCTGGTCACCAGCGCGGTGGTCAACGCCGTCCTCAAGCCGGCGTTCGGCCGGGTGCGCCCGGATCTGGCGAACCTGCGCACCGAACGCCGGCTGCGCCGCGAACCGGGGAGCCTGTCCTTCCCCAGCGGGCACTCGGGCTCGGCCGCTGCCTTCGTCACCGGGCTGGCCCTGGAAGCACCCGCGGCCGGAGCCGGGCTCGCCCCGCTGGCGCTGGCCATCGGCTACTCGCGGGTGCACGTCGGCGTGCACTACCCCGGGGACGTGCTGGCCGGGCTCGCGGTGGGCGGCGCGGTCGCCGCGGCCGGCCGGCGCGTCCGGCGCTGAGCGGCCGGGCCGGATGACCCGCCGGACCGGCTGCGTGAGAAGCCCACGGGCGGTGTGCGAAGGTGGCTCGCCCACCGACCGTCGGAGGCGCTGACGGGAGGACCGCGGTGACGCAGGGCTACCGCGCACCGGTGCCCCAGCGGGCCATCGCCCGGGGCTTCCGGCACCCGGGGCGGGTCATCGCCGGAGCGTTCCTGCTCGCGATCGCCGTGGGCACCGCGCTGCTGTCGCTGCCGCTGGCGACGCCGGGGCCCGGCCGCGCCGACCTCCTCACCGCGCTCTTCCACGCGACCTCCGCCGTCTGCGTCACCGGGCTGGTGACCGTGGACACCGGCACCTACTGGTCCGGCTTCGGGCAGGCCGTCATCCTGGGGCTCATCCAGGCGGGTGGGCTGGGGATCATGACCCTGGCCAGCCTGGTCGCGCTGCTGCTCTCCCGGCGGCTGGGTCTCCGCGCACGCCTGATCGCGCAGGCCGAGACCAAGTCGTTGTCGGCGGCCGACGTGCGCCGGGTGATCGTCCGGGTCGTGCTGTTCAGCCTCGCCTGCGAGGCGGTGGCGGCGGCGGTGCTGACCACCCGGTTCGCCCTCGGCTACGACCAGCCGGCCCCCGCAGCCCTGTACAGCGGGGTGTTCCACGCGATCTCGGCATTCAACAACGCCGGCTTCGGACTCCACGCGGACAGCCTGGTGCGCTACGTCGGCGACCCCTGGGTGAGCCTGACGATCGCGGCGGCGGTCATCGTCGGCGGCTTGGGCTTCCCGGTCGTGTTCGAGCTGGTCCGGTCATGGCGCCGGCCGCGGACCTGGTCGGTGCTCACCCGGATCACGGTGATCGTCACGGCCGCGCTGCTCGTCGTCGGCACGGCCGGCTACCTGCTCGCCGAGTGGCGGAACCCCCGGACGCTCGGTCCGCTCGGGTTCGGCGACACCGTCATGGCGGCCTTCGTCGCCGGGGTGATGCCGCGCACGGCGGGGTTCAACAACCTCGACATCGCCGCGCTGCAGCCGGAGACGCTGCTGCTCACCGACGCGCTGATGTTCATCGGCGGGGGCAGCGCCGGCACCGCTGGCGGGATCAAGGTGACGACGTTCGGGTTGCTGGCCTACGTGCTCTGGGCGGAGCTGCGCGGGGACGTCGACGTCGAGGTGGGCCGCCGCCGGGTGCCCCCGACGAACCAGCGGCAGGCGCTGGCGGTGGCGCTGCTCGGCATCGGGGTGGTCACCGTCGCCACGTTCGCGATGGAGGCGCTGACCGACTTCTCCTTCGAGCAGGTGCTGTTCGAGACCGTCTCGGCGTTCTCCACCGTCGGCCTCTCCACGGGCATCACCGCGGCCCTGCCGCCGGGCGCCCAGCTGCTCGTCGTCCTGCTCATGTTCGTCGGCCGGATCGGCCCGCTCACACTGGCCTCTGGCCTGGCCCTGCGGGACCGCGCCCGGCCCTACCAGCTCCCCGAGGAGAGGACCATCGTTGGCTAGTCACAGGGACCCGGTCGCCGTGATCGGGCTGGGCCGGTTCGGCACCGCCCTGGCCACGGAGCTGGCCGGCGGCGGCACCGAGGTGCTGGCGATCGACCACCGGCCGGAGATCGTCCAGCGGCTCTCCGGCCAGCTGGGGCAGGTGGTCGTCGCCGACGGCACCGACCTGGACGCACTGCGGCAACTCGGTGTGGGCGAGTTCCGCCGGGTGGTCGTGGCCATCGGCACCGACCTGGAGGCCAGCATCCTGACGACGTCGCTGCTGGTCGAGCTGGAGATCGCCGACATCTGGGCCAAGGCCCTGAGCAGCCAGCACGGCAAGATCCTGGAGCGGATCGGCGCCCACCACGTGGTGTTCCCCGAGCACGAGATGGGCGAGCGCGTCGCGCACCTGGTCTCCGGCCGGCTGCTGGACTGGGTGGAGCTGGACCCGCAGTGGGTGTTCGCCAAGACGAAGCCGCCGCGGGAGATCGTCGGGGTGCCGCTCGGGGAGACCGGGCTGCGCAGGCGGCACCGGGTCACCGTGGTGTCGGTCAAGCCGGAGGGCGACGAGGCCTACACGCACGCCGCCGTCGACACGGTGCTCACCTACGGCTCGACGATCGTGATCGCCGGCCGGCCGCGGGACGTCGAGCGGTTCGTCGACCTCCAGTGAACCCCCGGGTCAGCCGCTGCCGTAGGTGATCAGGCCGACGGCGAACAGCGGCAGCGCCACGAAGAGGAAGACCCCGAGCGCCGTCAGCGGCTCGTCGCCGCCGGACTCCTCCTGGCCCGGCCCCTGGCCGAGGAAGGCGCGCGCCTCGGCGGTGGCCAGGCGAGGCGCGAGCGTGCCACCGACGAGCGCCAGCAGGCCGGCGACCACCATCAGCGAGAGCGCGAAGCGGCTGCGGAACCCCTCGTCGGCCACCACCGCCCACACCCCGCCGGCGAGGGCCGCGGTCAGGCCCGCGACCGCGAGCATGGCGACGACCTGGCGGATCGCGGCGGCGACGGGCACCAGGTGACCCTAGGGCAGCGATCCGGATTTCCGGCACCGCAGAGTCCCCGCGCGCCGCCGACGAGCAGCCCGTGCACCCCGGGGCACCGGTACGGTCCGCACCATGGCGGAGCCGACGAAGCCCCCGGAGAAGGACTGGCAGCAGGGCACCGGCCTGGCCCTGGGGCTGGCCCTGGGCGCGGGGCTCGGGCTGTCGCTGTTCGAGAACCCGGGCGTCGGCGCGGGCATCGGCCTGGCCGTCGGCGTCGCGATCGACGCCGCCATGCGGCGGAGGACGCGGGACTGATCCGCTGCGGTGACGCCCGGTCGACCCGGGCCGAGGGGTAGCCGGGCACGTCGCGGCAGGTGGAGACGGGACGCCCGAGTTGCGCCGCGTGATTGCCGGATGGATCTTCCGGGCAGTGCACGCTGCGACTGCCCAGTGGCATCGAGGAAAGAGGTCACCATGCTCGTTCGCCGGATCGCCCGGCCCCTGCTCGCCGCGCCCTTCATCTACGGGGGGATCAGCACGCTGCGCCAGCCGCAGGACCGCGTGCCGGGCGCCACCCCCGTGGTGGAGAAGATCGCCGAGACCGCCGACAAGCAGCTCCCGGTGGAGCTGCCCCGTGACGTCGAGCAGTGGGTCAAGGTCGACGCCGCCATCAAGGTGGCCGCCGGTTCGTTGTTCGCCCTGAACAAGTTCCCGCGGCTGACCGCCATCGCGCTGTCGGCGTCGGTCGTCCCGACGACGCTGGCCGGGCACCGGTTCTGGGAGCACGACGACCCGAAGGAGAAGTTCGGGCAGCTCTCGAACTTCCTCAAGAACACCGGCCTGTTCGGCGGGCTGCTGCTGGCCGCCGTCGACACCGAGGGCAAGCCGTCGGTGGGCTACCGCGCCAGGCGGGCGGCGAAGCGGGCCGCCGACGCGACCGAGAAGAACTACGAGAAGGCCTCCAAGCGCGCCGTCAAGGCGCAGAAGAAGGCCTCCCGCAAGGCCGGCAAGAAGACCGGCAAGGGCGCCCTCAAGGCGCTTCGCTGAGCGCTCCGCTCCCGCCCGCGGCCGCGCTCCGGAGGATCGCCTTCCTCCTGGAGCGCGCCCGCGAGGCCAGCTACCGCGTGGGTGCGTACCGCACCGCCGCGGCGGTGGTCGACGGCCTGGACGAGGCCGAGCTGGACCGCCGCATCCGCACCAACACGCTGAAGGACCTCAAGGGCATCGGCCCGAAGACGGCGACGGCGGTCGCCCAGGCCCACCGGGGCGAGGTGCCCGAGTACCTGGCCGCGCTGGAGGAGACCTACGCCGGGGAGCTGCCGGCAGCCGAGGACGTCGCCGCCTTCCGCGCCGCGCTCAAGGGCGACCTGCACGCCCACTCCGACTGGTCCGACGGTGGCAGCCCGATCCGCGAGATGTCCGAGGCCGCGATCGCGCTGGGCCACGAGTACCTGGCGCTGACCGACCACTCGCCCCGGCTCACGGTGGCCAACGGGCTCTCCCCCGAACGCCTGGAGCAGCAGCTCGACGTCGTCGCCGCGCTGAACGAGGAGCTCGCGCCCTTCCGGATCCTCACCGGCATCGAGTGCGACATCAACGTCGACGGCTCGCTGGACCAGACCGAGGAGCTGCTGGGCCGCCTGGACGTCGTCGTCGCGAGCGTGCACTCCGACCTGCGGGCCGAGCGCTCGGCGATGACCGAGCGGATGCTCGCCGCCGTCGCCAACCCGCACACCGACGTCCTCGGTCACTGCACCGGTCGGCTGGTCATCGGCCGGAGGCAACGCGACGGGACGCAGAAGCCGCGGCCGGAGAGCCAGTTCGACGCCGAGGCGGTGTTCTCCGCCTGCATCGAGCACGGCACCGCGGTGGAGATCAACTCCCGCCCCGAGCGGCTGGACCCACCGCGGCGGCTGCTGAGCCTGGCGGTGGAGCTGGGCTGCGAGTTCGCCGTGGACACCGACGCGCACGCCCCCGGCCAGCTGGACTGGCAGTACAACGGCTGCGAGCGGGCGGTCGAGTGCGGCGTCCCCGTCGAGCGGGTGGTCAACACCCGCAGCGCCGACGACCTGCTGGCCTGGGCACGGGCCTGAGCGCACCGAAGCGGCCTCCGGCGCGCCGGGCCCGGGTACCGGGCCGCTGCCCGCGCCGACGGCCTGATCGGCACCCACCCGCATCGTTCGCGGGGACGACGTGGTCTGTACGCCCACTCACGCACGGTGGGTCGGGCCGCGCGTTCCCTTGCCCCGGGGGGCGATGGGTTGCGCCCTCTCCTCCCCAGCGGAAGGGTCCCTGGTGCCGGAAGCGTGGTCGGGGTCCGGGCACGTGGGTTCTCACCTGCGGAGAGGGGGTCCTGGTGGTCGGCGGTGTGGGCGCGGGCTCCAGGGTTCCCGTCGCCGCGCCCGCTTCCACGGGTCCGCTGCGGGGGCTCGGGGAGCGCGGGAAGCGCGGGAAGCGCGGGGAGCGAGTCTCCGTCCATCCTGGGCTGCTTCTGCTGCTGCTAGCCTGCGGTTGGGCGCTCCTCGTCATCGCGGCCGGTGCTGCGCACGCTGACGACGAGCTCACCGCTCCGGTTCCACCTGCCGCCCCGGGTGCCGCGGACCCGGTTGCCGGTCTGCCGCCCCTCGACGACCCCGTCGAGCCGTCCACCGGCGCGGAGGTACCGCCCCCCGGTGCGGACCGCGACACCGGCACGACACCCCCCGGGCAGGCCACCTCCACCGTCGAACCACCGCCCGCGCTGCCCGCGGCGACGCCCCCCGGGCACCGGCGAGACGTCGCCCACCCCACCGCCCGTCGTCGAACTGCCGCCCGGTGCGGACGTCCCCGTCCCGGCCGGGCCCGCGCCCCCACCCTCGCTACCCATACCCGCACCCGCCGGGACCGCGCCGCCCGCCGTGGAAGCACCGGCCTGGCCGGCGCCATCGGCCGGGCCCGACACGGCGGACGGCGGGACGGCGCAGCCGACAGAGCCCGCGACCCTCCACGTGCCTGCGCTTCCGGACGACGGCCCCGGCCCTGCCCGGCGACCGGTCCACCGCGGTAGGCCGGCTGCTGCGCACCCCTCTACCTCGACGCGCTCCCCGGCCTGCTCGACGTCGTGCGGGGTGACCTGCCGCTCCGCTCCAGGTGCCGGTGATCCCCGTGGCTCCACCGAGGTGGGTCAGGACTCCGCCCGCGACGTGCTGGCCCAGAGCAACCGGACGTCGATGTTGCGCTCGTACTGTCCGCGATCGCATGCGCGCTGGCCACGTGACCGGGCGGAGATACCGCGGAGGTATGAGACCCGGGCATCCGGATCGGGCGTCGGTGGTGGCACCTCCCGACCCCCTGGACGATCGGGCGACCTATGGACTGGGTGTGGACGGCAGCCCTCACCTGGCTGGCGCTCGCCTGTCCGCTCGCCCTGCTGACCGGCCGCTACCTGCGGCGGTCACACCTGCACCACCGGTTGCCGCTCGGGCCCATGGGGGGGCTCCCACGAGCAACGACCCGGTGACCGGCCGCGTCGGTCCGGTCCGTCGCCGACGCTGGCCCGGTCGGTGCACCCACCCGGCTCCGGACAGACCGGTCCGGGCCAGCGGCCGGCCCGCGGAACGGCGGGCACGCCGGGTCCCGATCCGGTGACGCAGCCATCACCGGCCGAGCGGCTCGCGGAGGCCGAGGACACGGCCGCACGGCCGCCCTGCCGGACCCGGTCCCCCCGGCACCGGCGTCCCTAGCCGCCGCGGCACCCCGCCGGATCACCCGTACGTGTAGGCGTCCGCCGGGGTCGGTCCCACTAAGCTCGGCAACCGTCGACGTCCGCTGCTCGCGCGACCGGCACGCGGCCCCGGGCCGTTCCCGGTGGCTCCCGACGGCGGCCACCATGCCCTCCACGTGTGACCCACGCCGGGTCGGATGGGATGAGAAGTGCTCTCCAGCGCGCCGAGCGACGCGACCGGAGGCGGCGCTCCGCCGTCGGCCCGTCTCCGGGTCACCCACGTCATCCACTCGCTGGGCCCGGGTGGCGCCGAAAACGTCCTGGTCGAGCTGGCCGACGTGGCGGACGCGGCCGGGATCGATCTCCAGGTCATCGCGCTGTCGCCCGTCCCGCGGCCGGTCCACGCCGAGGCGCTGCGCGCCCGCGGTGTGCCGGTCGTGGAGCTCGGTCGCGGCCGGTGGGACGCGCGGGCGATCCCGGGCACGATGGCCGCGATCCGGGACTTCCATCCGCACCTGGTCCACACCCACCTGAAGCACGCGGACCTGGTCGGCGGTGTGGTCGGCTCCCTGCTCCGCCTGCCGGTGGTCTCCACCCTGCACATCGTCGAAGACGCCCCGACCGGCCGGCTCGGCCGGTACAAGCGGACGGCCGGCCTGGTCGCCCGGCGCCGCACGGCGGCCCGGACGATCGCCCTCAGCAGCCGGCAGCGCGAGTGGTACCGGGAACTGGCCGGGAACGACGACGCCCTCGTCGTGCTGCCGAACGGGGTCGCCGACCCCGGTCCGCAGGACGGCGCCGTCCGCGACCGGATCCGGGCCGAGCTGGGCGCCGGCCCCACCCGCCCGCTCATCGTTTCCGCGTCGCTCATGCGGCCCGAGAAGGGCCACGATCTGCTCCTGGACGCCGTCGCCCTGCTGCCTCCCGCGCTGCGACCGGTCGTGGCGCTGGCCGGCGACGGCGAGCTCCGCCCGGTGCTCGAGGCCCGGGTCGCCGATGGCCCCCGCCTGCGGGACCTCGTCCGGTTCCTCGGCTACCGGGACGACGTCCCCGCCCTGCTCCGGGCCAGCGACCTGGTGCTGCACACCAGCCTCGCGGACGCCCTTCCGACGACGGTGATGCAGGCCCTCGCCGTCGGGGTACCGGTGGTGGCCACCGATGTCGGGGGGATCCCCGACATCGTCGGCGAGGACGCCGGGGTGCTCGTGCCCACGGAGGCCGAGCGGATCGCCGAGGCCGTGGTCCGGGTCCTGGGTGACCGCTCCGCCGCCGCCGCCATGGGGGCGGCCGGTCGCCGGCGGTTCGCCGAGAACTTCGCCTCCACCGTGTGGGCGGACCGGCTGCGGGCCCTCTACGACACGGTGCTGGCCGAGCACACCTCCCAGGGCGACCGCGCCGCCGGCTGATCCGGCCGGTGAGCACTCGATGGGCGCGGGCCCCCGAAGTGCTCACCGGCCAGCGATCACCGCGGCACGCCCGCCCCGGTGAGCTCCTGCGCAGGAGCCGGGTCGGGGGATGACGTCCGTCGGTCGCGCCTGCGGTGCCGCGAGTCGGAGACGAAGCCGGCGACCGGGACGCCACCGCCGACCACGGCGAGCGCCAGGGGGATGAACGCCACCCGCCGGTCCAGCGGCTCCTCCGGCGGCGAGAGGATCGGTGCTCCGGGGAGGCCGAGCGCCCCGTACAGCGGGCTGAACTCGTTGAGCGCGTCGACCGCCGCGGTCCGCACGGCAAGCGCCACCTCGGAGGCCTCCTGCGGATCCTCGGCTCGCGCCCTGACCACGACAAGGGCCGAGCGGACCGACCCGTTCACCTCGACGTCGACGTCCTCGGGCCGGCTCCCGTTCGCCCGCAGGCCTTCCTCCACAAACCGCGGGTTTGTGGCGATCCCGGCGAGCGTCCGGACCAGGCCGGTGCGGCTCAACGTGTCCAGGTCGTAGGAGGGGGACTCCGACCCCAGCTCGTAACGGACCACGAGCTGCATGCTCGAGGTCGCCGTCCACATGGGGGTCTGCCGCCCGGGCAGCGTCCAGAGCGCCGCCGCCAGCACCAGCAGCCCGAGGACGACGACGGCCATGGAGGCCCGCAGGCCGGCGCGGAGCCACTTCGAGAACGGCTCCCCCCCAGCAGGTTCCGCGGCGATCCAACCGCCCGGCTCCGCTCCGCGTTGCCGGTCCACCTCGCGGCGCGCCCGGATGTCGAGCGCCGCTCCGAGCGCCGCGACGAACAGGAACGTGCGGAAGGTGGCCAGGTGGAGGAAGAGGCTGGCGACGGCCCACCCGGCCAGCGCGGCTAGGACCGCGTTCGACAGCGGGACGGGCGCCGCGGCCTGCACGGTCGGGCCGCCCCGACGGGCCACCAAGCGCGCGCGCACGGCCACGAACGCGGCGGTCCCGATGAGCAACAGCCAGGCCGTCAGGCCCAGCAACCCGCCTTCGGCCGCCGCCTCCAGGTACTGGTTGTGGGGGGCCAACGGCGGGCTGTCCAGGGCGAGCCGCCGCAGGTACTCCGGCTCCACGGCCAGGAAGTTCCCCGGCCCCACCCCCAGCACCGGGTGGTCGACGATCATCTCCAGTGCCACGCGCTGCGCGGCCACGCGCCCCTCGAGCGAGGGGTCGGCGACCTCCAGGCCCGAACCGGCGCCGATCGCACCCAGGGTGAGCAGCCGGCTCCCGATGCCGGGCACGAAGAGGGCCATGCCGGCGGCCAGGGGGGCCAGCAGCACGGTCTTCGCGATCCGGCCACCGGCCAGCACCGCCCAGAGGCAGGTGACCAGGAAAGCCGCGAGCAGAGCACCCCGCGAGCCGGTGAGCACGATCCCCAGCAGGATCGACCCCGCGGCGAGGAGCCACCCGGCCCGGCGCGGCCAGGTCGTCGCCAGCTGCGCCACCGACAGCGCGAAGGGCAGCCCGAGCACGAGCACGCGGCCCCAAAAGTTGGCGTCCGCCTGCGGCCCCGCGTGCCGGGCCGTGGCACCGCCTAGGTCGGCCATCAAGGGCACGTTGGCGAGCCCGGCGAAGGTCATGTCGTTGCCGATCACGAACTCCTGGATGGCGGTGAGCCCGGACAGGACCGCCAGCGTCAGCGCGATGGCCTGGGCCATCCGCCGGGGAGCGTGGCCCGGGACCAGCAGGAGGGCGCCGACGGCCAGTGGCCACAGCAACGCCTTGGCCTGCTCGGCGACGGCGGAGAGCCCGACTGCCGCGTCGGCGATGGGGGACGCATCCGCGGGCACGTCCTGGCCGGTGAGCGCGGAGAGGGTCTGGACGACCAGGTAGAGCACCGCTGCGGCGGCGAGGGCGGACCAGCCCGGCCGGAGCTGTCCGCGCGTGTAGGCCAGCCCGGCGGCGACGAGAGCCGCGCCGAGGAGGAGCGTCTCGAGCCGCGGGATCCCGTTGGCCGCCGCGACCCCGGAGAGGTTGGCGAACTCCGCCACCGTGACGAACACGAGGAACGGCACCGGGCGGACGAGCAGGAACGGCACGGCGAACATGCCTGCCGCCACCACCGGGGCCGTCAGCGGCAACCCCACCAGCGCCGTCGCGACGAGCACGGCCACGCCCAGTACGACGCAGCCCAGGGCGAGGGCCGTGGACAGCAGGCCGGTGCGGACCGGCGAGGAGGCCGGCTGCACCCGCGGAGCTGTCTCCGGGAGGCGGGTGGCCGAGCTCACCGAACCGAGGGAGCGGTCAACGGGTCGTCCATCTTCCGCGCCTCGGAGACCCCTGCGCCGTCGGCCTGCACCGGCTCGGCGGTCTCCGTGGGCGGTCCGTCGGTGCGCAGGGACCGGGTACCGTCCGCGTGGCCGTCGACGGTGGCCGGGACGGGCGGCAGCGAGCCCATCGGCACGGTGCGCCGACGGGCGTTTTGCAGCGAGCGGATCGCCAGGTACGCGGCCAGCCCGGCGATGACGGCGACGGCGCCGACCACGGCGGCGAGCACGCCGGGCGAGAAGCCGATGCGCTCGGCGGAGCCGTCCGCCTCGTCCACCACGGAAACCTCGTACGGGGCCCCCAGCTGGCCGAAGTAGGGCTCCACTTGGCCGAGCACCGCATCCGCGCCGGTCTCGGCGGCTGCGGCGTCCTCGGAGGTGACGGCCACCTGGATCAGCGACGTGTCGGGGACGACCTCGACGGACACTCCGGCCTCCACGGCGCCCTCGGTCGCGGCCTCCGGGTCGGCCCGCAGCGCCAGGATCTCGGCGAACGTGGTGGCGACCTGGCCACGGCTGAGGGTGTCGTAGTAGGCGGCGGCCTCGTCGGCGCCGGGCGCCGGGAGGACGACGAGGGTGGTGGTCGCCCGATACTCCACCGGGCGGGCCTGCCAGAAGGCGGCTCCCGCGAGTCCGACGAGCGCGGCGACGACTAGCCCAGTCAGTATCGCGACCCAGCGGCGGGGCCGGGGGGCGCGACTTCCGGACGACGGCAGGTGGGTAGACGTCACAGGGCTCAGGCTAACCGCCGAGTCCGCACAACTCGGTGCGCCGGCCCACGCGAGAAGTTCTCATGTCCTGCAGTCACCTGATCGGGTAGCCGCGCGTCCCTCGCATGCGCGATCGGTCACTGCGTCCCGTCCCAGGTCTCCAGCACCCGCAGGCGGTCCCAGGGGATGTGCGCCATGCGGTAAAAGTCCCAGGGGAACTCGGCGATCTCCGCGTAAGCCTCCTCGCCCTCGGGCGCCCGCTCGAAGGCCACTGCCAGGGCCGCCTCGGAGCTGTCGCGCAGGTAGCCACCGTAGGTCTGCAGCGCCTTGGCCACCGCGACCTCTCCGGCGGTGATCCCGGGGATCGACTCGACGTCGATGGAGGGGTCCAGCTGCAGCCGCGCCCCCTGCGGAAGGCAGGTGCCGCTCTCGGCGTGCCCGTCGGTCTTGGTCGCCGGGTAGCGGTACTCGCCCGGGCAGCTCAGGTCGGAGGCGAAAGCCAGGGCGTGCGCGATCTCGCCCTCGCGGATCTCCTCGAGGCGGACCAGCCCGGCGAGCAGATTGATCCCGGCACCGGTCGATCCGCCGGCCGCACCGCCGGACTCCCCCCCGATCCCGTCGCCGTCCAGCGACGCGTGGGTGCCCCAGGATGCCGTCCACGCCCCGTCATCGGCACGCTCCGCCTGCCAGAAGTCGTACACCCGGCCCGCCTCGTGGTCGATCACCACCATGGCTCCGTCGCTGCCCGAGCTCGCCTCCGCGTCCGCCGGGATGGGCACCGGCTGGTCCTCCAGCGGGCAGTCACCCCAGTCCTGCGTGCAGCGGACCTCCACGAACGGGGTGTCCTCGGTGGCCTCGTAGACCGGGACGGCGTACTCGTCGAGGAGTGCGACCGCGCCGCCGTCCTCCACCAGCGCGGCGATCATCTCCTCGCTGTCCTCGTCGAGGGCCGGGTCGTCGGGGACGGGGGTGTTCCACGGGCTGTCCTCGCCGAACAGCTGCCCGGTCAGCTCGTCCGGGCCGGCGTCGTCCGGCTCGCTGGGCGACGAGCAGGCCGCGGCGAGGACGAGGAGCGCGAGGGCGAGCGCACCGGCGACTCGGTGGGTCATCCGGCACCGGGGGGCGCGCGCGGGGCGACGACGGTTCATACCCGCCCCTCCGGTGGCCGAGACCTCAGCCGCGCCAGGGCCCGGGACAGCTGCCGCACGACCCGCCCCGCGGCACGCAGCAGCGGGCCCCGCGGACGGCTGGCTAGCAGCGCCTCCGCGAGGCGCTGCAGGAGGCGGGCCGGCAGGACGGCGGCCAGCGGCAGCCCCACTGCCAGCGTGGCGCGCTGGACGGTGTCGACGTCCGGGCCGGGGCGCAGGACGCCGCCGATGCCGGCGCGCAGCAGGTGCCCCACGCACTCGCCGGCGGGCCCCGGGTGGCCGGCCGGGTCGAGACGAAGCGACAGCAGGCGCTGCAGCACGTGCTCGGGATTGCGGAGGGGGAGGTCGACACCGGCCGCGCGGCCGTGCTCGGCGGCGATGCGCTCGAGGTAGCGCTGCCGGGTGAGGTCGTAGGAGATCCGCTGCCGGATGCCGGCGAGATCGACCTCGCCGGAGTAGGCCCACAGGTTCCCGCCGTGCAACCGGTAGGAGCCGAGCTCACGGTCGACCGACACGACCGGCCCCTCGAAGACGCTGGCCAGGTTGAGGTAACCGTCGTTCGTGTTCCTGAAGTCGGCCTCCGGGATGGGCAGCACCTTCTCCAGCACCACCCGCCGGAAGGCGTTGCCGGTCGTCACGGGCGTCACGTAGTGGCCCGTGGCCACCAGTTCCGGCACCACGTCGCCGGTCGGCATGGGGACGTCGGCCGGTGGGTCGACACCCCGACGCTGGCCGTCACCGTCGATCAGCGACAACCGGAACTGCACCTTGCTGCAGTCGTCCGTCCAGGCCTCGGCGACGGCCGCGGCCGCCTCGGGATCGAGCAGGTCGTCGGCGTCGAGGAACATCACCACCTCGCCAGAGGTCGCCGGCACGGCGGTGTTCATGACCGAGGAGTTGCCGCCGTTGGGCTTGAAGATCGACCGCAGCCGGTCACCATACCCCTCGATGATCTCCCGCGACCCGTCGGTGGAGCCGTCGTCGACCACCAGCACGTCCACGGGATAGGTCTGCGCAAGTGCGCTATCGATCGCCGCCGGCAGGTACTCGGCGTAGTTGTAGCTGATGACGACGACGCTGATGGTGGGGGTAGGCATGGACTTCCCGCAGGTAGGCGAGCCGAGCGGCGACCGAGGCGCCAGCCGGTTGTGTCACCCACGGTAACGTGTCGACCGGGTGTGGAGTTCCGCACGCTGGAACACCACCACTGGGCCGCACCTGCCAGACAGCAGCGGGCTCGATAAGCCCGATTACGACATCCCATGGTGTGGGACGTCAAGCCGCGTTAGCGGTGAGTTGAGGCCAGGCAGCTTCCTCGCGGTAGAGGGTTCGGCTCTTGAGGCAGCCGTGCAGGAGGCCGACGAGGCGGTTGCCCAGCTGGCGGAGGGGGGCGTGGTGTCCGACTCCGCGGGCGCGGATGGTGTCGTCGTAGGCGCGGGCGCCGGGTGAGGCGGTGAGCGCGCAGAAGGCCCATCGGTGGGTGGCGTCGGCGAGGTGGTTGTTGCGGGCGTAGCGGGCCAGCACCACGTGGCGGGTGCCGGAGGCGCGGGTGCTCGGTGAGGTGCCGGCGTAGTTCTTGCGGGCGTTGGCGTCGGCGTAGGGGGTGTGGTCGTCGCCGAAGTCGGCGAGCACCCGGGCGCCGAGGACCGGTCCCAGCCCGGGCTGGCTGGCTGGCTGGCTGGCTGGCTGGCTGGCTGGCTGGTCACGATGTCAGTGTCCGGGTGTCGGCCAAAACCCTCGGCCACCACCGCCTGCAGCTCGGCGATCTGCGTGTTCAGCTAGACCGCGCTGGCCACGATGACCGCGTAGGCGGCCTCGATGGGCGGGGCCTGGCGAAGCGCGGGCACGCGGAGCACTGCCTGGATGACCTCGGCCCGGGTCTCCGGGTCGCGCCGGTGGGCGCGGGGCAGTGCCGCGGTGATCTTCGACCTCGACAGCCGTGCCGCCCGCGCCGGGTCCGGAGCTCGCTCGAGCAGCTCGAGCGCCTCAGAGGCCATCAGGTCGGGAAAGGCCTCGAGCGCGGCGGGAAAGAGATCGCGCAGCGCGCTGCGCAGCCGCTGAAAGTGGCGGGTGCGGTCCCAGATGAACGCCTGACGCGAGCGGGCGACCAGCTTGAGCCCTCGACTTCGGGGCTGTGCCCGGCCATAGGCCGGTGGTGGGCCCGATCCAGGCGGACGATCGCGGCCAGCATGTGCGCATCCCGCGGTGGGACTTCGCGCCCGAGCTGCCGTGTCGCTCCCGATGGCGGGCCACCTGCACCGGATTGAGCGGGAACACCTCGTAGCCGGCCGCGACCAGCGCCGAGACCCGGGTCCCGCGGTCGGTCTCGATCCCGACAACGACGTTGTGCACGACGAACCCGGTGTCGGGGTCGACGTCGTCCTCGGCGAGGTGCTCGGCGAGCAGCTCGTGCAGCCGGGTCGGCCCAGCGATGCCCTCGGGCAGCCGGGCCCGCGCCAGCCGGCGCCCCTGCTCGTCTTGCACCTCGATGTCGTGGTGGCCCTCGGCCCAGTCATCGCCCACGACCAGCATCCGTGCCCTCCTTTGCCTGAGTTCCTGCGGTCGGCAGCGTGGAGGGAGACAGCCAGCGGACTAATGGTCCAGCGCTCACCGGACGACCCGGGGCACGTCATCCCATCAGCGGTCAGGCCCCCTCACGACCGGTGCGTGCACGATCTGACGCTAGAAATCCAAACCGTTCCAGTCGTTGCAAGTGCTGCCCCACCGGCCGCTACCGGCGCCGAACCTGCCAGACAGCAGCGGGCTCGGTAAGCCCCATTAGTCGTGTCGGTCCCGGCACACGGACGAGGCCGGACCGGCGCCGTGCGGCACCGGTCCGGCCTCGTGAGCCGACGGGCGAGTGCTACCGGACCACACGCATCCGGTTCCACGGAATGTGCGGCATCGAGTAGTAGTCGCCGGTGAACCCGACCGCCGGGTAGGGGTCAGCCTCCCCGATGGGCGCCTCGAAGGCCACGCAGATGTTGGCCCCGCAGTTGTCCCGGTTGATCGCCCCGTAGGTCTGCAACGCCTTGGCCACCGCGCGCTCCCCCGGCGTGATGCCGGGGATGGCGTCGACGTCGATCGAGGGGTCGAGCTGGAGCCGGGCACCCTCGGGGATGCAGTCGGACCGGGACGACTGCCCGTCCGTCTTCGTCGCCGGGGCGCGGAACACGCCGGCGCAGGAGTTGTTCGTGGCGATCGAGATCGCGTGCGGGATGTTCAGGTTGCGCATCTCGAAGGTGCGGACCACCCCGGCCAGCGTGTTGATGCCACCCCCGGTGGCACCGCCGTTGGGGCCGCGGCCGTCGCCGGTGAGCGGGGCGCACGTGCCCCAGCCAACGGTCCATTGGCCGGGACCGGCCTTGCGAGCCTGCCAGAAGTCGCAGGAGGTGCCCGCGGCGATGTCCACGATGATCATGCGCCCGTCCGACCCGCTGGTGGGCTGGGCGTCGGCCGGGATGCGGATCGGCCGCCCCTCCAGGTCGCAGCTCCCCCAGTTCTCGGTGCAATCCACGGTGGCCGTCGGGCTGCCGGCGTCCGCCGTGAACACCGGGTCGCCGTAGGCGTACAGGTTGGCGGTGGCCCGGTTGCTCGCCGTGACACTGCGGATCATCGCGGCGCTCCCTGGGTCCAGGGAGGGGTTGGCGGGGATGGGGGTGTTGTAGGCACTGCTGGCCGAGAACGGGCGCCCGCTGGTGGCGGTGAGCGCACCGATGGCGGCGCTGGCAGGCGCCGCCGCTGCAGGCCCGGCCGACTGCGCCCCGGCGGACGGTGCCGGCGTCTCGGCCGGGGCCGGGATCTTCGCCTCGGCCGAGGCGGACGGCAACTGCTCACCGGCCTCCGGCTCCGTCGTCGCCGCAGGAGCGGTGGTGGCTTCCGGGGCCGACTGCGCCTCGGCGGTCTGCTCGGCGCTGGGCGACTGCTCGGGCGCCGGAGCCGTCGCGGCGACGGGCATGCAGGTGCCGCGCGGGTGCTGCCGGAGCACCTCGATACCGCTGATCAGCGGGGTGCCCACGATACCCCGGCCCTCGATGGTCAGCTGACCGTCGGTGACCCGGGCCTTCGCCGTCTTGACCACGGCCCGCTGCGACCCGCGGGCGGAGGCCACGATGTCGACCCGGCGGAGCTCCGCACGGCCGGCCTCGAGGTTGACCGAGAAGACGCGACTGCCACGCGCGGCCACGCGCCCGTCGGCACCCGAGGCGGGCTCTGCAAGGTGCAACCGGGTCACGTAGGTGCCCGACTCCGGGACCGCCACGGTGTAGTTGAATTCACCGGTGAAGGCGCTGCGGTAGAGAACGTCGGCGCGGGTGCCCCGGATGTCCACGGTGTCCGCGATGAGGGACGCACTCTCCGGCGCGACCGCCGGGTCGGCCGACCACGCCCGGCCTCCCGCCGTGATCGCCGGGCCGCCGAGATTGACCCGCGCCACCGGGCTGCTGTTCGTGGTCCCTGACGGGCACTGGGCCGAGCCCGCGGTCAGCAACTCGCTAGAGACGGGGGCCACGACAGTGGCGAGGGTGAGCGCAGCGAGGCCGAGGATCGGGGTGGTCCCCCGCCTCATGAGCCGGCGGGTGAGCGGCATCCGGAGAGGCCGTGCGTGACGCGACATGTGTGGTTCCTCGTGGTGGTTCGGTGCGTACCGGCGAACGGCCGACGAGCCGCGCCCGGGCATGGCTCAGCCAGGGGCGGGCACGCCGACACGCGCCGGAGGGGAAGACGGGGAGGCGCCGGGCCTCCTGCCGCAGCAGCCACCGTCCGGACCGGCTGCCCGGGCAACTGACTGACTTACTGTCATTGCCCGAACACATTGAGCTATTCAGGCGGACGTAAGGTTACGGACTGATCACGGGCTGTCAAGCTTTCGGGTGATTTTCGTGAGCGCTCGCCTTGAGTTCCGCCGCGGTCTGCCGAGGGGCGCGCAGCAACTGGCCGCCGACCGGGATCGGTCGGCGGCCAGTTGCTGCACGTGCGGAGGTCAGGCCCCCGAGGACCGGGAGAGGACGCGCCGCGCCAGCCGAGCACCCACCCGGGCACCCTTGCGCAGCACCTCACGGAGGTCGGTCTCGGCGTCGACCAGGACACGGGGCACCTCGTACGGCGAGGTGCCGGAACCGGCGACCGCCGTCTGCGTCGTCAGCGCGTAGGCGTAGCCGGCCTCGCGCGCGATCCGCAGTGTGTCGTCGGTGTAGTCCTGGGCGCGACCGTTGGGAAAGGCCAACACGTCGACCGGCCTGTCGAAGTACGAGGCGAGCTGCTGGCGGGAGTCCCCGAGCTCCCGGGACTGGGCGGCCGGCGCCTCTCGGCTGAGGATAGGGTGCCCGCAGGTGTGCGACTCGATCTCGTGACCGAGCCGCAGCAGCTCACCGGCCTCGTCCCAGTCCATGAACATGCGCCCGAGCTCTGGGCCGTCCGGAGCCAGCCGGCCGCGAATCTCGGCCACCGCCTCCTCCCGGGCGTCGCTGTCGACCAGTTTCAGGCCGTCGGAGACCGCGGCCAAAGTCGACTCCCGGGCCGCCGGCCGTGAGGTGTCGTACTCCTGCCCGGCCCAGCTGAGACTGCGGGCGGTGGCGTGGACGAACGCCCAGCCGAGCTGCTCCCACCACGCCGACCGCACCCCCGACAGGAAGCCGGGCACGAGGAAGAAGCTGGCCGGCAACCCGGCGGACCGCAGCACCGGCGCGGCCACCGTGACGTTGTCCAGGTATCCGTCGTCGAACGTAAGCGCGACGGCCCGGGGCGGGAGCGAGCGGCCGGCGGCGAGGTCGTCGAGCGCCGGCCGCAGGGGCACGACGTTGGCCCAGCGGCGGAGGAAGCGCACCTGGCGCTCGAACCCACGCCGACCGGCTTCCGGCGACGTGCCCGAGAACGCCCAGGTGGGTTCGATGTTGTGGTAGCCGAGAACCAGCAGCCGGTGGCTCACGCCGCACCTTCCCGTCCGTGCCGGGAGGGGGCTGTCGCGGGACCGAAGTCCAGGTCCGCCTCCCCGACGGGCCGCCCCTGCGCCACCGTCGCGTAGCACTCCACCAGACGTTCCGCCCACGTGCCCGCGCCGAAGTGCCGCTCCGCCCGCTCGCGCGCGAGGACGGCGCGCCGCCGACGCTCGGCGGGGTCGGTCAGCGCCGCGCGCAGCGCGGCTGCGAACAGGACGGGCTCCGGCGCGTCGACGAGCCAGCCGGTCTCCCCGTCGACGACCACCTCCGGCACCCCACCCACGTCGGTCGCCACGCTCGGCACACCTGCGGCGGCCGCCTCGAGCAACGCAGTGGGGAGCGCCTCCATGCGCGTGGGCAGCACGACCAGCGACGTCCGCGGCAGGAGTTCGTGCACATCGTCACGCGCTCCGGCGAAGACCACGCGGTCGGCCACCCCCAGGCGGGCAGCGGTCTGCCGAAGATCGTCCTCCAGCGGCCCGTTGCCGATCAGCAGCAGCCTGGCGTCGGGGACCGCTGCCACCACCTCGGGCCAGGCGCGCACGGCGACGTCCTGCCCCTTCCCGATCCGCATGTGGCCAACGAGCGCGACGACCGGAACCCCGGCCGGGATGCCCAGCTCCGTGGGCAGCTCCGGCGCCTCGCCCGTCCCCAACGGGCGGAACCGTTCGATGTCCACGCCGTTGTGCACGACCCGCCAGCGGGCCGGGCGGAAGCTACGGGGGTACCGGGCGGCGAACCCGTCATGCGAGGCCTGCGAGACCAGAAGCAAGCCGGACGAGCGTCCGCTCACCGAGACCGCCAGCCGCTCGCGCAGCGCCTCCCGGCCACTGAGCGGGACGGGCACGTGGTGGAGGGTGCAGAGCACTGGGCGGCGGGCCAGCAGGCCCGCGATCGGCGCCAGCGTGCTGGCGTCCTCCAGATGGGCGTGCACCACCTCGCAGCCGGAGTCGCGGATCGCCCGCGCCAAGCGGGGCACCGCCCCCGGTTCGGCGAGGCGGTCGACGCCGACGAAGCGCGGCTCCAGGCCGGCGGCCCGCAGCCGGGGTAGCCAGGCGGCCCGGCCACGGGTGGGCGGGGCGAGAGACAGGACCTGGAGCTCCAGGCCCAGGCGCGGCGCCTCCGCGGCGAGCGTCACCAGCACGTTCTCCGCGCCACCGAAGTTCAACGAGTCAATGACGACGAGCACCTTCACGGCCTGGGAGCCCCCTCGCCCGCCCCCGAGGCGGTCCGGTCCAGCGCCCGTCGGTAGACCTGCTCGGTGCGCTCGGCGACCGTCGACCATGACGCCCCCTTCGCCGACCGCTCCTGCGCGGCGTCGCCCATGCGCTCGGCGGCCGTGGAGTCGTCGAGCAGGCGCAGCAGTCCGGCGGCCAGCCCCTCGACGTCACCGGGCGGGACGAGCAGACCCGTCTCGTCGTGATCGATGACCGCAGGCAGGTCACCCACCGCGGTGCCGACGACCGCCCGGCGGAACGTGCGAGCCAGTTCCACGACGCCGCTGGCGTTGGCGTACCGGTACGGCGCCACCACGACGCGCGCCTGCTCGAACAGCGCTGGGACGTCCTCCATCGGGATGTACGCGGCCCGCACCTCCACCCCGCCGATCCGTGCGGCGGTGCGCCGGAGCCCCCCGAGGTCGGTATCCCCCGACGGCGCCCCGGCGATGACGAGCTTCGCCTCGGGCCGCTGGGCGCGGATGCGCTCGAACGCCTCCAGCAGGAGGTCCAGGCCCTTGTAGGCCTGCATGGTGCCGAAGAAGAGGACGACGGGGTCCGTGGCGCCGGCGGGCCCGGGGGCCTCCCGCACGAAGACCCCCTCGTCACCGTGCGGGATCACCGAGATCTCCCCGACCTCGGGCCACCCCGAGCGCAGGTCCGCCGCCGACTGCTCGCCGAGCACGATCAGCGCGTCCACGCTGCGGTAGCCCAGCCCGAACGAGGCGTTGAGCAGCTTGTTGGCACGCAGCACCTCTCCGTTGGGCTTCTGCTCGTTGAACGGCAGGGGTGAGTGGGCCAGCGTGACCAGCAGGGGCCGGCCGTTCCGGCGCCGGCGGGCCAGCCAGGCGATGGCGGCGCCGTCGACGGGGAACCGCCCCCCGGAGAACTGGACGACGTCCGGGCGGGTGCGGGCCACGTGGCGGAGGAGCGCGACCCAGGCGAGGTGGTACTTGCCCGCCCGCACGACACGGCGCAGCCGCCGCCGCAGCGGCGGGTCGCTGGCACCCTCGGCGGCGTGCCACGTCGGCAGGCCGGGGACGACGCGCAGCCCCGGATGACGCGACGGGAGCTCCGGATCCGGCCCGGTGAGCAGTTCGACGTCGTGGCCGCGGTCGGCCAGCGCCTCCCCGAGCTGGACGGCGAACTGGAACAGCCCGCCCGAGGGGCTGAACTCGACGAGCGTCACCTTCAGGCCGGTCATGGCCGTGCACCCTCCTCCGCGCCGGGGCGCCCGTCCGCTTCCGCTCCGGGCGCGGTCCTCCGGCTCCGGCGCCGACCAGGCTAGTGGTACGTCGATCTTGTCAGGGTCTCCGTGCGCGTGGCAGCTTGCTCACCGGATCGTGGACACCCGGCCGGCGCGCCGCCCCGATCAGCTGCCGGCACCGCGCAGCATCGAGCCCACCGTGCGCAGCATGATCTTGATATCGAGCCACAGCGACCAGTTCTCGATGTAGTAGTTGTCGAGCCGGGCGCGGTCGGCGATGGAGGTGTCCCCGCGCAGCCCGTGCACCTGCGCCCAGCCGGTGAGCCCGGAGGGGACCCGGTGCCGGGCCTCGTAGCTGGGATAGGCGTCACGGAACTGGTGAACGAAGTGCGGTCGCTCCGGACGGGGGCCGACCAGGCTCATGTCCCCGCGCAGGATGTTGATCAGCTGGGGGAGCTCGTCGAGCGAGCCCCGGCGCAGGAATCGGCCGAGCGGGGTGAGCCGGTCGTCGTGGGCGATGTTCCACGTCGTCGCCGACTCGTTCTCTCCGGCCGGGCGCAGGGAACGGAACTTGAGCACGTCGAAGTGCCGCCCGTCGACACCGACCCGCTCCTGCCGGAAGAGAACTCCCGGACCGCCGTCCACCCGGACGGCGAGCGCGATCAGCAGCATCGCCGGGGCGAGGAGGAGCAGGCCCACGCCGGAGACGGCGACGTCGATGAACCGCTTCACCCGCCAGGCCCGGCTGCGGTAGGTCGCGCGGCGGAGCCGCACCAGGGGCAACCCCCACGCGTTGTCCATCTCGCCGTCCACCTGGTGCAGCTCGAACAGCCGGGGCACCACGAAGAGCTCGCAGCTCAGCCGGTCGCAGGTGCGGATCAGGGACACCATCTCCGACTCCTTCATCGAGGAGAAGGCGACCACGACGTCCCGGATATCGTGCTGCGAGAGCAGGGCGGTGAGGTTCTTCGGGCCCCCCAGGACCGGGACCTCGGCACTGCCGTGCGCGACGGGGTCCTTGTCGAGGAACCCGACCGGCCGCAGCCCGTACTCCGGGTGCGCGCGCAGGATGTCGGCGATCTGGTTGCCGACCCGGCCGGCTCCCAGGATCAGCGTGGGCCGGGCCACGGCGCCGCTCCCGCGCAGTGAGCGGATCGCCCCGTAGCTGCCGATCCGGGCGAGCACGACGGCCACCCCCGCGGCGACCGCCCCCCACATGAACTGCCAGTCGATGACGTAGTCCTGCCAGACCGCGCGCGACCACGCGATCTGGCCCAGCACGGCGAGGGCGACGGCGGCGAGCCAGCGGCCCGCGAGGACCGGGAGGTCGTCGAGGACCGACAGCGACAGCCGGGACCGGTAGAGCCCGCCCAGCGCGAACATCAGCAGCAGGATGGCGCCGAAGGCCACCGTCTTCCGCAGCGGGGAGTCGACGCCGACCTGCCGGCTGAGGACCTCGATCCCGATCACCCCGGCGCCGACGGCGAGCAGGTCCGCCGCGGCCAGCAGCGGCCCGATCCCGGAGCCCAGGAGCCGCCGGCCGAGCCACGCACGGGAGCCAGGCCGCGCACCCCCGCTGCCGGCGGTATGCCCGCCGGCCGGAACCTCGCCGGCACCGTGCCCCTGCACGGACCGCAGGTCCGCCTGCGCAGGACGGACGGCTCGTTCATCGTCGCGCACGCTCAGGGCGATCGCCTCTCCCCGTGTCAGCCATGCTGGTCGCCGTGGCTCCCGGACCTCGCGGCCCGTGGAGCCCCCGCCCGTCACCGGTTCCCGACCGGTCGTGCGCGAGTTCCCCCGCTCGCGCACGTGGACGGCCGTATAGGTCGGGTCTATCGCGGAAGGTAGTCAGACGTCGGAAGGTTGTCAGACGTTGCGCCTCGCGCGTCAACCCCGGCCACCGCGCACCCGAAGTTCACCCGGTCGTCGGGGTTTCATCGCGCTACGAGAACGGGCGCGCTCGTTCCGTGTGCGAGGTCACCGTCGTACGGGTGGCCCGACGCTGGGTCGGGACCAGGTCACCCGGAAGGTCGAGAAGGGCCTGCGACCGGCCTCGCCCAGCGCACACTCTGGTAGAACCGTGCGGGTCCGGCGCTGCGGCCGCGGGCGAGGGCCGACCGACCGGCTCCGGCATGCCAGTGACGAGAAACCGGGAGACATGGGCGGACCGACCAGAGGCGCGTCATCCGAGCCGGCCACCGGCTCGCACGGCCCCCTCGAGGCCTCGGCCCCCGTGGAGGCCCCCGAGGCCGGCCCGGAGGAGTCCCCCCGGGTGGACGCCCGGACCGCGGGGTCGAGCTTCCTGTGGTCGGCGGTCTCCTTCACCGCGAGCAAGCTCCTCGTCTTCCTCGTGACCCTGGTGATGGCCCGGTTGCTCGTCCCCGAGGACTTCGGCGTCGTGGCCGTGGGACTGGCGATCGTGGCGTTCCTCGAGGTCGCCCTCGACCTCGGAGTCGGCTCCGCACTGGTGTACGAGCAGGAGCGCGGGATCACCCCCCGCGTCCAGACCGCGTTCACCCTGAACCTGGGCATTGCCGCGGTCTGCACGACCGTCGGTGTGCTGGCCGCGCCGGCGGTCGCCGCCGTCTTCGACGTGGACGACGTGAACCTCCTGCGCGTCCTCTTCCTCTACTTCCTGGTCCGGGGCCTGGTGCAGGTGCCCGACGCGGTGCTCCGGCGGGACCTGCTGTTCAAGCGGCGGGCGCTGGTCGAGGTCTGCCGCGCCTTCGGCCGCGGTGCGGTGTCCATCCCGCTGGCGATGGCCGGGGCCGGCCCGTGGGCACTGGTGGCGGGCATCCTCGCCAGCGAGGCGCTCGGTGTGGTGCTGACCTGGTGGGCGGTCGGGTTCCTGCCGACGTTCTCGCTCGACCGGCGGGTCGCCCGCAGGTTGCTCGGGTTCGGCTCGGCCGTCCTGACGTTGAAGATCCTCGGCGCCGTCCTCGAGAACGCCGACTACTACATCGTCGGCGCCGAACTGGGCACGTACGCGCTCGGCATCTACACCCTTGCCTTCCGGGTGCCCGAGATCGTCCTCGCCAACGTGTTCTGGATCTTCTCCAGCGTCGCGTTCTCCATCTACTCCCGGGCCCGGTCGTCCGAGGCGAGCGAACTGAGCGCGGTGGCCACGCGCGCGCTACAGGTGATCACGCTGTTCGCCTTCCCGGCAGGCGCGGGCATGGCCGTCGTGTCGCTGCCCCTGACGGTGACGCTGCTCGGCTGGCAGTGGGAGCAGGCGGCGGGGCCGATGCTGTTCGTCGCGTTGTCCATGGCGGCCTCGTCGATCGGCTATGCATCCGGCGACGTGTTCCCGGCGGTCGGTCGCCCGGGCCTGCTGATCAAGATCGTGGCCCCCATGGTCGTGGTGAAGGTGGTCGGGCTGGCGCTGGCTGCCCCGCACGGCCTCACCGCGATGGCCGCCACGCTCTTCGGCATGAGCGTCGCGTTCTCCGCCGTCCGGCTGGCCGTGGCCAACCGGCTGCTCGACGTACGGGCAGTGGAGAGCCTGCGCGCCATGGTGCCGGGGCTGCTCGCGGCGGTCGGCGCCACCGCGGGGGCGCTTCCGGTGGTACTGCTCGTCGAGCCAGGCGTCGAAGCGCTCCTGCTGGCCGTCCCCGCAGGCATCCTGGGCGCCATGACGCCTCTCTTCCTCTTCTGCCGGCCATTCCTGCGAGAGCTCCAGCACCTGGCGACCGCGATGCGGCGCTCCAGGGCGGCGACGTGAACGAGCGGATCGCCACCAGGGCGCTGCGGCTGACCGGACGGGGCGGGCGCCCGGCCCGATTCCTGGCCCCGTTCGTCGCGATGTGGGGCATGGTCGGAGCGGGTGACTCGCGGCGGATCCGGACGCAGCTCACCGGCTCGGAGCAGGCCGTCGAGGACGCCCGCGCCGACGTCTACCGCCGGCTGTGGCTGGACGCCGCCGCACGGGCCGGCGCAGAGGTGACCGAGTCGGTGTCGGGGTTCATGTCGATCCGGTGCGACGACGCCGTCACCGTGGTCCGCGAGAACCTGGTGGAGCTGGACTCCCCGGTGACGCTGGCACTCGCCGGGGACCGGGTGGCTTCCGCCGCCCGCCTCTCCGAGGCGGGCCTGCCGACGACCGACCAGGAGTCGTTCACGCTGGCCGACCCCGCGCCGGCATTCCGGTTCCTCCGCCGGCACGGGGCCTGCGTGGTGAAGCCGGCCTACGGGACGGGAGCCGGGGCGGGGGTGACCTGTGACGTCCGCACCGTCGGCGAGCTGGCGCGCGCCGCGCTCGCGGCGGTCCGCTACTGCCCCGAGCTGGTCATCGAGCGGCAGCTGAGCGGGAACGAGCACCGCCTCCTCGTCCTGGACGGCGAGGTCATCGGCAGCGTCCGGCGGCGCCGGCCCTCGGTCACCGGGGACGGCCGCTCCACCGTGGCAGAGCTGATCGCGGCGGAGAACCGCCGGAGGCTGGCGGCCGAGGGCCGGGAGGGGCTGCTCCTGCTCGGGTTGACATTCGACGCCTGCCTGGCGCTGGACCGGCAGGGCCTCACCCCGGCATCGGTGCCTGTCAAGGACGCCACGGTCGTCGTGGCGGGAGCGGTCAACGCCGGCTCGGCGGCCGAGTGCGAGAGCGAGCACCCACACCCCGAGCTCGCGGCCCACGCCGTGGCCGCCGTCCGGGCCCTCGGCCTCCGGCTGGCCAGCGTGGAGCTGAGCGTGCAGTTCCCGTCGGCGGGCGGGGATCCCGTGGTCAGCGGCATCATCGAGGTCAACAGCACGCCGGGGCTGACCTACCACTACCTCGTCCGGGACAGCTCGACCGCCCGACCGGTGGCCGAGGACATCCTCGCCACACTGCTTGCGGGGAGCAACGCGGCACCTCCGGCCACCAGGGACCACCGGCTCCCGGTCCCCATGCCGGCGACCTGACGCCACCTGGCGCCGGAACCCGTTCCGGCGTCAGCCCCCCCGGTTGCGCAGCCGGGCCACCACGCGGCGGCCGACCGCGCGGACCGCACGCCGCAGGAATCCCGCGGTGTACTCGACGCTGGGTGCCGGGTCCCCCAGGTCGAGCATGGGCAGGCCGAGCGTGCGGGGGTGGGCCAGCGAGCCCAGCCACTCCGCTGTCCCCATCTCGCCGCTCGCGCGATAGGCGCGGAAGGCGTGGAGGTCCTCCAACGGGTGCCACTGCCGCACCCCGCTGCGAAAGCTGCCGGGCGGGGTGACCGGCAGACTGAGGGCACGGCGGTAGGCGATCGTCGCCATGTCCACCCCGGCGCGCTGCACCAGCTTGTCGGCCGCGGTGAAGCGCGGGTTGCATTCGATGATCTTCAGCTGCCCGGTGCGGCTGTCCCGCTTGAACTCGACGTTGCCGATGCCCCGCAGGCCGATCCCGGTGAAGAACTTCAGGCCCAACTCGGCGGCGTCGGGCACCCACTCGGTGATGTGGAAGGTGCCCAGGCCGAACCCGGGCGGGTTCTGGCGCGGCTTGCGCTTGGTGAAGTGGAACAGCGGCGTGCCGTCGTCGTCCAGGTAGCTGTAGTAGGAGCAGTAGCGGCTGTCGTCCCCCGGGATGATCTCGGTGACGATCATCTCCAGCTCGTGCTCCTGCGTTGCCCGGAAGCCGGCCTCGAGGGTCTCGCGGTCCTCCGCGACGATCGCCTTGGTGCCGAACGCCCGCGCGAACAGATGGGAGTGCCGGGGCTTGAGCGCCAGGGGAAACTCCATGCCGGCGACCGCCTCGCGCAGCTCGTTCAGCGTGTGCACGGCCGCCGTCCGGGGCGCCGGCACGCCGACCGACCGGGCCAGCGCGTAGGTCTGCTCCTTGTCGAGCATGGCCAGCGTGACGTCGTCCGCTCCCGCGGCCGGGCAGTAGCCGTCGGCGGTCAGCGCGTCGCGGTGCAGGGCGAGGAACTCCAGTGCCGCATCACTGCACGGCAGCAGGACACCGCCCCGTGGCCCTGTCTCCAGCCACCGCTGCCACTCCTCGGGGGCGCTGGCCGAGGAGGTGACCGGGACGTAGCTGCTCAGGTAGCGGGACCGCTGCACCAGCGAGCCGCCGGCACCGTCCCCGAGCGCATGCACGGGGACGCCCTGGCGGCCCAGGGAGCGGGCTACGGACAGCGAGTTGAAGCTACCCCCGAGGATGATCGCGGGGGCGGTCGGCGCGTCAGCCAAGGTCGGGCCCCGCGGTGAGGCCGCCGGCGTCGAGCATGGTGTCGACCCAGGCGTTGGAGAACTCGCCCCGCGCCACCGCGCTCTGGTACTCCGCGGCGGCGGCCGCCCGGGCGTCCAGCCGCTGCAGCAGGTCCTCGCAGCTGTCCTGCGGAACCACCACGACGCCGTCGGCGTCCCCGACGATGACGTCGCCGGGGTTGACCACGATGCCCCCCACGCTCACCGGGTAGTTGACCTCCCCGGGCCCGCGGTGCAGCGGACCCAGCGGGGTCGTCCCCCGGGCGAAGACGGGGAAGTCGCCGAGCGCCAGGATCCCGTCGAGGTCGCGGACCAGGCCGTCGACGACGACGCCGGCGATGCCGCGGTGCCGCGCCTTGGTGGAGACCAGGTCACCGATGACGGCGGTCATCATCGAGCTGCTGGCGTCGATGACCAGGACGTCGCCCGGCTTCGCCAGGTCGAGGCTCTTGTGCACCATCAGGTTGTCGCCGGGGAAGACCTTGACCGTGCAGGCCGGCCCGACCAGGCGGAGCTCCCGCGGGGTGACCGGCTTGATCGACGGGTTCATCGTGTAGAGCCGGTTCATCATGTCGGACACGTCGGCGCCCGCGAACGCGCCCAGCCGCCGGACCAGGTCGGGCGAGGGCTGCCGCGTGTTGCGCCGGTACCGGAATCCCGGGCCCGGCGTCATTTCCGCCGACTGCGGGCGCGCACTCCCAGAGCTCATCCGTCCTCCACGTCCATCCGGTGGCGCACCGGCCTGCACCGACCGGGCCCGGGGGAAGGCTACCGGCGCGGCGGGCCGTTGCGAGCCGGAGCGGTCGCTGAGCACACGGTTCACCTGATGGGGTTCCGGCTAGCCTGCCCCCGTGCCCCACGACGTGACCGTGATCCCCGGCGACGGCATCGGCCCGGAGATCGTCGACGCCACGCGCCGCGTGCTCGCCGCCACCGGCGCCGCCATCTCCTGGGACGTCCAGTTGCTCGGGCAACCGGCCCTGGACGCCGGATGCGGCAGCGCGCTGCCCGAGGCGGCGCTGGACTCGGTCAGGAGGACCGGCGCGGCGCTGAAGGGGCCGGTGAGCACCAGCCGCACCGACGGCTTCCCGTCGCCGAACACCGGGCTGCGCCGGGCGCTGGACGTCTTCGCGCAGGTGCGGCCCAGCCGGGTGCTGCCCGGTGTCCCGACGCCGTTCCGGGGACTGGACGTCGTCGTCATTCGAGAGACCACGGAAGACCTGTACGCCGGCATCGAGTTCGCCGCGGGGACACCCGGAGCGGAGGCCGTCGGCGAGGCGGCCCGCCGGCACGGCGCACGGCTCGCTCCCGGCTCGGCGGTGGCGCTGAAGCCGGCGACGGAGGCCGCCGTCCGCCGGACGGTGGAATTCGCCTTCGACTGGGCGAGCCGGCACGGCCGCCGGCGGATCACCGTGGCCCACAAGGCGACGGTGATGCGGGCGACCGATGGCCTCTTCCTGGAGATCGGCCGCGAGACCGCCGCCCGGTACCCCGGCCTGGAGTTCGACGACGTGCTGGTCGACAACCTCGCCGCCCACCTCGTGCGGCGGCCCGGCGACATCGACGTCGTCGTCACCACCAACCAGTACGGCGACATCCTCTCCGACCTGGTCGCCGCGATGGCGGGAGGCATCGGGCTCGCGCCGGGCGCCAACTACGGGCCGGGGCTGGCCGTGTTCGAGGCCGCGCACGGCTCGGCGCCCCGGCATGCAGGCACCGACCGGGCCGACCCCCTGGGCATGATCCGTTCCGGCTCGCTCCTGCTGCGGCACCTGGGAGAGGACGACCGGGCCGACCATCTGGACGCCGCGGTGGCCGACCTGCTCGCCGAGGGGCGGGTCCGCACCTACGACCTGCTGCCGCCGGAGCGGGTGGCGGCCGCTTCCGGCACCGCCGCGGTGGCCGACGCCCTCGTGGACCTGCTCACCGCGGCGGACGGCGGGGCGACGGCATGACGCGACGGCCGCTGCGCATCCTCATGGTGACCACCCGGGACATCGGCACCCGGGTGACCGGGCGGATCGTCGTGCTCCGCACGCACGCCGAGGCGCTGACCGCCCTCGGGCACGAGGTGACCGTCGCCGTCGTCGCCCCGCGCCCCGCGGAGCCCGGCCCCTGGACGACGCGTTTCCGCACCGAGCACATCCGCTCCCCACGCCTCCCCGTGGTCGCGGCGTCGGCGGCGCACGCGCTGACGCTGGGTCGGCGGTCCCTGAACGAGTGCCTGTTCACCGACCGGTCGGTGCGCCGGGCGGTGACCCGCCTCGCCGGCGAGCTGGGCGCGGATCTGCTGCTGACGGATTCGTTGCGGCTTTTCGGCGCCGTCGCCGGGGTGCGGGCGCCGGTCGTGGTCGACCTCGACGACCTGCTCAGCACCCGGTACGACCGGCTGCGCACGACCGCCCGGAGCGACCCGGCGGCGGTCCTCGGGTTCGCGGCGGCCCGGGTGCCGGGCCCGCTGCGGCCCGTGGCCGCGCGCAGCGCGGTGGCGTTGCTCGGCTGGGAATCACGGCGGGTCGCCCAGCGGGAGCGGACGGTCGCCGCCTCGGTGGCCGCGGTCAGCCTGGTGTCCCGCTCCGAGGCCGAGCTGCTCGCCGAGCGCACCCGGCGGGAGGTCGCCTGGCTGCCCCCCGCCGTGCCGGTTCCCGACCAGCCCGTCGAGCCCGGGGACGGCCTGGTCTTCCTGGGTGGGCTGGACTACCTGCCCAACGTGCAGGCCCTGCGCTTCTACCGGGACGAGGTGCTGCCCCACCTCGACCCGGGCGACCCGCAGCAGGTGCTGCACGTGGTCGGCCACTGCCCGGACGCCGTCCGCGCGCAGCTCGACGTGCCCGGGATCGTCCTGCACGGCTATGTCGACGACCTGCACGCCGCGCTCGGTCGGCGGGCGCTGGTCGCCCCCCTGGTGGCCGGCGGCGGCGTGAAGCTGAAGGTGCTCGACGGCATGGCCCACGGGCTGCCGGTCGTGGGCACCGCCGGCGCCTTCGAGGGGCTAGGGCTGCCCGCCGACGTCCGGCTCCAGGCGGACGACCCGGCGGAACTGGCCGCGCTGGTGCGCGAGCTGGTGAAGGACCCGGAGCAGTGCCGGCAGCGCGGGGCACGGTCCCGCGCCGTCGTGGAGGAGTCGTTCAGCGGCCGGGCGGCGGCCCGGCGGTGGAGCGAGCTGCTCGACCGCCTGCCGCTCGGCCCGGTGGGCGGCTGAGGGTCAGCCGGTCGACGCGGGGGTCTCGCCGCGGGCGGTCCATCCGGCCCACGCCGATGCCACCATGTCCGTGACCCCGTACTGCGCGCGCCAGCCCAGCGCCTCGTGGATCAGGTCGGCCGAGGCCACCACGCGCGCGGGGTCACCCGCCCGCCGGGGCTCGACGACCGGCTCCGCCCAGGCCCCGTCCGCGGTGCCCGACACCGCTCGGATGGTCTCCACCATCTCCCGCACCGAGACGCCCTCGCCGCGGCCGATGTTGGCGGTGAGGGCCGTCACTTCGCCGTCGCCGAGCGCGCGCGCCGCGGCGACGTGCGCGGAGGCGACGTCCGCGACGTGGATGAAGTCCCGGATGCAGGTGCCGTCGGGCGTCGGGTAGTCGTCACCGAAGATGCGGGGCGGCCGCCGCTGGGCGAGCTGCTGGAACACCATCGGGACGAGGTTGGAGACCCCCCGGTCGGTGAGCGCCGGCTCGGCGCTCCCCGCGACGTTGAAGTAGCGGAGATTCACGAAGCGCAGGCCGGTGGCGGCGGCGACCTCCTGGACCATCCACTCCCCCACGAGCTTGGTCGTCCCGTAGGGGTTCACGGGGCTACAACCGATCGACTCCTGCACGACGTCGACATCCGGAGCCCCGTAGACGGCAGCGCTCGAGGAGAAGATGAACGAGGTGACGCCGGCCGCGGTCACCGCCTCGAGCAGGGTGCGCAGGCCCTCGACGTTCTCGCGGTAGTAGTACAGCGGTCGGCGGACGGACTCCTCGACCTGCTTCTTGGCGGCCACGTGGACGACGCCGGTCACCCCGTGGTCGGCGATCACGCGGCTCACGGTGTCTCCGTCGAGGACGCTGCCGCCCTCGAAGGGGATACCGGGAATGCGGCTCCGGTCGCCGGAGGAGAGGTCGTCGAGCACGACGACGTCCTGCCCGGCTCCCCGCATCGCGCGGACGATGTGTGCCCCGATGTAGCCGGCTCCCCCGGTCACCAGCCATGTCACGGGTTGAGGTTATCCAGCCGGGGCCGCCGCCGGGCCGGGAGGCGCGGCTGTGCTCTCACGTTCCACCGGAGGGGTGACGTCGCGCGCCTCCCCCGCGATGCCACGCCGGGCGCGGGGGCCACAGTCGCGGCCTCCCGGTTTGGAGGCCAGTGTGCGCGGGCACCGTCCCCAGCACTCCGTTTCAGCAGGTTCTGCCCGCGCCGGATCGCCGTCGGTTCCGGCCCGCCCCGTAGGAATGGCGCCATGACGTGGCTGTTGGTGATCGGTCTCTCTTGGACGCTGCTCGCCCTGGGCGCCGCAGTGGTCGTCGGGCGGGGCATCCGGTCAGCGAACACGCCCGCCGCACCCGCCGCCTGGACCGACGAGGTCGAGAAGTTCCTGCGCCAGCAGTCGGACCCGCGCTCGTTCCCCGCGCAGGGTGAGTCACCGGCCGCAGCCTGACCGCCCCTGCCCGTACGGTGGCCGGGAGCACCCGGGGCGTCCTCCGCTGTGGCGAGGACCACGACGGCCGCCGCGAGCGCACGTATCCCGCGCCCTGGCTCGTGGTGGTAGACATCGCGGTGGCCGCGCCTTGCGGCGACCCGGTGATCGGGACGGGGCAGGCGGCAGACCCGGGGAGGGCGGAGCGCGAGATGGCCGATCAGCCCTGCTTGCCGGCCCGCTCCCGGCCCCGCACCGGGGGCGCGTCGTCCGGTCGGCGGGTGGCGGCGGCGCACGTGCACTGGTTCCGCCGGGTCGGCCAGGACCCGTTCAGCAGCGCGACGCTCTACGCGTGCCGCTGCGGGGAGGTGCGCGCCGGGTTCTGAGCGGCGGGCCCGGTCGTCAGCGAGCCGGATCCCCGGCGGGCCGGACGCCGGGCTGGGCCAGCTCGAGGGAGTGGGCGTCGTCCGTCCGGCGCAGCGCCCAGTCGGCCGGGAGCACCAGCCGCGGCGCGACACCGATGAGGACGGCGACCAGGAACGCCACCCCGGCCAGCGCCTCGCCGGACTCCTCGACGAAGGTGGCGGTGACCCGGAGCGAGTCGGGGGCGACGACGGAGAGGGCGGAGAGCCCGACCGCGGCGACGCCGTAGCCGGCCAGGCTGCCGAGGACGCGGCGCCGGTCACGGCGCTCGGTGCGGCTGAGGAAGAACAGCGCCCCGACGACGGCCAGGGCGACGAGGGCGCTGAGGGTGATGGCGGCGGGCCGGCCGGCGGCGGCGTCCAGGGCGGTCATCGCGTCGGCGTGCACGGTGCCCCCGGCCTTGACCGAGGCGATGCCGGCCGCGACCAGCCCGACGGCCAGCCACCAGGTGCGGCGGCCGGGGTTGCGGGCGGCGCCGGCGACGGCGGCGAGGGCGGCGACGGCGAACAGCCCGGCCACGAAGAGACGGGGCAGGGAGAAGGGCGCGTCCATGGAGAGGGCGCGGGCAGCTGTGCCGGTGGCCCCGGTCAGGCGCAGCAGGAAGCCGGTGGCCATGAGCGCCACGGCGGCGGCGGCCAGCCCGACGCCCACCGGGGGCAGCGGGACGGCGCGGCGGCGGGTGCGCGCGGCGGCGGGCTGCGGCGCGCGAACCGGCTCGACCCAGGAGGCGGCCGCGCGCTCGTCCGCGTGCCGGATCGCCCGGCCGATCACGACGCCGAGCACGACGGCGATCGCCATCCAGACGACCAGTCCGCCGATGATCCACGTCCACCACACACCGCGATCATCGGCAGGCCGGGGGCGGAACTTGACCGACCTGTCCCCCGTGTCGGGGGTGCCGGGACGCCGGGGTCAGCTGAGGCGGCTGAGGTGGTCGCGCAGGCCCTCGCGCCAGTGCACCGGCCGGAAGCCGGCGGCGCGGATCTTCGCCAGGTCCAGCACGGAGTTCAGCGGTCTCGGCGCGACGCCTGCGCGCCCGGCGAAGTACTCGGCGGTGCTCACGCGCTGCACGTCGTCGGCAGAGCGGCCGCGGGCGGTGAAGACCAGCGCGGCGACGTCGGCCCAGGACGCAGGCTCGCCGTCGCCGGTGAGGTTGTAGGTGCCGTACGCCCCCGTGCCGACCAGGTGGCGGATGCCGGCGGCGAGGTCGGCGGCGGTGGTGGGCCGGCCGATCTGGTCGTCGACGACCGAGGGGCTGATCCCGCGGTCGGCGAGGCCGGCCATGGTGTGCACGAAGTTGCCGCCCTCCCCCACCACCCAGGTGGTGCGCACCAGCCAGTGCCGCTCGACCGCGGTCGCACACGCGTCACCGTCGGCCTTGCTACGGCCGTAGACCGACAACGGCGAAGGCGGGAGGTCCTCGGGGATCGGGCCGGCATGGGTGCCGTCGAAGACGTACTCGCTGGAGAGGTGCACCAGCGCCGCGCCGGCCCGGTCGGCGGCGCGCGCGAGGTGCGCGACGGCGTCGACGTTGACCGCGCGCACCGCGGCCAGGTTCGCCGGGTCCTCCGCGGCGTCGACGGCGGTCCAGGCGGCGGCGTTGAGCACGACGTCGACGCCGGTCCAGTCGAAAGCCCGCACGGCGGCGGCGTCGGTGACGTCGAGCGCGGCCCGGTCCAGCGCCACGGCGCCGGGGAACGCACCCCGCAGCGCGCGGCCGAGCTGTCCCCCGGCGCCGACGATGACGGCGTTCACTGCCCCTGGGCCGCGTACTGCGCCTCGACGCCGTCCTTGAGCGGGCGCCACCAGGCCGTGTTCTCCCGGTACCAGTCGATGGTGGCGGCCAGGCCATCGCGGAAGTCGGTGTAGCGCGGCGTCCACCCGAGCTCGGTGCGCAGCTTCGTGGCGTCGATGGCGTAGCGCAGGTCGTGGCCGACCCGGTCGGGAACCGAGTCGAAGGCGTCGGCCGGCCGGCCGAGCAGCTCCAGGATCAGGCCCAGCACCTCGCGGTTGTTCTTCTCCCCGTCGGCGCCGATCAGGTACGTCTCGCCGGAGCGCCCCCGGTCGAGCACCGCGTGGACGGCGGAGTTGTGGTCGTCGACGTGGATCCAGTCGCGCACGTTCTCGCCCGCGCCGTAGAGCTTGGGGCGCAGGCCTGCGAGCACGTTGGTGATCTGCCGCGGGATGAACTTCTCGACGTGCTGGTAGGGCCCGTAGTTGTTGGAGCAGTTGGAGATGGTGGCGTGGATGCCGAAGGAGCGCACCCAGGCCCGCACCAGCAGGTCCGAGCCCGCCTTGGTCGACGAGTAGGGGCTGGACGGGTTGTACGGCGTCTCCGGCGTGAATTTCGCCGGGTCGTCCAGCTCCAGGTCGCCGTAGACCTCGTCGGTGGAGATGTGGTGGTAGCGGACGCCGTGCCGGCGCACCGCCTCGAGCAGCGTGAACGTGCCGACGACGTTGGTCTGCAGGAACGGCGAGGGGTCGCGCAGCGAGTTGTCGTTGTGGCTCTCGGCCGCGAAGTGGACGACGACGTCGCAGCGGGCCACCAGCCGGTCGACCAGGTCCGCGTCGGCGACCGAGCCGTGGACGAACTCGATGTCGTCGCGGACGGGCGCCAGGGAGGCCTCGTTCCCCGCGTAGGTCAGCGCGTCGAGCACGGTGACCTCGTACTCGGGGTGCTCGCGCAGCGTCTGGTGCACGAAGTTCGCGCCGATGAAGCCGGCACCCCCGGTGACGAGCATGCGCATCGCCTGCTGAACCTCCGCCGTGGATCCGCGAGCCGGACGAGGACCCCGCCCGGTGCCCGCGCCGCGCGGGCCGTCGTCCAGGCCATCACGGTAGTCGGCCCGGGGGGTGCGCATCGCCGCTTCCCGGCCTCGGCAACCCCGATCGAGGGGGGCGCCCGCTCGCACCGGACCTCGGCCCGTGACCGCGATACCGATCGGTCACGTGACCGACAGTGAGGCCGGGCCGCACGCGATGGCTGTTAACCGGCGCGCCACCCGATCCCGGTTCCCCTCACCCGGTGTTGGGCCGAAGGTGTCCTACGAGACGAGGAACAGGGGGAGGCGCGTGTCCATCGGCCGGGCGGCGGGAGCGCTGTCGGCGCCGCACGCCCTCGGCGCACCGCACGCCGCCCTCCTCGGGCGCGGGGCGTGGCCGCGCCGCCTGCTGATGGCCGCCCTGCTGTTCCTGGGCGCCTGGCTGCTGTTCGCCGTCTCCGCCGACGCGGCGCAGGCCGACTCCGCCGGCCACACGGAGGGCGACACCTCTGTGGTCGCGCCGCCCGGCCCCGGGGGACCGCAGCCCGACGTCCCCGCGGACCCCCCGCCCGACGTCCCGGCGGACCCCCCGCCGACCGGGCCCCCGGCGACTCCCGAGACCCCAGCCGTGCCCGGGCCGACGCCGACCACCCCGACCGACGGCGACGGCACCGGCGTCCCGCCCGTGGTGCCGACGCCGCCACCGGCGGACCCGGACGTCACCCCGCCTGCGGCCGACCCCGCGCCCGCCGACCCCGCGCCCATCGACCAGGCGCCGCCGGACAGCGAACCCATCGACCCCGCGCCCACCGACCAGGCGCCGCCGGACAGCGAACCCATCGACCCCGCGCCCGCCGACCAGGCGCCGCCGGACAGCGAACCCATCGACCCCGCGCCCACCGACCAGGCGCCGCCGGACAGCGAACCCATCGACCCCGCGCCCGCCGACCAGGCGCCGCCGGACAGCGAACCCATCGACGGCGCGCCGACCGACGGGGAGCCCGGCGGACCCACCGAGGGCGAACGCACCGAGAGCGAGCCCAGCGACACCGAGCCCACCGAGGCCGGACCCGGCACGGAGCGCGCCCGCACCGAGCCCGCCGACACCCCGCTCCCGGCCGCCTCGCCGGCGGAGCCGCGGCCGGTGCTGCCGCAGGGCGCGCCGACGCCGGACGCCACCGCGCCCCCGTGCCTCCCCGCCGCCGCGGAGACGACCACGACGGGGGCGGCGGCCTCCGCGTCCCCGTCCGCGCGCGGGGCCGGCACCACCCAGCCGGTCACACCGACCCTCACCGCGACCCCGCAGCCCCCCGGCCCGCCGCCCCCGGCCCCGCCACCGGCACCGGTGCGCCCGCCGGGCCAGCACGGCCCTCCGGCGGCGCCGGTCGCACCGGTGCCCGCGAGCGGCCCGGGCGGCCCTGCGTCGGCCACCGCGTCCGGCAGCGGTGGGTTCGGCGCCGGCCACACCGACCACGCGGACTGCGTGCTCGCGGTGCTCGACGCGGGCTTCCCCGCATCTCTCGCCGGCTCGATCCGGACCGCTCGCGGGAACGACGCCGCCCTCCTCGGCCGCGTCGAGGAGCCGGGCGCCAGCCCCGACTGACGGGCGCACGCTCCCCTCTTCGCCCGCCCCGCCGGTCCGTCGATCGGCTCGTCGAACAGTCCACGACTCCGCACGCGCGTCCCGCCCCCGGTGTGCCTCTCTCCCCACCGGGTGCCGGATCGCCGTTCGCACCGCAGGGAACTCGCCCGATGAGCAGTGAAGCCATTCCGTCCGAACACCTCACCCACCACCGTGCCGCGCCGCCTCTACGGCTCACGCGGGCCGACCGGCTGCGCGGGGCGGGCACCGCCGCCCGCCGCGCCTGGCGCGGTCCCTACGTCCGCCGCCTGGTCGTGTGGGACGCCGTCTGCGCGTCCGTCGCCGCCGGCAGCGGTCTGCTCGCCCGCTTCCACCCGCCGGACATCGGTGCCACCAACGCGTCCCTGGCCATCGCCGTCGCCCTGCCCGGCGTCTGGCTGTTCGCCATGGTGGTCGCCCGCAGCTACGAGAGCCGCTACCTGTGGGAGGGGCCGGAGGAGTTCCGCCGCGTCTTCTTCGCCGCCGCGCTGCTGCTGGCCCTGGTGGGCACGGTCTCGTGGGGCCTGAAGCTGGAGGTCGCCCGCGGTTTCGTCGTCGTCGCCCTGCCGCTGGCCACCGCGCTCACCCTCGCCCACCGCCAGGCGCACCGGTCGTGGCTGCGCCGGCAGCGGGCCCGCGGCCGCTTCCAGCAGACGACGCTGCTCGTCGGCCACCGCAACGGCGTGGCCGCGCTCCGGGAGCAGCTGCACCGGGAGGTCGACCAGGGCTACTCCGTCATCGGCTGCTGCCTGCCCCCGCGCTCCGGCACCCGCGGCGGCTCCGTCGGTCTGCCGGTGCTCGGCGGCCTCGACGAGGTGGTCGACGTCGTCGAGCGGTACGAGGTGGACACCGTGGCCGTCCTGCCGTGCCCGGAGCTGGACGGTGCGGCGCTGCGCCGGCTGGGCTGGGAGCTGGAGAAGACGCAGGCCGACCTGCTGCTCGCGCCGTCGGTCTCCGAGGTCGCCGGTCCGCGCATCCGGGTGCGCCCGGTGTGCGGGCTCTCGCTGCTGCAGATGGAGCGGCCCGAGCTGCGCGGCCTCCACCGGCTGGTGAAGGAGTCCTTCGACCGGTTCTGCGCCGTCCTGCTCCTGCTGCTGCTGGCCCCGGTCCTCGTCGTCGCCGGCCTGGCCGTCAAGCTCGACAGCCCGGGGCCGGTGTTCTACCGCCAGGTGCGGGTGGGCCGCGACGGGCACCGGTTCCCGATGCTGAAGTTCCGGAGCATGCACGTCGGGGCCGACCGCCTGGTCACCCGCCTGGCCCCGGTGAACGACGGCAACGGCGTGCTGTTCAAGATGCGGCGCGACCCGCGGGTGACGCGGGTGGGCCGGGTCCTGCGGCGGTACTCGGTCGACGAGCTGCCTCAGCTGATCAACATCCTCCGCGGGGAGATGTCGATGGTCGGCCCCCGCCCGCCGCTGCCCTCGGAGGTCGAGCGGTACGGGGTGGAGATGCACCGCCGGCTGGTGGTCAAGCCCGGCCTGACCGGGCTGTGGCAGGTGAGCGGCAGGTCCGACCTGTCCTGGACCGACTCGGTGCGGCTGGACATCCACTACGTGGAGAACTGGTCCCTGATGCTGGACCTGATGATCCTGTGGAGGACGGTGGGGGCGGTCCTCACCGGTCGCGGTGCGTACTGAGACGCCGAAGGGGCGGGCGCCGCGCGTCTCGCGCGGCACCCGCCCCCCACCGTCGGGTCAGCGATAACCGGGGCTGACGTACCCGATGCCGACGGAGCCGGCCGGGACGAAGTCACCCGACGCGGGCTTGCCCTGCGTGAGGGTGCCGGTCAGGTTCCCGATCGACGGCCACGAGACGACGCCGTTGCTGATCTTCGCGGGGCAGCTGCGGTCATCGGTCTGCGGCCACACGCTGTAGCCCATGTCCCGGCCGGAGCGCGGGTCGAGGTAGACGTTCTCGAGGGCCAGCGGGTAGGTGTTGCAGTCGATGCGGATGAACTGCCCGCCCCGCTCGATCGGGTTCACCTCGGAGCTGCCGACGTTGGTGTTCCGGATGGTGCCCTTGCCGATGGCGCCGAGGTCCTGGCGGACCTGGATGCCCTGGTAGTTGGTCGTGCCGCTGAGCCGGTCGATCCGGTACTCGCGCACCCCGCCCCACGGCTGGAAGACGTCGGCGTGGTTCACCGAGTAGGTGCCGCGCAGGGCCTCCATGCGGACGTTCTGGATCTGCACGGTGGCCTCGGGGGCGTTCACGGCGATGCCGTCCGCCTGGGAGCCCGGGACGTTGCCGTTGATGAGGACGCCCTCGATGTGCACGGTGCCGGTGCACTTGTGCACGTAGATGGCGCGCTGGTCGTCGTTGCCGAAGCGGGCGGTGGGCGCGACGGTGATCTGCCCGCCCATGATGACGGCGTTGCGGCAGTTGGCGATGGTGATCGGCCCGGCCGGGCGGTCGGCGGGCAGCTTGACCAGGACGTCGCCGCCCCGGGCCCCGATGGTCGTGACCGAGTTGCTCGGGGTGACGTTGGTGACCGGGTAGTTCTGCCAGCCGGCCGGCGGGGCCCAGCTGAGGGCGCCGCTCGCGGGAGCGGCGACGGGCTTCGCGGGGGTGGTCGCGGGCTGCGTGGGCGCGGGAGCCGGGGCAGGCGCGGTGGGAGCCGTGGTCGTCGGGCCGGTGGGCCGCGTGCCGGTCCGGGAATCGGCGACCGGGGCCGGCTGCTCGTTCGGGACCGGAGCCTGCGCCTGGGTGCCGGCGGGGGCGGGGGTGTCGACGGCCGGCGGGGCACCGACGGGGGGCTGTGCGGCGGGGCGGGAGTCCCGGGTCTCCGCGGGCTGCGGGGACTGGCTCGCGACGACGTCGGCCCCCTGGTTCTGCACGAGTGGGTAGCTGAGCGGGAGGATGCCGACCAGGGCGAGGGAGAGCTGCGCCAGCCGACGTCGGGAGAGACGCCTGCGGCGGGGCCGGTGGTTTCGCCACTGTCGGTAAGCGGTTCGTGACACGCGACAGAAGGTAGCGTCACGATTACGTAACGCCAAGCCCGTTCGAGTGAATTTCTCGGGCTTCGCGCCGAGCCGCCCCCGGTTCTGCTAAGCGACTCGCGGCCCGACCTGCGCGGACACCCGCACATGCGGCGAGAAGAATCTTCGGCAGGTTCTGCCCGCGTCGGACCCGGCCCGCTCGCAGCGGTCCGCCTAGGAAGGTCCCATGACATGGCTGCTGGTCCTCGCGACCGCCTGGATGACGCTGGCCGGCCTCCTGGCGCTCGTCATCGGCCGGGCGGTCCGCGTGGCCGACCGCCGGCAGACTCCGGGCACCCCGCCGGTGCCGGACTTCGTGCCCGCGGAGTGGACGACCTCCCCGATCACCCCGCGCTAGGAACCGGAGCCGGCGCGCCGGCGGAAGCCCAGGACGCCGAACGAACGCCGCACGGGACGCCCGGGCCGATCCGCCGCCGGTGCGGAGCCGCCCGCGGTCGGGCCCTCGTCGCCGGACGGCCGGCCGTCGACCGCATGGGCACCGCCGCGGTCGACGTGCGCGGCGCCCCCCCGGGGATCGGGCACGGCCGCGTCGTGCAGGGACGGGTGCAGGGAGGCCAGCGCGGCCAGCACCGGCAGCAGCGCCTCGGCCACCGCCTGCCCCATCTCCTCGTGACCCTGCAGGGGGCGGCCGATCGGGTCGGCGATGTCGTCTTCCTCCCCGCCGCTGCGCCCGGGGCGCGCCGCGGCCAGGGCGGCGACCAGCGCGCGGACCCGGTCGGCGAAGCCGCCTCCCGCGGGCCGCCGGTCGTCGAGGGCGTCGAGCAGCGCCGCGGCCTCCCGCAGGGTGAAGGTGCGCACCAGGGCCCGGGGCACGAGCCCCAGCACGTCGCGGCGGTGGTCGCGGGTGAGGGTGAGGACCAGGTCGGCCTCGGCGACCATCCCGGGCTCCAGCTGACGGGCCACGAACCCCTCGGGGTCCCCACCCAGCCCGGACAGGACCAGCGCGCTGTGCGGGTGCATCCGCGATCCGGCGACCGCGCGCGTACCCGCGCTGACCAGCCGGAGGTCGGACACCTCCGGCCCGAGGAGTTCGCGCAGGTAGGCCCGCCCCAGCCCCTGCCCCAGGGCCGACCGGCAGATGTTCCCGGTGCACACCAGCAGGACGGTGACGGGGTTCGCGGGCGGATGCTGGTCGGGCACGGCACCAGTGTGGGCGGTGCGGGCCGTCCCCCGACACCTCCGATGGGGTGGTTGCGCTGCGCGGGAGGTCCGTCCGGAACCCCGGGTACTAGGCTCGCCCGCGACACCGGACGTCGGACGGCGCGCCGGGAACCGACACCAGCCGGCGTGCCCACGTCTCACACCAGAAGGGGTCAGGATGCCCCGGAGCGGCTTGAACGAGAGCCTCCGACACGTTTTCCAGCCGGCTCACCGCAGGGTCGCCGGCCTCCTGCCCCTCCCTCTCCGGCGGCGATACCTGTACCTGGCCGGGCACGGGCGGCTGCCCCGGCTCCGCGATCCGCAGACGTTCGGCGAGAAGATCAACTGGCGCATCCTCCACGACCGACGCCCGCTGCTGGCCTGGACCTGCGACAAGCTGGCGATGAAGGAGCACGCGGCCCAGGTGCAGGAGGAGGCCGGCATCTCGGTGCCCGAGACCTTCTGGTCGGGCACGAATCTCACCGAGGTGGCCGGCCGGATGTTCGACCGACCCTGGGTGCTCAAGCCCAACCACCGCAGCGGCCTGGTGCGCTTCGGCAGCGAGAAGGAAACGGTCGACGCGCGGACGATCGCGGAGACGAGGACCTGGCTGCGCGACGACCAGAGCGTCCTGCTCGGCGAGTGGGCGTACAGCGAGGCGCGCCCCCTGTACGTCATCGAGGAGGCCATCGGCGACGGCGTGACGCCGCCCGACGACTACAAGTACCTGGTCTTCGACGGCAAGATCGCCGCGGTGTCGGTCGATACGGGCCGGTTCACCAAGCAGCACTCGCGCACCTTCTACACGGCCGACTGGGAACCACTGCACGTGGCGACCGCCCTGGGCAGCGGCGAGCCCGGCCCGCCGCCGGAGAACCTGGACGAGCTGAACCACGCGGCGGAGGTGCTCGGCCGCGACTTCGACTTCATGCGGGTCGACCTCTACAACGTCGACGGCACCATCTGGTTCAGCGAGTTCACCCCCTACCCGGGCGGGGGTGTGCTGCCGTTCGAGCCGCCCAGCTTCGACGCCTGGCTCGGGGACCAGTGGACGCTGCCCGCCCTCGACGACGTCTCGGGCCGGTGAGCCGGGCACGATGCGGAACGGAACGACGGGCCCCGGCCACCACGACGACGGCGCGCTCCGGGTCCTGAGCGTCGGCCCGACCGGCGGGCAGCCCGGCGGCATGGCCTCGGTCGTCGCCGAGCTGGAGACCCAGAACCGGCTCAGTGCCACCCCCGTTCAGCTGCGGGTCGTGGACTCCGGCGGGATCGGCCCCGCTCCGCGGCGGGCCGTGGCGTTCGCCCGCAGCCTGCTGACGGCCGGCACGGCGCGCGCCGACGTCGTCCACCTGCACGTGGCCAGCCGCGGCAGCACCTGGCGCAAGCTGGCGATCGCGCGGGCGTGCGCGCTGCGCGGCCTGCCCTACGGCATCCACCTGCACGGCGCCGGGTACCGGGACTTCCTCGCGACGCTCTCGCCGGCCGCGAAGCGCCGGGTCGGGCAGTTCTTCCAGCGCGCGGCGTTCGTGGTGGTCCTGGGCAAGCCGTGGGCCCGGCTGGTCTCCGAGGAGCTGGGCGTTCCCGCCGCGCGGGTGCACGTCGTGCACAACGGCGTGGCGGACGGCGCACCGCCGGTCGTGCCGTGGCCGGCCGGTCGCACCAAGCGGGTGCTCCTGCTCGGCCGGATCGACGAGTCCAAGGGCGTGCCCGAGCTGCTGCGTGCGTTCGAGCGGCTCGACGACCTCCACGACGCGGAGCTGGTCCTCGCCGGCCCCCCGGTCGAACCCCACGTCGTCGCACTCGTGGAGGAGGCGGTCCGGGCCCGCCCCGGCCGCATCACCTACGCGGGGTCGCTCCCCCGCGCGCAGGCGCAGGAGCTGCTGCGGGAGGCCTACCTGCTGGCCGCGCCCAGCCACGCCGAGGGCCTGCCGATGGTGGTCATCGAGGCCATGAGCCTGGGTATCCCGGCCGTCACGACCCCGGTCGGCGCCATGGAGGAGCTGGTCACCTCCGGGCGGAACGGGTTCCTGGTCCCCCCGGGCGACGTCGACGCCCTGGCCGAGCACCTGCGGCTCCTCCTGGGCGGCGAGCAGCTGCGCGACGCGATGGCGCAGGCGGCCTACGCGACGTGGCAGGCGGGGTTCGACGCCCGCACCATGTACGCCGACATCCGCGCCCTGTGGCAGGAGGCGGCCGCCGGCTGAGCCGGGGCCGCCAGGGGCCGGGCGTCAGTAGGCGCCGCGCCCGCGGAGGACGGCCCCGAGGGTCTTCCAGAGGATCATCATGTCGAAGCTCAGCGACCAGTTCTCCACGTAGCGCACGTCGATGCGCACCGAGTCGTCCCAGGAGAGGTCCGAGCGGCCGCTGATCTGCCACAGCCCGGTGATGCCCGGCTTGACCAGGAAGCGGCGGCGCATGTCGAAGCCGTAGCGCTCGGTCTCGCTGGGCAGCGGCGGGCGCGGGCCGACCAGGCTCATGTCGCCGCGCAGCACGTTGATCAGCTGCGGCAGCTCGTCGAGGGAGTAACGGCGCAGCACCCGCCCGACCCGCGTCACGCGCGGGTCGGCCTTGCGCTTGTAGAGGACACCGTTGCCGTCGTTGTCGGACTCGAGCACCTCGACCATCCGGTCGGCGCCCTGCACCATGCTGCGGAACTTGAGCATGGAGAACGTCTGCCCGTCGCGGCCGACGCGGGTCTGCTTGAAGAACACCGGACCCCGGCTGGTCGTCTTCAGGGCCAGCGCGATGAGGAGGAACAGCGGGAGCGTCAGGAGCAGCGCGACGGCGGCGAGGGAGGTGTCGACCGCCGTCTTGGCCAGCCGGCGCACGCCGCGCAGCTCGGGCCGCTCGACGTGCAGCAGCGGCAGCCCGCAGACGGGGCGGATGGCGACCCGCGGCCCGACGACCTCGGTGACGGCCGGGGCGAGCAGCAGCTCGGCCTCGGTCTTCTCCAGCTCCCAGCCGAGCCGGCGCAGCGACGAGCCGTCCAGCTCCGGGCTGGGCATGACGGCGACGGTGTCGACCTCGTACCGCTTCACCACGTCGAGCACCTCGTCGAGGCCGCCGAGGACGGGCAGGCCGTCGAAGTCGGTGGGCACGTCGGCCGCCTTGCCGTCGGGCAGGCAGCACCCGATGACCCGGTAGCCGTGGTAGGCGGCGCGGTCGAGCTCGGCGTGCAGCGAGGCCACGGCGTTGCGGTGCCCGACGATGACCGTCGTCTGCTGGAACGCCCCGCCGGTGCGGGCCCGGTGCAGCGCCTGCCGGCGCACGTAGCGGTACAGCAGGGTGAGCACAGTGGCCAGCGGGAGGGCGACGACGACGAAGCCGCGGGCGACGCGCAGGTCCAGACCCCAGGAGACCACGGCCACGACGGCCAGCAGGACCGCGGCGGAGTGCAGCACCCGCCGGAACTCCTCGGCACCGACCCAGAGGAAGCGCTCCTCGTAGCTGCGGCCGACGTGCATGGCGGCCAGCCACAGGAACGGCATGAGCAGCGCGGCCCACAGCGAGTACTGGGCCGCGCCGTCGACGTCGGTGCCGAACCGGACGAAGTAGCCGATGGTGGCCGCGAGCACGGCGCAGACCGCATCCCCGAGGACGATGCTGCGGACGTACGCCGAGCGCCACGCCCGTCGCGCCTCGGTGCCCTCGCCGCGGAGGCGGCGGAGGCCGTAGAAGCGGGTCCGCACCTTCGCCGGCAGCACCTCACGAGTGGTCTGTTCGTGAGCAACCTGCATCGAGATACCGAGCCCCCTGGGTGCGTCTGGTCGTCGTGGTGGCGTACCCGCCAACACAGCGCCTCGCTCACCTGCACGGAGAGTGAGCACGCATGGGCAGCCGGACACCATTGCTCCGGCCGGTCGAGCCGCCATCACGACGTTAACGGCTCAGCGCTGAAATGTCTCGCCCACGACATAACAGCACGTAACGGACACCCTCGGTCACAGACTGTCAGCGAGGTCCGTCACGTCGCCCGCCCGCCCGCCCGTGGAGCGAACGGCTCAATTCCCGCTCGTCGAGTCCGAATGCCGGGGCGCGGTGGAGCCGACGACGGGGATCTCGGTGGTCGGCGGATCCGTCGGCACCTCGGCCCGCGTCGCACCCGCCGGCGGGGGCGGCACGTCGGGGCGCGTCGCTGCCGGCACGTCGGGGCGCGGTGCCGCCGCCGGCGCGGCCGGCGCCTCCCGCGTCGTTGCTCCCGCGGGCTCGGTCCCGCCGTCGTCCCCGCTTCGTTCGCCCGGCGCCTGGGGGGTCTCCTGGGCGGCGGCGGGCCGGAGCTTGGGCTCGGGCTCCGTGGGGGGCTCTCCCTGATAGCCGGACGCCTGCAGCGCCGACGCCGGGGCGTGGGTGAGGACCACCCCGAGCCTCCTCGCGCCGACCCGGTCGAGCACCGCCGCGGCCCGCTCCAGCTCGTCCTGCCGGGTCTTCCCCTGGCGGACAGCCAGGAGGACGCCGTCCATGGCCACCGCGACGGCGCTGCCGTCGGCGACCGGCAGCAGCGGCGGAGTGTCGAAGACGACGAAGTCGTGGGTGGCGCGCAGCCGGTCCACCACGCCGGGCAGCTTGCCCGACGCGAGCAGCTCGCTCGGGTTCGGCGGGATCGCTCCGGCCCCGAGCACCGACAGCCGGCCGTTGTCGTAGGACTGGAGGACGTCGTCGAGGTCGGCGGTGCCGGCCAGGACGCTGGTGAGCCCCGCGCCGTCGGACAGCCCGAGGTACTTGGCCACCCGGGGGTGCCGCAGGTCGGAGTCGACCAGCGCGACCCGGCGCCCGCCCTCGGCCAGCGTGACGGCCAGATTGACGGCGAGGGTGGTCTTGCCCTCCGCGCCGGCCGCGCTCGACACCATGATCACGCGCGGCGGCTGGTCGACGTCGAGGAACTGCAGGTTGGTGCGCAGCTGCCGGAACGCCTCGGCGTTGCCCGACCGGCTGTGCCGCTCGAGCACGTGCTCGGAGGCGAGCTGCCGATCGCGGGCGACGGCCCCGATCACCGGGACGCCGGCCGCCGCGGAGGCGACCTTCGCATCGCGCACCGAGCGGTCCATCCGCACCCGCGCGTAGGCCAGCACGAGGCCGACGAGCAGGCCGATGAGCACGCCGACGGCGGTGTTGGCGACGGGGTTCGGGGAGGAGGGCTCCTCCGCGATCGCCGGGGTGCCCAGGGGCTGGATCTCCACCGGCACGGTCGTCACCGGCACCTCGTCGGGGTCGGTGGGCGTCGTCGTGGTCTCCTCGACCGCCAGCACCAGCTCGGTGAACTCGGCGGCGACCGCCACGGCGATGTCGCGGGCCCGTTCGGCCGAGGTGTCGGTCACGACGATGTCCAGGACGGTGGTGTCCGGCCGCACCGAGGCCTCGATCCGCTCCTGCAGCTGCGCCGCCGTGAGGTCGAGGTCGAGCCGGTCGATGACGGAGTCGGCCAGGACCTCGCTGCCGAGGATCTCGACGTAGGAGGGCACCCGGCTCTCGGCGAACTGGGTGCCCTGGAACGCGGCGGTGGTGGAGCTGGCGTCCGTCGACGTCACCCAGAGTTGAGCCGACGACGTGTACGTCGGCGTCATCGCCTGGGTGGTGCCGGCCCCGACCGCGCCGCCCACCAGCACCCCGATCACGGGCAGGAACCACCCGGCGCGGAAGGCCGCGATGGTGTCTCTGAGTTCCACTACTTCCTCGTCTCCGGTGATCGACGCTCACAGGCGTGAGCTGCAGGCGGTCGCGGACGTCGCGCGGGCCCGCGCGCTGCCGGCGCAGCCGACTCAAGCAGTTGCTGGGCCGTCCAGGCTAGATATCGTGCGGGGATCCGGGGGGAAGCTTCACCCGGACGGGCCATTGCCGATGCACTTGCGCCAGTGTTCGACGAAGTTGCGCCGCACGACGTCGTTCGAGTGCCGGGCCCGCACCCGCTCCCACGCGCGGCGCCCCAGTGACAGGGCGAGCTCCGGGGAAGCGGCCATCCGCCGCAGCGCCGCGCCGAGCGCCTCGGGGTCGGCCGGGGGCACGACCATCCCCGTGTCGTCGACCACGTCGGCGATCTGGCCGACGTCGCTGGCGATGACCGGCGTCGCCAGGCTCATCGACTCGAGGATGATCATCGGCATGGCCTCCGCCCGGCTGGGCAGCACGAGCGCGAGCGCCGTCCGCAGCCGGGCCTGCACCTGCTCCGGCGGGACGGGCCCTTCGAACACCACGCCGTCGGGGAGCGGCTCGGGCAGCCGGAACTGCGGGGCGAGGTCGCCGAAGAGGATCAGCTGCTGGCCGTCCAGCCGGGCCTCCGACCATGCGTCGAGGAGGACGTCGGCGCCCTTGCGCGGCCCGACCTCGCCGGCGAAGACGAAGCCCGAGCGACCGTCGGCGACCGGGCTCTCCTCGATGGGCACCGAGTTGGCCACCCGGACGGCGTCGATGCCGAGGGAGCGCACGACCTCGGCCGCCGGATCGGTGAGCACGAACACCACCGCGGGCCAGCGCAGCACCAGCCGGGCCAGCCGGCGGTTGCCCTCGGCGAACGCGACGAACTGCGAGCCGTGCACCAGGGCGGTGCAGCAGATCCCGCGCCGGCGGGCGATGCCGAGCAGCAGCCCCTCGCGGAGGAAGGAGCCGTGCTGGGTCAGGTGGAAGTGCCAGACGTCGGTGGGCTCCACCCGGCTGACCAGGACCCTCAGCGCCGTCCGGGCGAACGTGGCGAGGGTCCGCCGCCGGTCGCCGTGCCAGTAGGAGGGCCACTCGCGCACGACGAGGTCGTCGCCGCTCCAGGTGTTCATCGTGCGCACCACGGAGGAGACACCGCCGCGCCCCTGCGACGCGTTGCCGATCTGCGTGACGCGCAGCGCGGGCCGCAGCGGGCAGCTCACGCCGACGTGTCCCCGGCTCGGCGGATCACCACGCCGGAGGGGTCGAGGTCCGCGGCGGTCAGCTCCCCGGGCGCCCGCAGCAGGACCAGCCCGCGCCCGGCGAGCTCACGGGCCACCTGCAGCTGGTGGTCGTCGACGTGCTCGCCGCGCTCTGCCAGCCGCGGGACGACGACGGGCCGGACGCCGAGCTCGAGGGCGCGCATCAGGGTGCCCACGCCGGCGTGGGTGACGAAGACGTCGCTCTCGGCCACCAGGCGGTCGAAGTCCTCGGCGCGCATCTCCTGGTTCACGTCCCCCGGCAGGTCGTCGCGCGTGGTGGCGCCCAGCTGCCAGGTGACGGTGTCGCCGGGGCGCATCCCGTCCCGCACCGCATCGACCAGCGCGTCGAAGCGGAACGGCTTGATGGTGCCGAGGCTGACGAAGACGCGGCGTCCCCCGCCGCTCCGGGCGGGGCCGTCGGGAACGGGGACGGCGGTGTAGTCGTCGAGAAGCGAGGGGCCCAGCTGCCAGCCGGGGCGGTCGGCCCACGTGGCGTGCTGGCAGTACCGCTGCACCCGTGGCAGCCGCTCGAGGATGCGGCCGGTGGCCGAGGGCCCGTCGAAGCGGGACACGCTCTCGATGTAGACGAACGGGAGGCGCCGCAGCTGCGCGATCGCGTAGGCGGAGAGACCGACCGCGGCACCGGTGCTCAGGACGACGTCGAAGGGTTCCCGGCGGGTCTCCCGGTGCAGCCGGACGGCGGCGCGGACCGCCGGTGCCAGGCCTCGCGGAGGCACGTAGTCGAGAGCGACCACGCGGCGCCCGCCGAGCAGCGACCGGCTCTGCTCGGACTCGAACGTGGCGAAGACCGAATCCGGCCGGAGGGCGAAGCGCTCGGCCCACCGGACGATCTGCGCGAGGTGACCACCGGTCGAGGCGACCAGGAGGGCGCGCTTGCCGCTGAGCGCCGCGGACAGCTCCACCCTCTCACCTGCCGGTTCGGCTCGATCCCGTCGTGGTGGCACTCCCGCAGCGTAATGGGGCACGGGAGCGCAGCCCTTCCCGCGCGCGCCGATTCGCCGGTTGGGGTGGCTGCCGGCAGCGGACGGAGACGGGCTAGGTGACGTTCGCCACGTCCGCGCGCGCCGGTTCGGGACGCCGCCGGTCCGGATGCGCTCCGCCCGGCCGCTCCCCGGCGGCCCCGTCCTCCTCGGCGGACCGTGCACCGAACGATCCCAGCAGGCCCACCAGGACGAACAAAGGGATGTAGGAGGGCGGGGAGACGAAAACCGGGTTGCCGGTCGACTCCAGCAGGTACTGGACCAGCCAGGCGATCCCGGTCAGCCCGAGGAACCGCGCCACCGGCTCGGCGTCGCGCGAGAGCCGGCTCACGGTCCGGAAGACGGCGACGAGCGCGGCGAGGAACGCCAGCATCCCGAGGAAACCGGACTCCCCCAGCACCGCCGGCCACATGGTGTCGGTGAGGAACATCGCGTTGCCGGTGCGCTCGGAGAGCCCCCAGACGTACTGGTAGCCGCGCTCGAGGTAGAGGGGGCTGTAGAACTCCGAGGCCGTGTCCGAGCCGAACCGGCCGAAGCCGGCGCCCAGCGGGAAGTAGTCCTGGGCGACGAAGAAGGAGTCGCGGGTCATCAGCGTGCGCGCCGCGGTGCCCTCGGACTGGTCCAGGTAGGTGGCGACGATGCCCTGCAGCGCGTTCAGCAGCGTCGACCAGAAGACGATGACGATGCCGGCGACGACGGTGAGCGCCGCGGGGAAGACGCCGGCGCGGCCGGCCCGGGAGCTCAGCCACAGGAAGCTGCCCATCATCCCCAGCCAGGTCTTGCGCCGGAAGGAGAGGACGGCGACCAGGGCCATGCCGGCCGACAGCAGCCAGGTGAAGCGGGTCGAGCCCATGCTGGTGTTCCAGGCGACGACCGCGAGGAACCCCAGGGCGGCCATGATGCCGAGCGTGCCCGGCTCGACGAACGGCCCGATCAGCGACGGGATGGCCGCGCGGTAGCTGAGCTGGTCGATGTTGCCGACCGTGCTCTGCCAGGTCTGCGGGATGGCCAGGTTGACCAGGCAGCAGGCGATGATGAACAGCAGGACGGCGACGCCGCCCTTGGCCAGGCGGCGCACGTCCGCGCTGGACCAGCGCAGCTGCGCCACGGCCAGCGCGAGCAGGATGCCCTTGCCGGCCAGCGCGGTCCCCGAGGCCAGGACGACGAGCGGCACGTTCGCGACCAGCCCGCTGACCACCCCCAGCACCCCGTAGAGGGCGAACCAGCCCAGCCCGGGGAAGGTCCGGAGCGGCTCGCCGCGGAACAGCCGGGGCCCGACGCAGACGAGCAGCGAGGCGCCGATCACCGCCTCGTCGAGGTAGTCCACCTGGGCGATGCCGCTCACCTGGGCGGCCGACTTGTTGAACAGGCTGACCAGGACGGCGGCCGCCACGAAGCGCTTGGGGTGCTGGCAGCCCCACGCGAGCACGGGGACGCCGACCACCAGCAGGAGCACCGGGACCGGCTGGTAGGACGCCGCCACGGTGAGCCCGACGACGGCGAGCACGCAGACGACCAGCGAGCGGGGCACGGTCCTGGTCAGCGCGTCACCCACCCCGACCCCTTCCACGCCCCGGCCCGCTCGCTCCGGGCGATACGGTCCCCGCTGGTCCGACGCAGCGTTCCACGCGTACCGGCGCTCCGACAATGCCACGCCGCCGCGACCCCCCGGCCGGGCGACGCCTCGGTATGGCTGCCGTCACACCCGTGGGGGCCACCGCCACCTGCACGGTGGATTCTCCCCCTCCCCGTCGCCGTCCGGCTGGCGTTGCCGGTGGTGCGTGGTCGAACATGGCGGAGGCCTGCATCGGACGGACGGGGGAACGCCGGGGCCAGACCTGCCCGACCAACCCCCACTCGGACTACAGGAGCACTGCGTGAAGATCTCGGTCATCGGCTGCGGATACCTGGGCGCGGTGCACGCCGCCTCGATGGCCGAGCTGGGTCACGACGTCGTCGGCGTAGACGTCGACCAGGCGAAGATTGACTCGCTGGCCAAGGCCCAGGCGCCCTTCTTCGAGCCGGGCTTCGAGGAGCTGCTCGAGCGCACCCTGGCCACCGGGCGGCTGCGCTTCACCACCGACATGGCCGATGCGGCCGGCTCCACCGTCCACTTCGTCTGCGTCGGCACCCCGCAGAAGCGCGGCGAGTACGCCGCCGACATGCGCTACGTGCAGGGCGCGGTCGAGTCGCTGCTCGAGGTCCTCTCCCCCGGCGAGCTCGTCGTCGGCAAGTCCACCGTGCCGGTGGGGACGGCGGCCCGGCTGGCCGAGCTGATCGACGAGAAGGTGCCCGGGGCCCTGCTGGCGTGGAACCCCGAGTTCCTGCGCGAGGGCTTCGCCGTCCAGGACACGCTGCACCCCGAGCGGCTGGTCTACGGCCTGCCGGCCGGTGCCGACGCCGAGACGGCCCGGAAGCTGCTGGACGAGGTGTACGCGACGATCGTCGCGCGGGGCACGCCCAAGGTGGAGAGCGACTACGCCACCGCCGAGATGGTGAAGACCGCCGCCAACTCGTTCCTGGCCACCAAGATCTCCTTCATCAACGCCATGGCCGAGCTGTGCGAGGCGACCGGCGCCGACGTGAAGCTGCTCGCCGACGCCATCGGCTACGACGACCGGATCGGCCGCAAGTTCCTCAACGCCGGCCTCGGCTTCGGCGGCGGCTGCCTGCCCAAGGACATCCGCGCCTTCATGGCCCGCGCCGGGGAGCTGGGCGCCGACCAGGCGCTGACGTTCCTGCGCGAGGTCGACAACATCAACATGCGCCGGCGCATCCGCATGGTGGAGCTGGCCCGCGAGGTCTGCGACGGTTCGCTGCTGGGCAAGAAGGTCGCCGTCCTGGGTGCGGCTTTCAAGCCCGACAGCGACGACATCCGCGACTCCCCGGCGCTGAACGTCGCCGCCCAGCTGCAGCTGCAGGGCGCCGTCGTCCGGGTGACCGACCCGGCCGCCATCGAGAACAGCCGCCGGCAGTGGCCGCAGCTGGACTACGCCGCCACGCCGGAGGAAGCGGCCGAGGGCGCCGACGCCGTGCTGGTGCTCACCGAGTGGAAGCAGTACCGGGAGCTCGACCCGGTGGCGTTCGGCCGGGTGGTGTCGCAGAAGCGGGTGCTCGACGGCCGCAACGCGCTGAGCCGCAGCGAGTGGACCGCCGCGGGCTGGACCTACCGGGCGCTCGGCCGCCGCGCCGGCTGACCCCCGACCCGCCGATCCCGCCTGCCGTGCCGCCGACCCTCCGCGCCGCCCGATGGTGATCCGACGGCTCGGCCGCGCCCTGCGCGGCGGGAAGCTGGTCAGCCGGGGGCTCACCGTCGCCGACCAGGCGATCTCCAGCGCCAGCAACATGCTGCTGTCGGTGGCGATCGCCTCCGGCGTGAGCGCGAGCGTCTTCGGCGAGTTCGCGATCATCTACAGCATCTACTGGCTGCTGCTGGGCGGAACCCGCGCCGCGGTCCTCGACCCGCTGCTCATCACCCAGCGCAACGTGCTCAAGGGCGCGCCGGTGCACCTGGTCGCCGTGGCGTCGGCGGCGGCGGTCGGGGCCATCGGCATCCCGGTCGGCCTGCTCCTGCTGGCCACCCCCCTGGACGTCGCCTGGGCGGTGTTCTTCCTGGGGCTGCCCGCCCTGCTGGTGCAGGACGCGCTCCGCTACGTCGGCTTCTTCGAGCAGCGGCCGGGCCGGGCGGTGCTGCTGGACGGCGTCTGGCTGGTCGTGATGATCGTCGCCACCGTGCTGGCCCTGACCGACGTCATCTCGGGCACCGCCGTCGTCCTGGGCCTGTGGATCCTCGGCGCGTTGCTGGCCGACCTGATCGGCCTGGTCGCCTTCCGGCTGCGCCGCGAGCCCCTGCACCTGCGGGCGCGGCTACGGGCGATGTGGCCGGTGTCCGGCCCGCTGCTCGGTGACTTCGCGCTCTCCTCGGGCTCCGGCCAGCTGACGATCTTCGTGCTGCCGCTGGTGGCGAGCACCGCGCTGCTCGGTTCGCTGAAGGCTGCGCAGGTAGCCAACGGCCCGCTCAACATCACCGTGGCCGCCGCGAGCGTCATCTGCCTGCCGATGGTGGCGAGCGCGGTGGAGTCCGACCGGAACCGGGCGCTGCGCATCGGCCGGTTCGCCTCGCTGGCGCTGGCCGGGGTCGCCGTGGTGTACGGCACGGTGCTCGTGCTGCTGCCGCAGGGCGTCGGGCAGGCGCTGTTCGGCGAGTCGTGGGGCTCGGGCTGGCTGGTGGCCGCGGTGAGCATGCAGATGGTGCTGTTCGGCATCACGCACGGGGCGCTGCTGGCGATGCGCGGTTCGCGCAACACCGGGGCCGCACTGAAGGTGCGGATCGCCGTGGCGCCGATCGCGGTGCTCCTGCCCGTCGCGCTGACCGCCGCCTGGGGCCGCACGGGCCTGATGGCGGGGCTGGTGATCGCCGCCGCGACGATGTCGCTGGTGAGCTGGCTGGTCGCCGTCCGGGTCGTGCCGAGGACCCTGCCGCCGGAGGAGGGCACGGCCGGCGACGAGGCCGTCGAGGTCCTGGAGGACGCCCCGACCGGCAAGAACCCGCTGGGCTCGCCGGCGTCCACGGCGCAGTAGCCGTCAGTCGGCCGCCGGCGCGTCGAGCGCGACGCTCTTCCGCGACTCGCCCCAGCGGGCGTCGGAGAAGTAGAGGGTGTGCTCGCGCCGGGTGTTGCTCGCCGCGTAGATGCCCTGCTTGAAGTAGACGCTCTGCCCCTCGAACAGGTTGGCCCCGACGGCGTTGACCAGCCGCTCGTCGTTGATCCACACCTGCGTGTTGCCCTGCTCGGGGTCGGTGGACCACTCGATGCGGACGATGTGGTCCAGCCACTCGCCCCGCTCCAGCGGGCCGAGGTCGTAGGTGGCGACGTACTGAGCGGACTCGCGACCCTGCAGCCCGCCGCGCACGGAGAGCCGGATCTCCGGCTGCGGCCCGTCGGTGACCCACAGGTCGACGTTGGGCGACCCCTCGTTCGCCGTCTGGTGCCACTGGGTGTAGATCAGAAACTCGCCGCCGCCGTCCCACAGGAAGTCCTCGGGGAAGTACGTCGACCACGAGTACCACTGCACGTCGCCCTCCCGGGGCGCGCCGGCCTCCTCGATGGTCGAGCGCACCTCCCCGCGGATGGTGGTGTCGACGCCGAAGGTGAAGTCGCCCGGGCGGGCGGAGAAGGCGGCGGAGTACTCGTTCCCGGGGCGGACCGGCTCGTCGACGACCCGCACCTGCTCGGGCCGGGCAGCCTGCACCTCGCTCCAGTCGGAGAGGTCGCCGTCGGCGTAGCTCCACACCTGCTCGGGCTCCGCCGGCTGCTCCGGCGACGTCGACCCCGAGGTGGCGGAGGACCTCGACCGGGAGGTGGTGAACCGGTCCCCCGTCGTCGGGACCGGATCGAGCTGGGCCCGCGGGATGGCGGTGCTCTCGATCGGGGTCGACATCGGTTGTGACGTCGCGTGCGGGGCCTCGCCCTCACCCCCGCCGTCGCCGGAGTCGCCCGAGCCGCAGGCGCTCAGTACCAGCGACGCCGTCACCGCCAGGGCGAGCGGGAGCCGTCGTCGTCCTCGAGTCACTGCGGTTCCCTCTTGGTCTGGTCTCAGCGCGGTGGGCGGCACAGCGCCCCGGACGACGGCCGACTCCCCCGGTACGAGCCCGCACCGGGCAACCACGGGCGGGCCGCCCGAGATTACTCATCGAGAGCTCGTGACCGCAGCGTCACCGCCACGTAGGAGGAAACGAGGTGTTCACGCCCCGTGTTCCCCGACGCCCGGCGGCGACGGCCGGCAGCGCTTATTGTCGGTAGCGATGATCTTCCCCCGACGTGTCGCCGACGAGCAGCCCGAGGTGCCCGGCGCACCTCGGGCGGGTTAGCGGTGTCGACACCACGCCCTGGCACGACGTCGCGCAGCGCCGCCACGCGGCCGGCGGGCCAGGGCGCAGGTGAGCGGCAGCCGCGGCGCGCGGCAGCGCTGCCGGTGCGTCCGCGGGCGTCGTCCTCCGGCCCCCTTCCGCCGAAGCCGACCGCGCGGCTGGACTCGCTGACCGGCCTGCGGTTCGTCGCGGCGCTGCTGGTCTTCGGCTCGCACCTGATCGCGACGTTCGAGTTCACGCCGGTGGCCGACACGGTCTACCCGTACCTGGAGCCGGGCGCGGCCGGGGTGAGCTTCTTCTTCATCCTCAGCGGGTTCGTGCTCACCTGGACGCACCGCCCCGGTGACCGGGCCGGCCCGTTCTACCGCCGGCGGTTCGCCCGCATCGCGCCCGCGTACTGGGTCGCGGTGATCGCGTTCATCCCGCTGAACGCGCTGGCCCGCCCGGAGGAGACCGGGACGCTGCTGCTGCACATGGCGCCGCAGTTCCTCGGCCTGCACGCGTGGATCCCGGACAACGAGTACTACTGGGCCGGGAACGGCGTCACGTGGTCGATCTCCTGCGAGATGTTCTTCTACGCGCTGTTCCCGCTGCTGATCGTGCAGGCGCTGCGCCTGTCGCAACGGGCGCGGTGGTGGGTCGCCGGGGTGCTCTGCCTGCTGGTGATCGTGCCCCCGATCGTGCTGGCGCCGCTCACCCACGGCGAGACGGTGGCCGACTGGGCGATCTTCATCTTCCCGGTGCAGCGGCTGTGGGAGTTCTGCCTCGGCATCCTCATCGCACTGTGGATCAAGGAGGGCGCCCGCGTCCGCCGCATCGGGCTCCGCGGCTCGCTCGCGCTCGTCGCCGTCGCCTACGTCGTCGCAGCGTTCGCGCCCGCGTACCTGATCTGGGTGGCGATCCCGTTCATCCCGTTCGCGCTCACCATCGCGACGGCCGCGCAGGCCGACCTCGACGGGCGCCCGTCGGTGTTCCGCCGCCCGGTGCTGGTGAAGCTCGGCGAGTGGTCGTTCGCCTTCTACCTCACCCACCAGCTGGTGATCCGGGCGGTGGACTACGTGTTCGAGCCCACCACCGTCGCGGCTGCCATCGGCGCCTCGGTGCTGGCCCTGGTCGGGTCGATCGCCAGCGCCTACGTGTTGTTCACGGTGGTCGAGAAGCCGCTGGAGCGGCGACTGCGCGGCGGCACGCTACCGGTGAGCACCGGCGGCGGCGGTCACGCCCAGACGCGCTAGCGCGACTCATGCCCTCCGGCTGCGTTGAGCGACGCCGCCCCGGCGCACCCACCAGGTTCCGGGAATACTTGTGATGCGCAGCTGTGACCCGCCGGCAGACATGCGAGGGTACTGTCGAGGTAAGTGATCACGGTCACGGAGAAGGGTAGGTCCCCCTCGTATCCGGCGACGAGCCGGCGACACCAAGGAAGAGCCCATGAGCTGGGTGCTGATCCTCATCGCACTGTGGGTGGCGGCGGGCGTCGCCGTCGCCCTGGTGATCGGGCGCGGGATCCGCCTGGCCGACGACGAGGTCGCCGTGGCCACGACTCTGCGTGCCGGGCCGGTCACCGACGAGGCGTGGCCGATCCCGGGCGGGGCCGCGACGCAGGGGGCTCCACGCAGGGCGCGCCCATCCGGCCACCCGGCCATCGGACACTGCATCCCCGCCCCCGAGCGCGCGCCGGTCGATCGCGAGCGCGGCCTGGCCTGAGCCTCACCCCCGGGAGGCAGGGCCGGCCCTGCTCTTTCTCGCGTCGCCGTACCCTCGGCCGGGTTCGACGGCGACGGGGGTCAGGCGATGCAGTGGGACGAGGGCGGCGGGCGCGACAGCGGGCGCACGGGTGACACCTCCCCCGTCCCCCTCGTGGCCGACGGCGACCACGCCGACGGAAACCGTCCTCGCCGCCGCGGGTTGCGGCGGGCGCTGATCGGCCTCGGGGCCCTGGCGCTCGTGTTGGCACTCCTGGTCGGCGGCGGCTTCTGGTTCCTCGCCGACCGCTGGGCCGGCAACATCGACCGGGTCTCCGACGTCTTCGCCGACATCGAGGAGGACGCACGCCCCGCTCCGGCCACCCCGCAGGAGAGCGCCGGCGAGCAGCCGGTCACCTTCCTGCTGGTCGGTTCCGACACCCGCAGCCAAGGCGAGCAGGGCGTCGACCCCGGCGGCCGCTCGGACGCGATCATGCTCGCCCGCCTCTCCGCCGACCGGCAGCACGCGCAGCTGATCTCCATCCCCCGCGACTCGTGGGTCGAGATCCCCGGCCACGGCATGAACAAGATCAACGCGAGCTACGCGTTCGGTGGTCCGTCGCTGCTGGTGCAGACCGTCGAGCAGCTCACCCAAGTGCGCATCGACCACTACGTCGCCATCGACTTCGAGGGCCTGGTCCAGGTGACCGACGACCTCGGCGGCGTGGACGTGGTGGTGGCCGAGACGACGACGAACGGCCCGTACACCTTCGAGGCCGGCATGAACCACCTGAACGGAGACGAGGCCCGCTGGTACCTCGGGCAGCGCTACGGCCTGCCCGGCGGCGACTTCGACCGGGTCAAGCGGCAGCAGCAGTACCTGCGGGCGATGTTCGACAAGCTGTTCAGCTCGGAGACCTTCACCAGCCCGCCGAAGCTCGATGCGGCCATGCTCGCCATCACGAGCGCGATAAGCGTCGATGACACTCTGAGCAACGCGGACCTGGTCAGCCTCGCGTACTCGATGCGCGGGGTGACGCCGGGCGACGTCGAGTTCTTCACCGCTCCGGTGCTGGGCACGGGCATGGAGGGAGCTGCCAGCGTCGTCTACCTCGACGGCAACGCCTCCGAGCGGATGTGGGAGTACCTGCGCAGCGACTCGCTCGGCCAGAACGCCGACGAGTTCGCCGACGAGGCACTGCCCGACGTTCCGCGCTGACCCCAGCGGCGCCATGCGCGCAGGTCACCGCACGACCCGAAGCGCCTCCCCGCTCCACGTCGCAGCGTCGACGGCAGGCACCGTGTTGTGGTGGTCTTCCGCAAGGGCGGCCAAGCGATCGAGGACGACCAGAAGTGTGGCGGCGATCAGCTCACCGACCTCCTCGTGCACCTCTACGGGCATCCCGATGGGGTCACGGATGTCGTCGTCCTCGCCGCTCGGCCGACGTCCACGCGCACGCGCCATCGCGGCGACCAAGGCGCGGGCGCGTCCGGGAAGATCCGGACCCTGCGGATGCTCGGTCACGGCCGACAGGAGGGCCGCGGCCTCGCGCAGGGTAAAGCTGCGCTGGAGAGCGCGAGGAGCGCGCTCGAGGAGCGCGGCACGGTGGGCACGGGTCATCGTGAGGACCAGATCCGCGCCTCCGGCGATGACCTCGTCCAGTTGGCGGGCACGGAAGCCGCCGGGTTCGGCGCCGTATCCACGGAGGACCAACGCGCTGTCCCGATGCATGGCCGATCCGACGACGGCATGCGTCCCGGCACTGACCAGCTGGATGTCGGATGCCCGCTCACCGAGCCGGTCGTCGAGATAGGCCCGGCCGAGCCGCTCGGCCAGCGCGGAACGGCAGATGTTGCCCGTGCAGACCAGCAAGACGGTGAACGCCGAACCGGCGGAGGCAGGTGACATCACAGCCAGTTTCCCGCCCTTTCCCAGGGCCCGCAGCGACGCCAGGGCGCAGTGGGTCGATCCGTCCCAAGGCGCGTTGCGAGGCACCCGCTCAAGGTGCGCTGGTTCGCTGCCGAACACTTGCTCATGAGGTTGCTGTTCGTCTGCACCGGCAACATCTGCCGCTCGGCGGCAGCCGCCGTGCTCGCGGGCGCGTGGCCGGCGGGTCATCTAGGTCTCACCGTGGAAGCCCGCAGCGCAGGCACTCGCGCGCCCGCCGGGCGGGCGGCGCACCCCCTCACCGTCGCCGCCCTCGAGCAGCGCGGGTTAACGGCCGAGGACCACGTTGCCCGCAGGTTGTCCGCGGCGGATCTGGCGTGGGCGGACGTGGTGCTCGGGATGAGCGTCGAGCACCGGGAGGCGGCGCTTGCGTTGGACCCCCGGTGCCTGCGGAAGACCTTCACCCTGTTGGAAGCGGCAGCCTTGTGCGCCGAGCTACCGCCACACCGCCTGGCAGGGGTGGTCCCGGAGAAGCGCGGTAAGGCGCTGGCCGAGGCCCTGATGGAGGTGCGCGGTCTGCACCGGGGCCACTCGTCCGCCGGCGTCGAGGATCCGATCGACGGCGGGGCAGAGCTGCACACCCAGGTCGTCGACGAGATCGCGGCGGCCCTGCGCACCATCCTGATGGCGGTCAGCCGACAGATCGGCGGCGCCCGGCAGCAAACCATCCGCGTCGACCGCCTGCCGCCGGTGCCGGCCTAGCTCTAGTTCGGAACGGCAGGCAGTGCGTCGACGGCGAACTCACCAACGTGCTGCGCGAGAGAGTCCTCCCGCAGGTACCGCCACATCTGCTCGGACCGGCCGGCGTCGAGGTAGACGACGCTCTGCGCTCCTTCCCGACCGGTGCCCGCAACCGGCGCGGTGAGGAAAGTGACCCCGCCGGGGCGGAGGGACCGCAGGCCGTAGGCCATGTCCAGGAGCGCTGTGTTGGACAGCGTCTCGTCGACCGCCATGGCATCGGTGAGCGCGACGAGGAAGCCGTCGAGCGCGCCGACGTCGGTGAGAACGTTCTGCTCGGACACCTTGGCGAACATCGACCGCAGGTACGCCTGCTGCCGCTTCACCCGGTCGAAGTCCCCACCAGAGAGTCCGTAGCGCTGCCGCACGTAGTACAGCGCCTCTTCGCCGGCGAGGTGGTTGAGTCCGGCCTCATACGTGTACGGCCCGTTGGTGGTCGTCTCGGCGACCTGGACATCGACCCCGCCCAACGCGTTGGTCATCTGGACGAAGCCCTGGAAATCGATGGCGGCGTAGTGGTCGATGCGCACGCCGGTGAGCCCCTCGACGGTCTGCACGAGCAGGCTCGGCCCGCCGTAGGCGTAGGCGGCGTTGAGCTTGCTCGGGCCGTAGCCGGGGATATTCACCCACGAGTCGCGCGGGAGGGACACGACCTGGGCGCTCTGCCGGTCACCGGTGACGCGGACCAGCATCATGACGTCGGACCGACCGTCGGGGGTCTCCCCTACCGGCACGTCGGCGCGGGTGTCCGACCCGACGATGAGAAAGGTCAAGGGCGCCTCACCGGCGGACGCCGCCGTGGGTGCGGCGGGCCGCTGGGACTCGTCCAGCCCGGTGAAGGCCTCGACCCGCTCCAGGTTCCCGGCGTAGCGGTTGGTCAGGTACCAGGCGCCGCCGGCGACGAGCAAAACGAGAACCAGAACGCTCGCACCGAGCGCGATGAGCGCCCGGCGCAGCCGGCGGTTCCGCGGATTCGCGGGCGCCTTCTCCTCGAGCTCCAGTTCGTACCGGTCCACCACGTCGAACGACGTGTCATGGCCGTGCTTCCCCACCGGTCCCCCGCTCGTTGCCTTCTGGCGTCAAGCCGACGGTAGCTGGAAAACTCAACGCCAGACGGCAATGGACGGGAGACAGCCGACGCCCGAGCCTCAGCTGTCCCGCCCGTTTACCTGCGGCTCATCGGTGGGCCAGTGCAGCGGGCCGTGCTCAGAGGCGCTCGACCACATCACCCTCGAGCACGCCGCGCGTGTCGAAGATGCGGACTCCGTCCAGCGCGCCGCCGAGGTACTCGCTGTGCGCCTGTACCAGGACGGCGGCGTCAGCTTCGGCGATTGCTTGGGAGCCCACGTCGCCCCCGATCCGATCGACGGGCCGGCTGCGGCGCACGCCGAGGTCGACGACGGATTGCCGGCGCGCTGCGCACGTTGCTGTCGTCACCCGGCGGTGCCGGCGGGCGAGCGGGCGAGCGGGCGAGCGGGCGGATCGACCAACTGCCGCGGGCGTCCCCTGCCGATCTAGCAGACCGTCGTTGCTAATCGACTCGTCTGTGGGGTAGGACGTGGGTGGTGAGGTTCTTCCCCGGCCCCCGGACCCAGACTCGACATCGGAGCCGACGGAGGCACGCGGGTGGACGCGGGTCGCCGGTTCACGCCTCCAACCGCTGGCCAGGCGGTCCACGTCGGCTCGTGCAGTCGAGTCGCCGATGCCGACGATGTAGCGGACGTCCATGTCGGCCAGCGCCGAGACCGGCCCCAGCCACGTCGCCGCCCGCTGCGGCAGGAGTGACGGGTCCGGGCGACGTCGTCCCAGGAACCCGACGAACGTCCATGTCGGTGTGATGCTGTTGATCGCCGTGACGATGTCGAGCAACTCGCGGCCATGGCCGCCGGTCCCGATGATGGCGAGTTCCGGCGGGCGTCCGCGGGCGTCGCTGCAGCCCTCCGGCGAGCTCATCCAGTGGTCCAGAGCCGCGCGTAACGGTCCCAGACGACGCGCTGGTTGAAATCACGCACCACGCGGGCCCGTGCTGCGGCGCCCATGTCGGCCCGGAGCCCGGGATCGTCCACGAGACGACGCAGCGCCGTGTCGAGTGCTTCGGCGTCGCCTCGGGGCACCACGTGACCGGTGATGCCGTCGATCACGCTGTCCCGCGCGCCGGTGGCGTCTGTCGTGATGACGGGCAAGCCGCTCGCTGCAGCCTCGAGGACCGCGTTGGGAAAGCCCTCCCTCCGGGTCGGCAGCACGAGTACGTCCATGGCTCCGTACCACGGGGCCGTGTCGCTCACGAACCCCGTCACGTGGACGTTGCTCGCCGCCAGTCGAGCCTCGTACTGCTGCCTTAGGCTGATGTCTTCAAAGTCCCCGACGACGACCAGCATGACGTCTGCCCTCCGGCCGACACCTCCGGCCACGGCGAGCAGGTCCTCGAGGCCCTTGTCCGCGGTGAGCCTGCCGACGAACCCGATGACGACGGTGTCCGGTGGCGCGCCGACGCTCTCCCGTGCGGCAGCTCTCGCCTCCTGAGTGGGCGGGCGGAAGCGCTCGTAGTCCACGCCGTTGCTGCTCCCGGACCCCAGCACGGATACCCGCTCGCTCGGCACCGCCCGCAGCTCTCTCAGCTCGCCGGCGAGGCTCGGGCTGACGGCGACGACGTGGTGTGCGGCTCGGCAGCTCACGACCTCCAGCGCAGTGAGCAGAAGCCGTGTCGCGCCGGTGGCTCCTTCCAGCCGCAGTCCGCGCTGGAGATAGAACCTGCGCGGAACTCCAGCGAGGGCGGCAGCGAGGCCGACCAGGAGGCCGGCCTTGGGCGTGCTGACGACGGTGACCTCGGGGCGGACACGGCGCACGAGGCGCACGAGGCGCACGAGCGCCAGCGCATCGCGCCACGCCTGCGGCTCGCGGCGCATGGCCACGGCGTGGATCCTCACCCGTGGGTCGATGGAGGCCAGCGCCTCCCCTGGCGAGCACACCAGGTGGACGTCATGGCCCTTGTCGACGAGATCGGAGAGCTGGCCGGCGAGGAACGCCCTCGCCGTCTCCGGCGCCGTGACAGCGTGGAGTATGCGCACACGGGCACGCTAGCGGGTGCGGCTCCCGAGCCCCCGCTCACCACAAGTGGAGCGGCTGACGCCTGAGCCTGCTCTGGGCGACGCTGCTCGAGCGGAGCCGGAGGGACTGAGAGTGGCTCGAGGCCTTCACAACGAAGTTGCAACGGCCGCTTATCGTCACCTTCGACAGTGAGATCGTCCTCGGCGCGGCAGCGCGAACGCGTGGGACCGGCCACTATCGCGCAGGTTCGGTCCGGTGCCTACCTTCGGCGGCTTTTCGACGATTAGCACTACGTCAACCTCGCCCTCGCCGCAGCTCGCGAGGCCGCGCCGCCTCCAGTGCTCTGGACGTGCACGAGGAGGCGTTTGATCTACCGATCTTCGAGCTGCCATGTCGCGACCGCGACGTTTCTGACCGCCGAACGCCCGACCCAGTACCGACGGATGACAGCGTGTCCCGCCCCGGGTTCAGTGGAGGCTCGGAACTGACGCGGCGACGGTAGTCGCCGCGGGGTTGTGCCGGTGAAAAGTCGTCCTCGTGCTCGGCCGGTGGGACGAGTCCGATCTCGCCGTGCAGGCGTCGGTGGTTGAACCAGTCGATGTACTCGGCGGTGGCGATCTCGAGGTCGTCGATGCTTCTCCACGGCCCTGTTGCGGATCAGTTCGGCCTTGAAGAGCAAGTTGAACGCCTCGGCCAGAGCATTGTCATAGCTGTCGCCGGTGGAGCCGACCGAGGCCACCGCCCCGACCTCGGCCAGGCGCTGGGTGTAGCGCACCGCGACGTACTGGATTCCCTTGTCCGAGTGATGGACCAACCCGGTCAAGTCGCGGCCGGCCCGCCGGCGGATCCAGAAGCCCATCTCAAGTGCGTCGAGCGCGAGGTCGGTGCGCAGCGACTTCGATAGTTGCCAGCCGACCACCCGGCGAGAGAACACGTCGATGACGAAGGCGGCGTACACCCAGCCGGAGAAGGTGCGGCAGTAGGTGATGTCGGCGACCCACAGCTGGTCCAGGCCGGTCGCGGCGAACGCGCGGTCGACCAGGTCCGGGCGGGTGTCCGGCCCCGTGCCGGGCACCGTGGTCCGCGGCCCCTTCGCCCAGCTGATACCGCGCAGCCCAGCGGTGCGCATCAGCCGCTCGACGGTGCACCGGGCCACCCGATGGCCCTGCCGACGCAGCTCGGCGTGCACCTTCCGCGCCCCGTATGCGCCGAAGTTATCCGCGTGCACGCGCTCGATCACCACGGTGGTCGCCGTTGACCGGGCCGAGGGCGGCCTGGTCCGGTGCGCGCAGTACGTGCTCGGGCCGATCTGCACGCCGGCGTCCTTCAACGCCGCGCAGACCGGCTCGACCCCGAAGCGCTCCTTGTGCTCATCGATGAATCCGACGACTACTTCAGTCGGCGGTCGGGCTCCGCCTGCGCAAAAACGCCGACGCGGTCTTCAGGATCTCGTTCGCCCGGCGCAGCTCCGGATTCTCCCGCTCCAACTCGGCGATCCGTCGCGCTTCGTCGGTCGTGCTGCCCGGCCGGTCGCCGTCGTCGATCTCTGCCTGGATCACCCAGTTGCGCAAAGTCTCGGCGTTGATGCCCAACTGTTCAGCGATCCGCTTCAACGCCCCCGTCCGGGTCGCCGGATCGCGCCGCGCGTCGACCGCCATCCGGCTCGCCCGCTCCCGCAGCTCATCGGGGTACTTCCTCGGTGCCGCCATGACTCTGATCCTCACGTGGATTGAGAGCCTCCATCAGACCCGGGGCGGGACACGCTAGCCCGCATTAGCGGCCGATCGGCGGGCTAGTCAGGGCGGGTCCTAATGTGTGGGCGTGAAAACCAGGGCGGAGCCGCTCGCGGGGCGGCTTGCGTGGCGGATGTTCGTCGCCGGAGTGTTCCTAGCGGCCTTCGTCCGCGTCCGCCCCGTACCAGGCGTTGGGATCAGCGCCAGCGACGTTCTGATCATCATGGGCGGTCTGCTGCTCATCGGCCGGGGCCTAACACAACCCGGCACGTCAGAGCGGCCAGGGCTACCGTTCCGGCTCGCGGGAATGTTGATCGTCGGTGGCGTGCTCGTGTCGGGCCTGGTGCGCTTTGACGCGGCATTGCTCGACATCGGGTCACTGGCCGGTCAGTACTGGCTGGTGCTGATGATGATTCCGGCAGTGCTGGTGCTGCTCCCGGTCGAGCGGCGGATCACTACGGCCAAAGCGTTCGTCTACGGCGTCGCAACGTCCATCGCTGTCGGCATGGCGCTGCTCACCTTCCTGCCCGCGGCTTACTCGCAGCTTCTGGCACTGGGCGTCATGGATGCTGTCGGCAGCGGCGGAGCCCGCCCCGGCCTGTTCACGGGCGTGGGGGAGCTGGCGAAGGTCGCGGCCATGACGATCCCGTTGGTCTACTACCTCGTCGTCCGCGGCCACCTGTCGTTCCTGCGCGGCGGGGTACTCGTTGCCGTGCTGGCGCTCGGGGTCGTCGTGACGCAAGCAGGGTCCGGAGCGATCGTGGCCGTCGCCGGCGTCGGGGTCCTGGCGCTGATGCGGTTGTTAGTCCGCAAGGGCGGCGCGCAGCGCAACTCGGGGGTCAAGGTCCTCGCCGCCCTGAGCCTGGCGATCGTCGGCTTCTGGTACGGCCTGCAAGGAATCGACAGTGGCAGCGGGTCTGGCGGCGGCTTCGGGCAGCGGTTCCTGGACCGGGTGGTGTCGCCGCTGTCCGACAGTGGGGCCGCTGGGGTCGGCAGCGCGGACCTGCGGATCACGCTCGCCGGCGAAGCGTGGAGGCTCATCGGAGAGCGCCCGCTGCTGGGCACCGGGCCGGGCCTGTACCGCGGCAGCAGCGACTTCGACCTCGGCGTGCACATCGTCCCGCTGCTGCTGTGGGGAGAGATCGGCATGCCCGGGGCGCTCGGCTGGCTGATCGTCGTGCTCGGCGTCGCCGTCACCGTCGCGCAGAGCCTCAGGCGGGCGCCCGTCGCTGCCGTCGCCGGGGCCGCGGTCCTCGTCACGTTCATCGGCACGTGCCTGAGCGCGACCTACTTCTACCCCCGGCCGCTGGTGCTGCCGCTGCTGATCGTGACCAGCCTGATGTGGCACACCGAGCCGCAGGAGGTGAAGTCGCCGAAGTCGCCGAAGCGGAGATCGAACCTTGCCGGGGGAGCGGCCCAGCGGCCTATGCTCACCCGGTGAGCACGCTGATCTTCGACGGGGACTGCGGGTTCTGCACGACCTCGGCGACGTGGATCGAGGCACGGGCCGGCGGCGCGTTCCAGGCCACCCCGTGGCAGTTCCTGCCGTCGCTGGAGGCTGTCGGGCTGAGCGAGGAGCAGGTCACCGAGGCGGCCTACTGGCTCGAGCCTGGGCAGGCGCCGCGGGAAGGTGCCGCCGCGATCAGCTACGCCCTGATCGCCTGCGGCGGGCTGCTCGCCCTGGTCGGCAGGGTCATCGTCGCCGGTCCCGTCCGACCGCTGTCTCGGGTCGTGTACGGCTGGGTCAGCCGCAACCGGTACCGGATGCCCGGCGGCACCGCCGCCTGCCGCGTCCCGCCCACAACGGGCTAGCCACAGCGGTACAGTCGGCCGATGTTGCGCAGCAAGGGCTGGGTCATCGCGTTCATCGCCGTCCAGGTGCTTGTTCCCCTGGCGCTGTTCGTGCTGCGGATCGCTCAGGAGGGCTGGACGGTCACGGGCATGTTCCCGATCTCGTGGCAGATGTACTCGGCGTGAGCGACCCGTTGCGGCTGTTCCGCTACGCGTTTGCCCTGATCGCCTGCGTCAAGGCCGTCGACCTCGCCATTCGCCTGCCCGACCGGACCGACCTGGCGCTGCCGCTGCTCGCCGCCTGGCTCGTCGGGACGGCACTGCTGGTCACACCGCGCTGGAAGGTCGGCGCGTTCATCATCGCCGCCGCCGGCAGCGCCATCGTCGTCGCCGGGCCGCTGTTCAACCACCACCTGTACCTGATGGTGCTGGTCGGGGTGATCCTGTCGATGTTCGACGACCGCTGGCACGTCTTCCTGCTGCGGGCGCAGCTCACGATCGTCTACGCCTTCGCTGCCGTCACGAAGATCAACGGCACCTACCTGTCCGGCGACGTGCTCGCCCGCGCCACCGAAAGGTCCGTCCTGCTCGGGGACGTGGCGATCCCCATGTGGCTGCTGGTCATCGCCTCGGCGGGCGCGATCATCGTCGAGGGTGGACTGGCGGTGGCGCTGTGGTTCCGCCATACCCGGCTGCCCGCAGCGGCTCTGGGCATCGCCTTCCACGTCCCGCTGGTCCTGGCGACCACCTACGGCTGGTCGGGCGGCGCGCAGCTGTTCGTCTACAGCGCGATGGCGCTGGCGCTCTACCTGCCGTTTTGGGTGGACTCAGATGAGGTAGTAGAGCGTGCCGTTGGACATCTCAAGGGACGATCGTTGCCAGAGCGCCCGAGGCTGAGCTAAGGGCGCGGTCAGGCCGGCTGAGGGATCGCGCACCGGCTACTGCGCTGCCTCAGGTGGCCGGGCGGTCCTTGGCGAGCCGGTAGGCCGTCCGGTATGCGCCACCTACGGGGGAGACTGACGCTCTCCCAGAAGACGCGCTCGGCACGTCGAGCGCGTAGCGGTTCGACATGCTGCCGAGCGAGGCGAGCCACGTGAAGAGCAGATCGAGACGCGTGTAGTCGGAGGTCTTCGTCCTCCGCCAGTTGCGAATTCCCGCCCGGAGTGGGCGCGCGTACGCCTTGTGCCGGGCCAGAGGAGAGTCCAGGACCAGTGACTCGACGGTCGAGCCGGTCTCGCCGCGCAGCCACTCGCCGTACTTGTGGTGCCTCGAGCGCAGTCGATCGACACTTGTGTCCCGGACTCCGTCGTACCGCGTGCCGGTGCGCGACCACGGGATGTCCCTCAAGGCAGGGTGCAGCTCGGCGAGCAGCGTGCGGTAGTGCACGTCACCGCGCTGCTTCGGCGGGAGCTGCCACATGGCCGAGTACACCGGAGGGGCGGTGAACGCCTGGTACAGCGGAAGGGGATGGAGCGCGGACGACATGGTGACCTGCAGCAGCCGGCGCAAGTAGTGCCGTTGCTGCTCCAGCTCCCGGAGCTGCCACTCCTCTCGAGTCCCGTCTGACGGTCGCCACGCGGTCGACTCGCTGCGCAGGGCCGTGCGCAGCGACCGGGTGTTGAGGGCTGGAAAGGCTCCGAAGGGATCGACGACCCGCGGCTTGGTCGCTGGCAGGGCCGAGATGTGCCTCCCGGAGTACTCAGCCCGGCCGATGGAGTCCCCGTAGGTGCCCGCGACGACCAGGTCCAGGTCATCCATCTGAGCGACGTCAGGCAGACCGTGCAGGTGCAGGGGCGAAACCTCGGCGCCAGCGTCCGCCATGAGCAGAAGGTTCCGTCGCAGCAGGGCGGGTGTCAGCTCGATGTGCCGCCACCGCCAGCCGAGAGCACGGGCCAGGAACTCGGCGTAGACGACGTCTCGGGAGTCGGACGTCCCCCACGTCACGCCGACGATCTCGGAGGAGAGACGACCAGCGGCCTGCAGCCTGTGCAGGACGCCGGCGACGATCCGGCTGTCCATGCCACCGGAAAGGAGCAGCCCGACCCGTGCCCGGCCGGAGAGTGCCTGCTGCAGCTCGTCCGACAGCAGCTCGAGCAGAGGGGGCGCACTGCGCTCCTCGGCTGCCGCATGACTCGGCTCGGCCGCCTGGCGGACCTCCCCGGTGCTGGCGTCCACGCGGGCCATGAAGGGCAGCCGCGACAGCCCCTGAACCATCGTCCGATCGCCGAACGCGTATCCCTTGGTCGCGACGCCCAGCATCGCCAGCGGATCCAGCTCGTGCCTGCCAGCCGGGAGCGCGGCCATGGCCGTCGCAAAGTCGTAGAACGGACCGCTGGTCCCGCCCGCGAAGAGCGGGAAGGAACCCGTCAGCTGCCCGGCTTCCAGCCGCCCGTCCCACGTGTTACTCACCATGCGAGGCAGCCTCTCACCTCGACGTGGGGTGTGGCTCCTCATGTCTCTGCGCGTGCCGCGGGCGCGACCGGGCGTTCGCCCAGACCCCGACGAGCACGGCCACCGAAGCGGACAGGGCTGCCGAGGCAGCGGCACCACGCAGACCGAAGGACGGGATCAAGACGCTGTTGGCGGCCACGCTCGTTGCCAGGGCGAGGGCCGTGACGCGTGTCTGCACCTTCGTGTTGTGGTGCAGCTGAGCCACGATGTTGACGTACTGGTAGCGATAGGCCGTCAAGCCGAACGCCCCGATGAGCAGCCCGACCGTCAGGGGGTCACCCAGACGGAGGTCCTCTCCGATCATCACCACGGAGAGCGCCGGCCAGGCTGCGAAGAGCAGCATGCACACGGCCGCACTCGACAGGGCCGCCCGGCGGCGGAGCAAGCGCAGATGCGTCTGCCGAACGTGGGCCTCTAGCTGGGCGAAGAGCCTGGGGACGGCGACCAGGCCCACCAGACCCGTCACCAGGGTGACGACGCCGTACAGGATGTCGAACGTCGGGGCGTAGAGGGCAACCTCCTCCTTGCCGCGAAACGCCAGCAGGATGAACCGGTCGACGTAGAGCATCGAGAGGCTGAGCCCGTAGTTGAGGACGAGCGGGCGGCCGTACTGCCACCAGGGCTGGAGGTCCGCGCGCCGGGAGTGCGGCGGCGACAAGGCCCGCCACGTCGACGCCGTCGCCAACAGGCTCGAGGCCAAGATCCCGCCCAGGACCCAGCTGAGCTGGACGTCATCGGCGAGTGCACCCGTCAGGGCGACGATGAGGAGGAACGAGCCGTTGCGCAGCACGCCCGCGACGATGAACGCTCGCGGGAGGATGCGGGCTCTCAGGAGGATCCACCTGGTGGTGAAGGCGGCTTCCGCGAGCGCGTAGGCGACGCAAAAGGCGACGGTCAGCCATGCGCTGCCAAGCGTGACGGCAGCGATAACACCTGTCAGCAGCGCCACGACGGGAGCATTGCGCAACCAGGCGGTGACCGTCGCCCGGTGCAGCCGACTGGGATCCTCCGCTGGCGCGAAGCGGAGCACCGCCGCGTTGAGCCACTGCGACGGCACGGTCGAGCCGATCGATACGGCGGTGATCACGAGGACGTACGTCCCGTACTCCACCGGGCTGAGTAGGCGCGTGAGCAGCGGGGCGGCGGCGAGGCCCAACGCGGCGACCACAAGCCGCGAGGCGCCCATGGTGAACCCGGCGCGTCTTGTCGCTTGGAGCAGCTTCGAGGCGGCGGGCCGTCCGGTAACTGGTCCTCGCCGGTTCCGCTCCATCAGCGGAGCGTCCCGCGCGACTTCTCCTCGACGAGGCGCTGCAGCGCCTCGTGCCATCGCTGCATCACCGGAGTGAGGCCGTGGCGCGCGCATGTCGCCTGCTGCGCCGCGAGTGCCTCCTCGGTGCGCAGCGCCGCGTCGGTGCCCATAAGGGCGCGCATGCGCTCAGCCAACGCGGCGCTGTCTCCCGGTGGCGCCAACCGGCCCTCGGGCAGGAGCTCGGCCAGGTTCCCGACGTCGCTGGCGACCATGGGCATGCCGCACGCCAGGGCTTCCAGAGCAGCGTTGGGGGAGCCCTCCCACCGCGAGCTGAGGACGAAGCCGTCGTAGTCGTCGAGGGAGCTGTGCCAGTCGAAGGTGAAACCGCGCAAGTGGATTGCGTGGCCCATTTGCCGGTCTTCGATCAGGCGCTCCAGTGCCTGGGCGCCCGGGCCCTCGCCGAAGATGTCCAGGGTGGCGAGATGACCGGCCTGGATCAGCTGGGACATCGACTCGACCAGCAGGTCGTAGCCCTTGGCGTCCGTCAGCCGGCCCACCGCGATCCATCGGAAGGGGCTGGCAGCCTGCCTCGGCCTGACCGTCGCCGGGAGGGTGTCTGCGAGGGCGTTGTGGATCACTTGTGACCGCTGCGGATCGCTGAGGCCCGCCGCGGCGTACTTCTCCAGCGACTGGGAGGAGTTGAACACCGTCGTGACGTCCGCCCGCCGGCTGATCCGCATCAGGAGACGACGCGGCCCACTGGGCAGGGCGGAGGTCCGGACGGAGGAGATCAGCGGGAGGCGACTGCCGACGGTCGTGACGCGAGCAGCGAGCACCGCTGGTTCGTTGAAGGCGAGAAGCGCGTCAGCCCGCCAGGTGCGCAGGGAGCGGCGCAGCTTCGCGGGGCTGGTCAGCAGTCGGCGGCCCGTGAAGTCGAGCCGGACCCGCTGGGTCCCGGTCGGCAAGGGGTGCTCGACGCTCCCCTGCCCCAGCGAGCGCATCGTGATGACGCAGACGTCATGGCCGAAGGCGGGCAGGTGCTCGGTGAGCAGCTGGATCTGGCGCTCCGCGCCGCCCCCGCCCATCGTGGGCACCAGCACGGCAATCCTCATCGATGTCCTTTCGGAAGCGCGAGCCTCCGGTGCTCGAACGCCTGGGCGCTCACAGCGTCCGGAACCACTCCACCGTCTGGTGCAGGCCATCCGTCAGCGGGACGGCGTCGACGCCCGGGAACAGCGACCGCACCTGGCTGCTGCTCGCCTGACTGTCCCGGACGTCGCCGACACGCGGCTCGAGGTGGTCCACGGTGAGCTTCCGACCCAGCTCCGCCTCGAGCAGCTCGATCACGGTCAGCAGGGACGTCCGCGTGCCGAACGCCAAGTTGGTGGGCTCTGCGGTGACGGAACCGACGACGGCTGCGCGGAGAACTTCCACGACGGTGCCCACGAAGGTAAAGTCACGCGTCTGGTGGCCGTCTCCGAACACCTGGAGTGGTTTCCCTGCCAGCCCCGCGCTGACGAAGGCGGGCACCACAGCCGCGTATGCGTGCCCAGCCGCCTGGAGCGGGCCGAAGACGTTGAAGAAGCGGAACGGCAGCACTGGCAGCTGGTAGCACTGGGCGTACGCCACCGCGTACTGCTCTGCGGCGAGCTTGGAGACGGCGTACGGACTCATGGGACGTGCCTGGAGGTCCTCCGACTTCGGGATGGCCGGATTCGATCCGTACACGCTCGAGGAGCTCGCGAGGGACACGTGGAGCCCGCCGTGCCTGCGGGCAGCCTCCAGGACTCGGAGGGTGCCGGTGGCGTTCGCCTCGTGGCTGCGCACCGGGTCAACGATGCTCCTGGGCACGGAGGGGACGGCTGCCAGGTGGACTATGTGGCTGCAGCCGGCCGTCGCGGCGTCTAGCGCCTCGGTGTCCAGGATGGACCCCTGGTGCACTCGGACCGGCAATCCGTCCAGGTTGCTCAGGGAACCTGAGGAGAGGTCGTCCAGCACGCGGACCTCTGCGATGTCGGGGTCCTCGCAGAGCCGGCGGCAGAGGTTCGCTCCAATGAAGCCGGCCCCGCCCGTGACCAGGACAGACTCGCCGCTCACAGCACGCTCCAGCGCGGGTCACGCTGCGTCCGCCGCGTGTCGAGGACGAGGGCCTCGCTCAGCAGGTCGAGCTTCAGCACATCGTGGTCGACCAACAGGACGACGACGTCGGCGGCGCCCACCTGAGCCGCGTCCAGGTCCACCTGTTGCGCCGGAAGGGGCTCGTGCAGCTGCACCACCTCCAGATCGACGAGCGGATCAGCGAAGCGGACTTCGGCCCCGAGAGCGGCGAGCAGCTGAGCCACCCGGACCGAAGGTGACTCGCGGGCGTCGCTGGTGTTCTTCTTGTAGGCCAGACCGACCAGGAGCACGGTCGATCCATTCACGGACTTGCGCTCCCGGTTGAGCAGCTCGGTCACGCGCTGGACCACGTAGTCGGGCATGTGGTCGTTGACGTCGTTGGCGAGCTCCACGAAGCGGAACGGCTGGCCTAGCGTGCGCTTCACCTGCCAGGACAGGTACGAGGGATCGATTGGCAGGCAGTGGCCGCCGACCCCGGGGCCCGGGGTGAACCTCATGTACCCGAACGGCTTGGTGGACGCGGCGTCGATGGCCTCCCACACATCGATGCCGAGGCTGTGGGCGAAAACCGCCAGCTCGTTCACCAGCGCGATGTTGACGTGGCGGAAGGTGTTCTCGAGCAGCTTAGTGAGCTCTGCCTCCTTCGGGGACAGGACGGGAACCGTCTGCTCCACGATGTCGTCGTAAAAGGCCTTCACTGCCGCCGACGACGGGCCGTCGATCCCGGAGACCACCTTGGGGGTGTTGACCAGCCCGAACACGGGGTTGCCGGGGTCGATGCGCTCGGGGCTGTAACCGAGGCTGAAATCACGTCCAGCCACCAGGCCGGACCCCGCTTCAAGGATAGGGGCCAGCAGCTCCTCGGTGGTCCCGGGGTACGTCGTCGACTCGAGGACGACCGTCGCACCCGCCTTCAGCATCGGGGCGAGCGTTTGACCGGACTGCTCGATGTAGGACAGGTCGGGGTTGCCCTCACGCAGCGGCGTCGGGACCGTGATGACCGCAATGTCGAAGTCCTTCGCTGCCGCGTAGTCCTGGCTGGGCCGGTAGCGACCTGTCGCCAGGGCCGACTGGAGCTGCTGCGACGGGATGTCCTCGACGTAGGAGTCGCCGGCCGCCAGCCGATCCATGCGGCTGACGTCGACTTCCAGCCCGATGACGTCGTAGCCGACCTCCACCGCCCGCATGGCGAGCGGCAAGCCCACGTACCCCTGTCCGATGACGACGAGCTTCTTGTTCTTCACCTGACGATCCTCTCAAATGGTCGCGGAGTCACGCCGCGCCAGACCCGTTTAGTGGTTTTGCAGGAATGCCAACAGCCGTAACATCGGACGGCAAATCTCGCGTCACGACCGCGCCTGCGCCGACCAGGCCGCCTGAGCCGACCTTTAGGCCCTGGAGCACGACGGCCCCGGCACCGACGAGCGTTCCACGCCCGATTCGGCATTCCCCCGAAATGATCGCGCCCGGGTTTACGGACACGTAACCCTCGAGGACGGCGTCGTGGCCGATGGTCGCATTCGGGTTCAGATGCACCTGGCGACCGATTTCGACGTTGGTCGACACCTGTACGCCGGCACAGACGACCGTCCCGGCGGCGAGGCGCAGTTCCGTGCCAGTACCGGCGGAAGGGTGGAGAACCGTCACGGGCTCCAGGCCCGCGCTGGAGAGTTTATGGTCCAACCGTTCGCGTGCCGACGGTGCGCCGACGCCGAGCACGTACCCGGCCTCGGCGTCGCTCTCCAGCCACTCGTCGACGGTTCCGAGGTACGTCACACCACGGCGGGAGAGGCGGGCTAGGTTCGCCTCGCTCGGTTGGTCGTCGAGAACGCCCAACACGTCGAACAGCGGGGTGGCGACGGCCCGATTGATTGCCTCGACGACGTCCAGCGCCTCCCGCCCGAAGCCGCCCGCGCCAATCACCACCAGAGGCCGGCCGCGGCTCATCCGTTGCTCCGCTGGCTTCCCTGGAAGAGCGGCATCGTGGCCACGCCTTCGGCCGAGATGCCCTTCCGGCGTAGCACCGCGGCCACGGTCGCGGCGAGGATCCGCGCGTCCATGCGAGGGCTCAGGTTGTCGACGTACTCGATGTCGGCCGCGAACTTCTCGTCCCAGGAGAGCGCATTGCGTCCGCGCACCTGGGCGAGGCCCGTGACGCCCGGCCGCACCTCGTGGCGTCGGCTCTGCTCCGGGGTGTAGCGCTCGAGATATTCCATGAGCAGCGGTCGAGGGCCGACCAGGCTCATGCCACCCCGGAACACGTTCCACAGGGTGGGCAATTCGTCAAGACTCGTGCTGCGCAACCACCGCCCCAGCGACGTCAACCGCTCGGCGTCGTTCGCCACCCCACCCGCATCACCGAGGCTGCGCATGGTGCGGAACTTGATGAGCTCGAACGGCTCGCCGTTGCGCCCGGGCCGCTCCTGCCGGAACAGCACTGGTGAACCAACGTCACGACGCACCGCGACTGCGATGGCTGCCATGACTGGAGCGCCAATCAGCAACCCCACGCCCGCCACGACTAGGTCGATGGCTCGTTTGACGGGGAGGTAGGCCGAGGGACAAGGGCTCACGCGCGCTCCAGGAACTCCGTGACGGCCGCCAGAACCCGATCCACCTGCTCGGGGCCGAGCGCCGAGCCGCTGGGCAGGGTGAGCCCACGCTTGAACAACTGGTCGGCAGCCCCGGTGACCAGCGACCGAGCCTGCGCGAACACCGGCTGGCGGTGCATCGGCTTCCACAGCGGGCGCGACTCGACGTCGGTCGCATCGAGAGCCTTGCGAAGGTCGTCGGTCGACCATCCGGCGTCAACCGGGTCGACCACGACGGCCGTCAGCCAACAGTTGTCGTCCTCATCCCCGGGGTGCTGGAAGACAGTGACGCCGGGGACGCTGTCAAAGAGGTCGACGTACTGCCGGCGGAGCGTCCGGCGACGCCCGATCATCTCGTCCAGCCGTTCCAGCTGGGCGAGCCCAAGCGCGGCGAGCACGTTGCTGAGCCGGTAGTTGTAGCCGACCTCGGTGTGCTCGTAGTGCACGGCCGGCTGGCGGGCCTGGGTGCTCAGGTAGCGCGCGCGCTGGGCCACCTGCTGGTCGTCGGTGAGCAGCATGCCGCCACCGCTGGTGGTCATGATTTTGTTGCCGTTGAACGACAGCGCCGCCGCGGCACCGAAGGCCCCGGCGGGACGACCGGCGTGGGTAGAGCCCAGCGATTCGGCGGCGTCGGAGACGACCGGTACCCCGAAGCGCTCGCAGATGGGCAGGATCCGCGTGTAATCGGCGCAGCGACCCAGCAGGTCCACGGGCACCACCGCGGCCACCTTGGCACCTTCGCCGGCCAGCCGCTCCAGGGCCGTATCCAGCAGCTCGGCATCCAGGTTGCCGGTACCAGGCTCGCAGTCGACGAACACCGGTTCGGCGCCCGTGTATGCCACGGCGTTGGCGGTGGCCGCGAAGGTGAGCGTCGGCACGATCACGAGGGTTCCCGGCGCCGCGCCGGCCTGCAGCAGCGCCAGGTGAAGCGCAGCCGTTCCCGACGAGAGGGCAACCGCGTGCTGCCGGCCGCATCGCTGGGCGATCGCCGCCTCGAATGCATCGACCATTGGGCCCAAGGGCGCGATCCACCCCGAGCGCACAGCCTCCACGACGAGTTCTTCTTCCCGCTGGCCAACATCCGGAGACGACAACAGGATGCGCGCAGGCTGTTCGACCTCGGCGGTCATGATCGCGCCGCCGTCTGGACGAGGCGCGTCTCGATGGCATCCACGTACAAGATGTCCTCCAGCGGCGGGAACGGTCGCTGCAGCCAGGCCTCCAGGTCCCCCTCGACCGCAGGCACCGCCACGTGGCTGATCAGCGGGTGCACCGGCCGGCTGTCCACTTCCTCCCGGCCGAACAGCTCCTCGTGCAGCTTCTCTCCAGGACGCAGGCCGGTGTACCGGATCTCGATCGGTCGGCCGTCCATCGCGATGAGCTGTGCAGCGACGTCCGCGATCCGGACCGGCTGTCCCATGTCGAGCACAAGAGCTTCCCCGCCGGTACCGATTGCGCCGGCCTGGATGACCAGTTCGACCGCCTCAGGGATGGTCATGAAGAAGCGAGTGACGTCGGGGTCGGTGACCGTGACCGGGCCCCCGCAGGCGATCTGGGCGGCGAAGGTCTCCAGCACCGAGCCACGACTGCCGAGCACGTTGCCGAAGCGTACGGACAGGAACCGGCCTTCGCTCCGCCGCGCGTAGGTGGCGGTGAGCCGCTCGGCCATTCGTTTCGTGCGACCCAGCACGTTCACCGGGTCCGCCGCCTTGTCAGTCGAGACGTTGATGAAGTGGCTCACCCCGACTGAGACAGCCGCCTCGAGCACGTTTCGCGTGCCGAGAACGTTGGTCTTCCAACCCTCGCTCGGGTACTGCTCGAGCATGTTGACGTGCTTCAGCGCGGCAGCGTGGAACACCACATCCGGCATCCGGCTCAGGAACAGCTCCCGCAGCGCTTCGCCGTCCCGGATGTCCGCCAGGATTACTTCGGGCAAGTGCAGTTGCGCCTCACCGTGGATGCTCAGGCTCACGGCGTGCAGGGCCGACTCGTCACGGTCGAGCATCATGAGCTCGGCCGGACCGAATCCATGGATTTGCCGGCACAGCTCGGAGCCGATAGAGCCGCCGGCCCCGGTAACCAGCACCCGCTTGCCCCTGAGGTAGCCGGCGATCTCGCCGACGTTGGTGTCGATCTGGTGGCGCCCGAGCAGATCGGCGATGTCGATGTCCCGGACGTCGCGAATACCAACGCGGTGGTCCAGGAGGCCGGACAGCGGCGGCAACACCTTGACGGTGAGGCCGGCCTTCATCGCCCGTGCGGAGAGGTCTCGGATCAGGGCGGAGTCCGCCGAAGGCAGCGCGATGATCAGCGTGGACGCGCCGGATTCCGCTGCGGCCTTCCCGATGTCGCCGCGACGACCGAGCATTCGGACGCCGCGGATGCGGGCGTGCCGCCAGCGCGGGTCGTCGTCCAGCAGCCCGACCGGCAGATAGGGGCTCTCCGGATTGGTGAGCATGGACGTCACCAGCTGGTGTCCCGCGTCGCCGGCGCCGAAGACGAGCGTGAGTTCGGCTCGGCGTGGCCGGGAGGCACCTTCCCGCTGCCGCCGGATGGCCAGCCGCAGTGCCGCCATGAGCGCGACGGACAGGACGGCACCGACCGCGGGCGCGGAGATGGGGACCAGTCGCGGGACGCCGGCCACGGCGTCGACGAAGGTCTGCACTCCCGCCGCGCAGGCGACGCCTACACCAAGCACCAGCAGCTCGTCGACGCTGCCGACGGGGTACCGCGCGTGGTGCAGCCGCAATAGCGGGGACAGCGCCACGTACGTCAGGACGCCCACCAGGCCGATGACCAGGACACCCTGCCCGTCGATGCGGGCAAGCGCCCCCTCGTACCGAGCCGCGGTGGCCAGCCACAGGCCGATCACCAGGAACACCGCATCAGTGGCCAGCAGGCCCCAGCGGCGCAATCTCCACCGCCAGGCTCTCCGTCGCTCCGTCATGCCGACCCCCGTCCAGCACCACACGCCGTTCGGGCGCGCACCGATAAGGAATTCACTTCGTAGGCGGCTGACGCAGATTCACCGGCCGCGTATTGACCTGCAGCCGCTACCGCCTCGGCGGAACGGCGGGCAGCGGGCCGGTCACGTCGTACCGCGGCCGACTACGCCGCCGCGCCGAGCCGGGGCTGACCACGTTGCCGGTGTCGGCCGTCGTCTCCCGGCCGGGATCCGCCTCGTAGGTGTAGCCGTAGCCGTAGCCACGTGCGGCGCCCGCGGCCTGCGGCACCCGGTTGAGCACCACGCCGAGCAGTTTTGCGTCGATCCGCTGAAGAGCACCTGCGGCCTCGGCCAGCTCCTCCCGCCGGGTCTTGCCGTAGCGAGCGGTGATGACGCAGCCGTCCGACAGCACCGAGAGCACCGCCGCGTCGGTGACCGGCAGCAGCGGAGGTGCATCGACGATGACGTAGTCGTTCGTCGACTTGAGCTGATCGAGCAGCGCACGCATCTGCGCGGAACCGAGCATCTCGCTGGGGTTCGGCGGCATGGGGCCGGCCCCGAGGACGGTGAGCTTCCCGTCACCCCATGGCTGCGCCACCTCGTGCAGCGCTGCCGTGCCAGCCAGCACGTTGGTCAGCCCGGCGCCGCTGATCAGACCCATGTAGCGGGTGATCCGCGGACGGCGCAGGTCGGCCTCGACGAGCATGACGCGGCTGCCCTGTTGCGCCAGCGCCGTCGCCAGATTGACGGCGAGCGTCGACTTGCCCTCACCGGGGATAGCGCTGGAGATGATGATTGCCCGCGGCGGGTGGTCGACGTCGAGGAACTGCAGGTTCGTGCGGATCGCCCGGTAGGCCTCGGCGCTGATCGAGTGGTCGTCCAGGTCGGCGACGAGGTGCTCCTCGGCCAGGCGTGGGTCCTCGAGCACGGTGCCGATGACGCCCGCTCCTGTGACGGTCCGGATCTCGTCGGCAGTCTTGACCGTGTTGTCCAGCCGGCTGCGCAGCAGCGCCAGACCGATCCCGACCAGCAGGCCGAGGACCGCACCGAGTGCCACGTTGCGCATGGCATCCGGACTGACCGGCGTCTCGTTCAGGTCGGCACCCTCCACCGTGGTGACCTTCACCGTCGAGGCCGCTGCGCCTTCGGGCGTCTCCAACTCGGTGACCTGCTGGGCGAACTGCTGCGCCAGGGACGCGGCGACGTCCTGCGCCCGCTGCGCCGACGAGTCGGTCACCGTCACCTCGAGGATGACCGTCTCCGGCAGGGCGGTGGCGGTGACTCTCTCGGCAACCTCTGCCGCGGTCAGCTCCAGGCCGAGGTCGTCGACCACCCGGGCCGCGAGCTCCTCGCCGGTGAGCAGCTGCGCGTAGGACGTCACCCGCTGCTGGGAGAACAGGTTGCCCTGGTATGCGGTCGAGGTATCCGTCGTCGCCGACGTCGAGACGAACAGCTGCGTCGAGGACGAGTAGAGCGGGGTCGCCTGCCAGGTCAGGAAGCCGGCGATGCCGACGGTCAGCAGCACCGTGCAGACCAGGATCCACCAGCCCGAACGGATCGCCTGGAGCACGTCCTTCAGTTCCACACAAGCCCCCGCTCACCAGGTGGGCCCGCCGCGAAGCCCTACCTCTTGCCCCGGTCGTTGCCGGGGGAAACCTCGTAGGACGGTACAGCGCTGATCCGTATTTGTTGAGCCTTCAGGCAGGGAAAGTTGACGCAGTGTGACTCGTGTGGCGGAGGTGTCCCCCCGGCAGACGACACCCCGCCGAGCGGCCAGCCTTCCGGAAGCGACCCTCTGTCACGTGTTGACTCCGTGGCGTGCGGATCCTCTTCGTGTGCACCGGGAACATCTGCCGCTCTCCCATGGGGGAGCGGCTGACCCGCGCCTTCCTCGATGACGCCCTCGGGGCATCGGCTGCCGCGGTAGGCACCGCGAGCGCGGGGACGAATGCAGTGGTCGGGAAGGGGATGGAGCCGAAGTCAGCCCTCGTGCTGTCCGGGCTCGGCGGGGATCCTGCTGGATTCGTCGCCCGCCAGCTCACGGCGGACATGGTGGACGCGGCCGATCTGACGCTGACCATGACCCGTCGGCACCGCCGCGACGCCCTGAAGCTCGCTCCCCGGGCCATGTTCCGCACGTACACGCTGCGTGAAGCCGCCGGCCTCCTCGAACAGGTCGACCTCCGCCGGTTGCCCTCCGCCTCCTCGCTCGACGAGCGTGCTCACGCACTCGTGGCCGCGTTGGGCGCCCAGCGTGCGCGGCGCCGGCACACCGAGCGCGAATCCGACGACGTCTTCGACCCCATCGGTCGCAAGGCCGACGTGCACGAGCGGGTGGGTGAGCTGATCTTCGACTCCCTCATGCCGCTGCTGCACGCCATCTGCGGGACCGGTCACGGCGTACCTGCTCCCCGGGCCGCGGTCCCCGACTTCCCGGCCACGTCGCTCATCCCGGCCATCGCGGCACCGCTGGATGCGACGATGCTGCCCCCGTCGGCGCGACGCTCCTTGCCGCCCGTTCCACCGCGGAGCCGGGCGAACAGCGCGTCGACGCGTCGCCGTTGACCGGCTGGGCGCCGACGCCGTAGCCCTGAGCTACGCGGTGGGGTCGGCCGAGTCGGCCAGGGCCGACTCCACCACGGGGGCGACCCGGTCGGCCAGGTACACGTGCCCCTGATCGTTGGGCGACACCCCGTCAGGAGCGATCAGCGCGTTTCCCTGCGCGAACCAGCCGGCCTCGAGCGCATCCACGAAGGTCACCCCTGCGGCCAGCGCGGCGGCCTGCACCGCGTCCCGCACGGCCAGCAGTCCCTGGGGCACGTCACCGTCATCCCAGACCGGCCCGATCACCACGATGGACGTCTCCGGCGACCTGGCCTGCACGGTCGCGATCACCTCCGCCGCGTTCTGCTGGACGGCGGCGACCGACTCGCCGAGGTCGTTCCGGCTGCCGAAGATGACCGTGACGTCCGCGTCCGGCACCGGGAACGCCTCGACGAGTGCGACGAAGTCCTGGCCGGTGGAGCCAACCGCGGCGTAGCCGGCCTGCGACACGGCATGCAGCCGTAGGTCGGCGTTCGTGCGCTCCGCGACGATGGCCGGCCAGCCGGCTACCCCGAGCCCGCCCGACTCGTTGCCCGCCGCATAACCGTCGCCGTAGACGGCGAGCACCGGTGATGCCACCGACTCGGTGGAGGGCACGCCATCTCCGTCACCGGGAGCGGCCCGGGGAGTGGGCGCCGAGTCCGCAGCGCCGGCAAGGCGGGACTCGCCATAGGAGTCAGCGGACTCCGGGTTCAGCGCCATGAGCGTGAACAGGGCAACGTTCACCACCACCAGCGCGACGAGCGTGACGATGCCCCACCCGGGCGGCCGGTCCAGCTTCCATCCCCGCACCGCAGGAGAGTATCCGCGGGACGGACCAAGACGACGGCATACGCGTCGATCGAGCCCCATCCGTGATGCGTGAAACCGGATCGGAGTGAGCCCCGAACGAACTCTCCAACGCACTGTTATCGATACGCTGCGTCACGACACGAGCGGGAAGGTGTCCGAACCCGCGCTCAACCGGGGTAACGGTCACCTCGTCCGTTGCAGCGACGCGTACGCAGGGTGATCCTTCTGAGCATGACGCCGCGTACACGCCACGTTCTGGGTCCTGCGGGCCGTCCGTGCACGCTGTGCGGGAACACCGAGGTCGTCCTCGTGGAGTCACGCAACGTCCGACGCCTCCGGAACCGGCTCAACCCTGCGTGGGATCCGCACGCCCGCCTCTTCGAGTCGTGCAGCTACTGCGGGGCCCGCTCCGAGGTGCAGCACCAGGACGTCGCCACGGCCAGCTGAGGCCTTTCCCTCGTTGCCCCGGCGGCCGCGTGGGCCGTCGTGCGGACGAGGCGGACCGCGAACGGCCGGGACAGCTGTGACAGCGGAGGACGGGCGCGCCCGACACAGCGAGAATCCACCGGCCGGCAACGGCGCCCGCTCCTACCCTTCGCGGCATGCCCTGTCCCTCCTGCGGGGCGACGGCCACGCGCGCGCAGATCCTCCCCGGCTACTGGCGTTGCGACGCCGACGTCCGCGTCGACCAGCTCGTCGGTGCCCCTACCGGCACGGAGTCCACGACAGTTCCGTCGCCGGCCGAATCCCGCCGCTGCGGCACCGTCTACATCCAGACCCGCGACGACGACGCCGCCACCTGCCGTTGCGGTGAGCCCGCCATCGGTGAGTGCACCGAGTGCACCCGCGCCGTCTGCGCCGACCACTCCGACCTGTGGCAGGGCTGGCGGGTGTGCGACCGCGACCTCGCCAACGCCCGCCTGCGCGCCCGCGCGGCCGCCGTCGCCGAGGAGAAGCGCCGCGAGGAGGAGGCCGCCGCCGCGGAGGCCGAGCGCCTGCGGCAGCGCACCACGTTGCTCGAGCTCGCCGACGAGGACGCCGTCTGGCTGCTCTACGCCCGCGACGAGGCACGCACCGAGCAGCAGGTCCGCTCCGCCGTCCACGTGCTCCGCCGGCTCACCGCCGCCCAGTTCACCGACGTCTGCCTCTACCTGCTCCCCTACGCGCGTGAGCCCGAGACCCGGCGCACCGGGCTCACCCGGCTGACCGGCTGGGCCTTCGAGGGGCCGGACTACCACGGCCGCTCCTGGTTCCTGACCCGCAAGGGCGAGTGGTACCGCGGCGGCGCCTTCGGCGACGAGCAGCGCCGCCGGTGGAAGGACGTGCGCTTCGACGACGTCGAGAAGCGCGCCGTCATCGACGAGATGGCCTGGCAGCAGTCGATCGACAGCCGGCTCCGCTGACCGGTCCTGGTCGGCCGCCGCACGCTCGGCAGCTGCACGAACCCGTCCGTCCCCCGTCGAGTGGGCGCAGCGGCGGGGTCAGGGCCGCTGCGCCGTTCCACCGACCTCCTGGGCCGGGCTGACCACCCCCGTGCTGGTCAGCCGGGCCGAGGGGCGAGGACGGCGTGCGCACTCCGGACCCCGCCATGCGGTACCAATTCGTACTGAACCCGCGCCGCGCCACCGCGGCAACGGAGGCGCGGTGCAAGCCGCCCGCAGATTGAGCGCAGCACTACTTGCGCATGGCTGCACGGGAGCGCCGCCCTGCTGCGCTAGGTTGCCCGGCAACCAGTTGCGGAGCACGGGGGTGCCGATGAGCGGGTCGACGGACGAGGCGCGAGAGCCTGCGGCCACCACCCCGGCCTTCGATCCCTTCGTGGCGCAGGTGGGCTGGCTGATCGCGGCGGCGGGCGGGAAGGACCAGCTCGTCCAGCGCTCCGGCGGGCTGGTCAGCGCGCGCACGCTCGACAACTGGATGGCTGGCAGCTACCCACGCACCAAGGTGACCGGCGCCGTCCGCGAGCTCGACACGTGGGCGCGGGCCGAGATGCCCGGCTACCCGGAGGCGGCCGGGGTGCCCGCTCTCGTCGAGTCCTGCGGGCCCTACCGCGGTGCCCCCGCCGCTCCGGTGGCCCCGGCCGATCCGACTCCCGAGCCCGCCGCCGAGGGCGCCGACCCGGCACCGCCCCGGCGCCGGCTGCCCACCTGGGCGCTGATGGCTGCCTCCCTGGTCCTCGTCGCGGTCCTCTCCTCCGCCCTCACCGCCTTCGTGATCGGCGAGCGCGGCACCGCGGCGGACTCCGCCACCACCACCGACCTGGTCGACGTGCCGCTGCCCAGCACCGGCGACGGCACGCTCATCGAGGAGGAGGCCGGCAGCATCGGCGCCAACACCTTCGCCGACCCGCGCACGCTCTCGGGACGCGGCCCGGCCATCCCGCCGCACACCCGGATCCTGGTGCGCTGCCGCTACTACGCACCGAGCGTGCCCAGCGTCAGCCCCGACGGCTTCTGGTACCTGGTCGAGACCGAGCCGTGGAACGGCCTCTGGACGCCGGCGAATTCCTACATGAACGGCGATCCGCCGGGCGGCCCGTACCTGCACAACACCGACTTCGCCGTGCCCGTCTGCCAGTGAGGCCGCAGTCCTGCTGATGCACGAGCCGACGTGTGGACCGGCCCGATCCGGCGGACGGCCGGAACAGACCTGACAGCAGAGGACGGGCCACCGGCGAAACCCGGTGCTGCGGCATCGTCCGCATCCAGACCCGGGACGAGGGCGCCACCGTGCCGGCAGGCCGATGGGAGCATGTTCCCTGTGCTTGGGGGAAGGCGGCTCGCGGCGGTGGCCAGCACGCTGCTCCTCGTAGGCGGCGTCGGAGGCTGTGGCGAGGACCGTCCCGACGGGAAGCGGCTTCTCTGGGCTGACGAGTTCGACGGGCCCGCGGGTGCCCTCCCCGACCCGGAGGTCTGGACTCCGGAACTCGGCGGCGGCGGCTGGGGCAACGACGAGCTGCAGACCTACACCGGCGACCCGCTGAACGTGGCGCTCGACGGGGACGGTCATTTGCAGCTGACCGCCCGCGCCACCGGCCCCGACGACGACCGCCGGTGGACGTCGGCGCGCATCACCACCTTCGGCGCGCAGACCTTCTTCGAGGGCCGGATCGAGGTCCGCGCCCAGGTGCCCTCCGGAGCCGGGATCTGGCCAGCGGCCTGGACCCTCGGTCAGGACATCCAGCAGGTCGGCTGGCCGGCCTGCGGGGAGATCGACCTCATCGAGTCGATCGGTGACGCCCGTGAAGCCTTGCAGACCGTGCACGGCCCGCGCCCGGACGGCACCAACTGGCTGAAGACGATCGCCACCCCCGTCGACGACCCACTCTCCGAGGACTTCCACGTCTACGGCGCCGACTGGTCGTCCGACCGGATCACCTTCTTCATCGACGACCAGGTCACCGGCACGGTGACGCGGGACGACGTCCCCGAAGGCGCGGCATGGCCCTTCGACAGCCCGCACTACGTGCTGCTCAACGTCGCCGTGGGAGGACGGTTGCCGGGGCCGCCGGACGCCTCCACGCCACAGAAGGCCACCATGCTGGTGGATTGGGTGCGGGTCTACGAGCCGGACTGAACCTGCTGACCCAGCGTCGACGGGACCGCCACGCCGCCCTCTGCCGCCCGCTGCACCGGCACGGCCACGTGGTTCAGGGGCACCTGCCCGGCAGCGGTGACCGGCCCGCCGGCCACCGCGGCCCGGTTGCCCTCGAAGCGCACTCGGTGGCGTCCAGCCGTTCGGAGGACCGGTCGACGTCCGGCCATCGCCACGGCGACCCGGCGGGGCAGCTCCGCGACGGGCACGGCGACCATCGCGACCACGATGACCACGGCCCACGCCACCATCGGCCAGCCCGTGTGGCCCAGGATGCCCCCGCACACCGTGGCGGTCGCCATGAGGACCGCGAGCACCAGGTGCTGCCGGAACACCGCCAAGGGGGTGAGGCGCTCTGCACCAGCCCCCTTGGGAGTCACCTTGAACACGAGCCGCCGCCCCACGAGGACATAGGCCAGGGCGAGGGCGTAGACCGGCTGGACCACCGTGCCGACCAGCCGACCGGGCCAGTGCCAGCCGCCTTCCTGCTCCGGCGTCACGTTGAACCGCTGCATCCAGAACGTGTGCGCCTGCCGCCAGACCAGATAGGGCGCATAGCAGGCCAGCAGCGGGACGAGCGGGATCGAGGCCGGGGCGATCCCCGTAGCGAAGTAGAAGGCGATCAACGACGCACCGAGGACGAACGCCAGCCCGCTGAAGTAGTTCTGCTGCAGCCACAGGTAGAGCGACCCCCGGCCCGGCCCCAGCTTCCGGAGCTGTCGCGGGGTGACCTGGAACAGCAGCGCGAAGCACCCGTAGGCCCAACGCGCCTGCTGGTTGAAGTACGACAGCCAGGTGGACGGCCCCTCTCCAACGGCCAGCGCACGCGGGACGTAGTGGCTACGCCACCCGGCGGCGTGCAGCTTGATGCCGGTGGCGAGGTCCTCGGTGATGTGACCCTCGTACCAGTCGACCGACCGCAGCGCCGCCACCCGGACGACGTGGTTGGCGCCGAGCATCATGGCCATGCCTCGCGCGCTCATGCCCTGCAGGAAGGGGCCGTAGAAGGTGTACTGCTGCTGTGCCGCGCCTCGGGCGACGAGGGTGCCTGTGTTGCCGTACACCTGCGGGGTGACCACCCAGCCGGTCCGTCGGTCCCGGAAGTAGCCGAGGGTCGCGGTCAGGAAGTCCGGTCGGGCGACGAAGTCGGTGTCGATCTGCGCCACGACCTCGTAGCCGTTGCCGTGCGCCTCGTACCAGGCGTTGTGGTTGCCGCCCTTGGTCCGCGCGGCGAACCGGCCCTCCGGCTGGTTCCAGCGGTCGACGCCCTTCCGGCTGAAGTGCCGCACGCCGAGTTGCCGGCACAGCTCGCGGGCGTCCGGGTCATCGCCCTCGTCGAGCACCCAGGTGTCGTGCGGGTACTCGGCTGCGAGCATCGCCTCGAGCGTCCGGGCGAGCATCGCCAGCGGCTCGCTCCCGGGCACGAACGTGGTGATGAATGCGACGCGCAGGCCGGGCTCGGGGAGCGGCGGGGGTGCGTACTGCGGCAGTCGGCGGCTGACCACGTGCCCGAGGGCGTCCATGACGATCCGGTGCCACACCACGAAGGTGAGCAGGACGAAGAGGGTGACGACCGCCCACCGGGGTGCGTGCGGGGAGGCGTCGTCGATCCGGGCGGGATCGAACCAGAACTGCGCGAAGAGGGCCAGACCGAGGACACCCATGGCGATCGATGCCCACCAGACGCCGCGTTCGCGCCGGCTCATCGGAGGACCGACCAGGCTTCGGGCATGGTGGAGCGCAGGACGAGCAAAGGCATGGCGGGACCCCGTGAGAGCTGGACGGTGGGCCTGGGTTCGCCACTGACTCGCCGCCGGCTGAGGCGACCACGTGATCGCCGACGGTTCTTCGCCTGCCCGGCTCTTCATCGAGCCCCCGAGCGTCGGGCTCGGTAGGTGAACACTCCATCAGTCCGACTGCCTAAACCATGATTTGCGCCATTTTTTTGCGCTCGGCCCACTGGCTGCGGCGGGCCGTCACGGGGACGAAGCGGCCTCCATCGAATTCGTCACCCTGGCGACTACCAGCCCCCCGCATACCGTCACGCCACGTATCTGGCGTCTGATCCGGACGGCCGGTATGGACGGTCCCCGGACCATGCCCGGGCCGGCCCGTGCAGCCGGATGGTCGGTGCGCGTCGGCTCGGAAAGCGTCGACCTGCGGCGCACGGCTGATGCGTGACAGCTGGCCGGCTACGTGCGTCGGCGCGCCGTGCCCGTCCCCCGCGACCAGGGCGTGCGCATCAGGCCGCCTTGGGCAGCAGGCGCAGACGGGCCCAGAATCCGATGCTCGTCATCGACCCCTCACGGGAGGACCGGTCCCGGGCCTCGGGCTCCGCCGCGTCGTCGGCAGCCGCCCCCGCCGGATCCTCGGCCCCGGCCTGCACCGCCGGACGGAGACGGGGAGGTGGCACGGGAGCCAAGCGGTGGACGTCGGCCGGTCCGTACGCGGACGGCGGCGCGGCGTGGCGGCCGTAGCTCTCGGCTCCGGAACTGCGGAGGACGACCGTGGCGCTCATCGTCGCCGGGTCGGCATCGTGATCCACCGTCCACGGCAGTACCGCTGCATGCTCATCGGATTGCCCCACACCTATCTCATCGGCAGCCGAGGTCGCGTCCGTGACGCTGCCCGGTCGACAGCGCGGCGGCTCCCCCCTCCGGGTGATCCGGGCCTCGGGACGGGTGAACCCGCGCCGTCCCGAGGCCGATGCCCCTGCCATGCACCAGCCAGACCAGGACGCTGCCCTGCGGCGGCGCCCCGGCCGCGCGCTGCTCCTGACCATCGGGCTGGTCGCGCTCTTCGCCACCGGCATCGGGCCGCGGCCGGCCGGCGCGGCGTGGGACCGGACCTACGACGTCGTCCTCTACAACCTGCCCTACCTCGCCGCCGCGGCCGTCTGCGTCATGGCGGCCCGGCGGGTGCGGTCGGAGCGGATCGCCTGGGGCACGCTCGCCGTCGCCCTGGTCCTGGGCGCGCTCGGCAACGTGCTGCGCGTGCTCTCCGCCGGGTTGGAGGGCAACGAACCGTCGTCCACCCTCTCGCATGCGGTCATGCTGGTGGCCTACCTGGCCATGTACGTGCCGGTCGTCGTGCTGATCCGCACCCGGGTGCCGCGCTTCCACCCGAGCATGTGGCTCGACGGGGTGGTGGCCGCCCTCGGCAGCCTCGCCGCCGGCGTCGCCTTCCTCCTGGGCCCCTACCTGCTGACCGACCCCGGCGAGAGACCGGTGGCGGCCGTCGACCTCGCGGCACCGATCACGACGATCCTGCTCATCGGCATGGTCATGGCCGTCGGCGGCATCCTCGGCGTGCGCCTCGACCGCACCTTCGTGCTGCTCGGCGCCGCGCTGGGCCTGATCTGCCTGTCGGACCTCATCCTGTTCAGCCTCAAGATGCAGGGCACCTACGTCGACGGCGGGCCGCTGGAGCTCGGCTGGCTCGCCTCCGTCGTCCTGGCCGCCGCCGCCGCCGCGGGCGCGGTCGAGCCACCCCGACTCCTCCGCAGCGGCGGCTCCCGCACCGGCTGGCGGCTGCTCGCCGTGCCGCTCGCCTGCCTGGTCGCCAGCCTCGTCGTGCTCAGCCCCTGGTCGCAGCCCGTGCCCGACGTCGCCGGCTGGCTGGCCATCGGGTGCGTGCTGGCCGGCGTCGTCCGCATCGCCGTCACCTTCCGCGAGGTGCGCGGGTACAACCAGGTCAAGCTGGAGTCGCGCACCGACGAGCTCACCGCCCTCGCCAACCGCCGGGCGCTCATCGAACGGGCCCAGCGGGTCGTCGCCTCGGCCACGCCAGAGCAGCCCGCCGCCCTCCTGCTGCTCGACCTCGACGGGTTCAAGGAGATCAACGACAGCCTCGGCCACTCCGCCGGCGACGACCTGCTCCGCCAGATCGGGCCGCGGCTGCTCGGCTCCCTGCGCGCCGGCGACGTCCTGGCCCGGCTCGGGGGCGACGAGTTCGCCGTCCTGATGCCGGCCGCGGCGGCCGACGAGGCGCGGGCGCTCGCCGAACGGCTGCGCGAGCTGCTGCAAGCACCGTTCACGGTCGCCGACGTCCGGCTGCACGTCGGCGTCAGCATCGGCGTCGCCACCACGCCGGCCCCGGCGGCGACCGTCGAGGAGCTGCTGCACTGCGCCGACGTCGCCATGTACAGCGCCAAGCGCGCCCGCGAGGGGGTGCACGTCTACGTGCCCGACCCCGTCACCGGCACCGCCGGCAGCGACCGCCTGCGCACCATGGAGGAGCTGCGCACCGCCCTCGACGGGGACGAGATCTGCGTCTTCCTGCAGCCGCAGGTGGACCTGCGCGACGGCCGGATCGTGGGCACCGAGGCGCTGGTCCGGTGGAACCACCCCACCCGGGGACTGCTCTCCCCCGCCCACCTGCTGCCGGCGGCCGAGCAGGCCGGGCTGCTGCGACCGCTCACCGACCGGGTGCTCGAACTGGCGCTCACCGCGGCCGCCCGCTGGTGGCCCGAGCGCGAGGTGCCGGTGTCGGTGAACCTGTCGGCGGCGAACGTCACCGACCTCGACCTGGCCGGCAAGGTCGCCGCCGCGCTGCACCGGCACGGCCTGCCCGCACGGGCGCTCACGCTGGAGCTCGTCGAGGACACCCTCATGGCCGATCCCGAGCGCGGCCGCACGGTGCTCGCCGACCTGCGCGCCTCGGGCGTGCGCACCTCCATCGACGACTACGGCACGGGGTACAGCTCGCTGGCCTACCTGCGGCACCTCCCGGCCGACGAGCTCAAGCTCGATCGCAGCCTGACCGCCGACGTCGACCGCGACCCGCGGGCGGCGGCCATCGTGCAGAGCACCGTCGCGCTGGCCCACGCCCTCGGCCTGAGCCTGGTGGCCGAGGGGGTCGAGACCCTGGCGACGAGTGCCACACTCGCCCGCCTCGGGTGCGACGTCGCGCAGGGGTACGCCCTCGCGCGCCCCATGCCGGTCGAGGACTTCCTGGACTGGCTGGCCGCCTCCGACTCCGGGCTCGTCGACGCGGCCCTGATCCCGCAGCTCAGCCGGGGGTGGACCCCCGACTGACTCCGCCGGGTGAGGAGGACACTCCGGGGTGACGCGCGACCGGGCGACACGCCGACCACGATCACCACGCAGCGTTGCTGTTTGTGGACTATGAGCGGGTGACGCCGCCTTCCCCTGCCCCTGACCTGCTCGATTCCCCTGTCGCCTGGCGCGACCTCGCTCCGGAGATCCTCCGGCAGCGACTCGTGATCGAGGGCTACCCGGCCGCGCCCGTGGACGACGCCCAGATCCGCACGTACCTCTCGGCCCTTTCCCGCGAGGTGGACATGGTCCAGCTCCTCGAGCCGGTGACGCACCGCTCCGACCTCTACGGCTGGGCCGGCTGGATCCACTGGGAGACCTCGGGCGCGCACTTCTACGCCTGGGAGCAGCCGCGGCTGTTCTTCTCCGTCGACATCTACACGTGCAAGGCGTTCGACCCCGACGTCGCCGTGGCGTTCACCGCCGACTTCTTCGCCGCCCGCACCGTCGTCGCGAAGTCCTTCTGACATGGCCCTCCGTCTGCTGGTGGCGCACTCCCCCGCCGAACGGGACGCCGCACGCCAGGTCGAGGCCGACGTCTTCCTGCAGGCCTTCGGCAACACGCCCGAGCTCTTGGAGCAGGAGTACGGCGACTACGAGGCGCGGTCGCGGTTCGTCGCGGTGATCGACGAGGAGAGCGGCGCCGCCCTCGGCACCGCTCGGCTGATCACCGCCGGCGACAGCCCGGTGAAGACCCTGGTCGACGTGGCGGGTGACCCCTGGCGGCTGCCCGTGGCCGACAGCCTGGGCACGGTCGGCCTCGAGCCCGGCACCGTGTGGGACGTGGCGAGCCTCGCCGTGGACCCCCGGTACCGCGCCGGCGCCGCGGGCGCCGAGGTCAGCGTCGCCCTGTGCCACGGCATCTGGCGGTACGCCCGCAACTGCGGGATCCCCGGCATGGTCACCATCCTCGACGACCGGGTGCACCGGCTGGTGCGTGCGATGGGCCTGCCCTGGCACACGATGGCGGGCGCGACCTCCCAGCCCTACCTCGGCTCCCCCGCCAGCACCCCGTGCGTCTTCGTCGTGCGGACAGCGGAAGCGGAGGTGTACGCGGCCCGCCCGGACCTCGCGCCGGCCCTGGACCACGGCGTGTTCCGCTCGATCACCGTCGACCCGGCCGACCTGGCAGCCACCCGCGGCGTCCTCGTCGAGCCGGCCGAGCCGGCGCTCGCCGAGCCGTTCCGCCGGGACACCACCGGGTGGCGGCCGCCGACGGCCCGCCGCACGGAGCAGCTCGCGGGCCCAGGCTCCTGACCTCTTCGCCATCCGCCTGCTCGCCGAAGTCCACCTCCGCAGGCCAATCCGCGCCGACGCTCCGAGGCGAGATCATCCTGCGGAGTCGGGGCCTCGTGATGCCTACTCGCGGAGCTGACTGGCGGACGCGCGGTGCGGCTCCGCCGGCACGAGAAGGCGCCGACACGGCGTGCCGCACGCGGCACGCCGTGTCGGCGCCCCGGTCGGAGCCTCGACGTCTTCCCGCCCGAACTTCCGGTCCCTTAGCTTTGCGGTACGTCTTCGGAGCGTTAGCCAACGGGGGTCCTGCGATGCCAACTGAGACCAGCAATCGAGCGCATCGCCGGCCCGGCACGGCATTGACCGTTGGCCGGCCCCCCAGGCGCACCACCGTCGGGTTGGCACTGGCAACGAGCGCCGCACTGCTGCTCACCAGTTGCGGCGGTGAAGCACCCGCTGCTCCCGCCACCGCCACGACGTCCGCCGCGCCGGCCGTGACCGAGCCGGTGGACGCGACGACGTCGACGTCGGCGTCGGCGTCGCCCAGCACTACGACCACCTCCTCCACCACCGGCTCACCCACAGAAGGCGGTGGCGTGCTGACGGCCGGGGATGAGGGCCGCGAGCTCACGCTCGCCGATTTCTTCAACCCGGCTCAGTACTGGGACGAGGACCGCTACGACATCGCCGACCGCAAGGACGTACCCGGCATCGCCACCAAAGTCGACAGCTGCTACGCGACAGCAGCTGACGAACTCGAGATGCGCCTGGGCAACAACTTCTCCCAGCTCACGTTCTCGGTGGGCCAGGCCAACGACTCGTTGAGCTCTGACCAGAGCATCACGGTCGAAGTACTGGGCAACGAGTCTCAGCGGGAAATCCAAAGCGTCCCGTTCAACGAGATCACCGAGTTCGATATCCCGGTAGAAGGGGTCAACGCGCTGAAGATCCGCCTCCACCTGGACGACAAGGTGGCCGACTGCGGCGGGTCGGTGATCGGTGTTCTCGTGGACCCCGTCCTGAGTTGACCGGCGAAGAGCGTGCCGAGCAGCAGGGTCGGTTGAAGTGGCTGCATGCCTGGCAGAACAATCCGCTGGCCAAGGCGGTGATGGGCGCGGTCCTGTTCGCAGCCGCGGCAGCCACAGTTCTGACCTACGTCGACAACTCCGACGAGGTGAGCGGCGGCACTGGGTCGCCCGCACCCTTGTCCACCCCCTCAATCCCTCCAGCCGCGGCGCCCGTAGGTGAGCCTGTGCACGACACCGCACCGGCCGTGGGCAGTTGCCTCGACTCTGACGATGCCCCGGCTCCTTGCGACGGGCCCCATTCCACCGAGATCTTCGCTACCGGCGACTGCTCCGAGGCAGCGCTTCTGGCCTATCTCGGTGGTCGGCCGGGGCAAGACGTGCTGCGGGAGCTTTCCACTGCCAGCCCGCCGATCGGCGACACGGTGGCGTGCACGGTGGCCGCGCCCGAAGGTGCCCTCGTCGGCGGCAGTCATCGGGATGTCCTGCTCAGCAACGCGGGGGACGCGTGGCGACGGTGCATCGACCAGTTGCAGCGAGGGGTCGGCTGCGCACAACCGCACATCGCCGAAGTCATCTTCGATCGCGGGGACACCACCGACCCCCTCGACTGCGCGCGTCGGGCGAACGACTACCTCGGCACGCCCTTCGCCAGGGTGTCTGCCGATCTCCGGGTGCTGCAGGACGGGCAGGGCTGCCTTCTCGCCGTTCGCGGCGACAACATCCTGACCGGCTCGCTGCGCCGGCTGGGCTCGCAAAGCCTGCCCCTCCAAGCTGCACCGAACTGACCTCAGCCGCTGATCCCTCTGATTCCGGAGGCAGCGCCGGGGCGCGTCGCTCCTGGACGATCATGACGGCTCGATCTCGGCTAACGTCCACGCGGATGAAGCCGCCGTGGAGGTGATCGGCGGCGACGACGACCTCGTAGGGCACAGTTCCCTGGATGTCCGCGGAAGCGCGGCCGGCCGCCCGGCGGTCGGTGTGCGGTTCGGCTCGCCGCCTGATCGGGCCACCAGATGGACACGAACGTAATGGCCCCGGCGCGTTCCCGAGGGCACCCGACCGCGTGGCCCCGCGCCGCCCCAGGTGAGCTCTCGATGGCGCACCGGCCACTCGCGGTACCGGCTCCGGGCGGCGTCCAGGCAGCTGACCCGGCGGCGACGAGAACCGCCGCCTGGTCAGCGGGTGGTCGTGTCGGCGTGCTCCTGCTGCCGCGCGGCCAGCCGCTCCTTCTGCGGGATCACGACGTACTTTGGGTCCTTGGTGCTGGCGATGCCGGCCTCGAAGACTCCGAACCGGGTGAGCAGCGAGCCGGCCGCCAGCAGCGTCCCGGACGCGACCGCGCCCCACCGCTTCCGCCCGGCCACCGCCGTCAGCCCGGCACCCACCGCGGTGCACGCCTGCGCTGCGCGCATCAGCTTCCCGGGCCGCCCCTCGTGGAACGGCTCGCTGAGGATGCCGTGGTCGTTCTCGACCTTGTGCATCGCGGCGAGCTCGATCGCCGCCCCGGCCATCGCCATCTTCCGCGCCGGCGCCGCCTCCTCCACCGGCGTGAACACCATCGTGATGCCCCCACCGGCGGCCATCGCCGAGCCGCCGAAGACGAACGGCAGCTGGGTGTGCGCCGCGTGCCACGACGGCACCGCGGTGTTGGCCAGCAGCACGCCGGTGTAGGTAGCCAGCGGCCCGCCGAACAGCGCCGCCACCGCACCGCCGAAGCGCTTGAGCCGCGGGAACCAGCCCAGCAGCTCCACCGCCGCCGTCGCGCCGGCCGCCGCGCTGAACGGCGCCAGGATGTAGGTGCCCACCGACAGCGGCGACGTCGGCTTGAGCACCCGCAGCATGTGCAGGAACCGCTCCGGCCGCCCCAGGTCGTGGATGAGGAAGACCACCGACAGGATCGACCCGGCGCCCGCGGTGTACCGCGACACCCGGGTCAGCGCCGGGTGGTCGGTGACGTCGGCCAGCGCGCCGAGGATCGCCGACGAGCCGGCCGCCCCACCCAGGAACAGGTAGAGCGGCACGTCCGGCGTCTTCCACACCGGCGTCTTCACGATCTGCCGGCCGTAGTACGAGGTGAACTCGACGTCGTCGACCATCGCGACCTCGCCGCGACCCCGGCCCCCGCCGCGCTTGCGGCGCTTCTTGCCCGTCCGTTGCACCGCCGGGCCCTGGTCGGCCTGGCGCCACCCCGAGCCCGGGCTGGTGATACCGCCGGTCATGTCACCTCCGCCGCGAGCCGAGGATCGCCGTGACGGCGACCCCGACCATCATCGCCGCGGCCTTGCCGGCCGCCTTCCACATCGCCGGCAGGTCCCGCGTCGTCACGATCGGGTCCGGCGGCAGGCCGTAGACCTCCGGCTCGTCGAGCAGCAGGAAGAAGGCCCCGTCACCGCCGACGCCGTCGTTCTCGTCCCGGCCGTAGAGCCGGGCGGTCTCCACGCCCTGCGCCGTGAGCGTCGCCAGCCGTGCGTCGGCGCGTTCCTGCAGCTCGTCGAGGTCACCGAACTGGATCGACTGCGTCGGGCACGCCGTGGCGCACGCCGGCTGCAGCCCGTCGGTCAGGCGGTCGTAGCACATCGTGCACTTGAAGACCCGGCCGTCGTCCTTGCGCTGGTCGATCACGCCGTACGGGCAGGCCGCAACGCAGTAGCCGCAGCCGTTGCAGATGTCGCCCTGCACCACCACGGTGCCGAACTCGGTGCGGAACAGCGCCCCCGTCGGGCAGACGTCCAGGCAGCCGGCGTGCGTGCAGTGCTTGCAGACGTCGGAACTCATCAGCCAGCGGATCTGCTTGTCCGCGCCGGTCTGGCCGGTCTGCGGGTCGAACTCGCTCAGCGCCTCGGCGTTGAGCACGCTCTGCTGGGCGTTCGCCAGGCTCACGTCGTCCCCGGCGAGCGCCGGCGACGGTCCGCTGCCCTGCCGGTCGTCGCCCGGCCGGCCGAACGTGGGCATCGGCAGGTCGACGGCGCGGCTCTGCTCGATGAACGCCACGTGCCGCCAGGAGTTCGCGCCCAGCTGCCCGGTGTTGTCGTAGGACATGCCGGACAGGCCCAGGGCGTCGCGGACACCGTCGGAGTCGTCCATCGGGAGCGTGTTCCACTCCTTGCACGCCACCTCGCAGGCCTTGCAGCCGATGCAGACCGAGGTGTCGGTGAAGAAGCCCACCCGCTTGGGGTGCTCCTCCTCGTAGCCGGCCTCGGCCGTGACGTCGGGCAGCGGGCCGAACAGCCGGTTCTCCGGGTCGCGGCCGGTGAAGGCCGGGCTGGCCGAGCTGATCGTCATCGCACTCCCTCCCGCACGTCGTCCTGGCTCACCATGGCGGGTCCTGGCTCACGACCGGCGCTGAGCCAGGACCCGGAACGATCAGCTGACCTGATCATCGCGATCCCGCCGGTCACTGCGTGGACCCTTCCCCGGCCTCGGCGGCCACCGGGTCGCGGCCGTTGAGCCCCACCCGACCCGACTCCACCCCGGCCCGCCGGCGGTAGCTCTCCACGAAGTCGAGCAGCTCCGGGCCGCGCGGGCGTCGTCCCGGCACGATGTCGGCGGTGCTGACCTTGTCCTCCTGGATGTGTGTGTTGGCGTCGAGCACGATGCCGAGCAGGTCGTTGGCCGAATCCCCGGTGGAGATGCCGCTGTAGGACCAGTGGTACGGCATGCCGATCTGGTGCACGACCGTGCCGTTGCGCAGCTTGATGGGCCGCATCCGCTCGGTGACCAGCACCTTCGCCTCGATCGCCGTCCGGGCGCTGACCAGCGTCGCGTACTCGCCGTTGGCCAGTCCGCGCAGCCGGGCCAGCTCCGGGCTCACCTCGACGAAGAACTCCGGCTGCAGTTCCGCCAGGTAGGGGAGCGTGCGGCTCATCGCGCCCGCGGTGTGGTGCTCGGTGAGCCGGTAGGTGGTCACCTGGAACGGGAAGACGTCGCTGCGCGACGGGTTCTCCCGGTTCCACGGACCCGGGATCCGCTCGATCGTCGGGTTCGCCTGCACCTCGTACAGCGCGTTCCCGACGACCGACTCCGCCGGCTCGTAGTGCGTCGGCAGCGGCCCGTCCACCAGGCCGGCCGGCGCGTAGAGCCAGCCCTTCCCGTCGCCCTGCATGACGAACGGGTCGTCGCCGCGCAGCGCGTCCTGCGCCCGAGCGTCGTCGGGCGGCACGTAGTCGGGGCGCTTGTTCTTCTCGAAGTCGGGGACGTCGAGACCGGTCCACTCGCCGGCCGCCTCGTCCCACCACACGTACTTCTTGCGCTCGCTCCACGGCTTGCCGTCGGGATCGGCCGAGGCACGGTTGTAGAGGACACGGCGGTTGAGCGGCCAGGCCCAGCCCCACTCGGGGGCCGCGGGGCCCTGCTCGGCCGCCGGCCTGCGCCGACGGGCCTGGTTGACGCCGTCGGCGTAGACGCCGCAGTAGATCCAGCAGCCGCCGGTCGTCGAGCCGTCGTCCTTCATCTGCATGTAGGAGTTCAGCAGCTGACCGTCGGGGCCGAAGCCGTTGATCTCGCGCAGCACCGCGTCGGCGTCCGGCTCGAGCCGCTCGCCGTGCACCGGATAGCCCCAGGTCAGGTCCAGCAGCGGGCGGTCGCGCGGGTCGGTGGAGTCCTTCAGTCGCTCGCGGAGGATGCGGCCGAGGTGGAAGTAGAACCACAGGTCGCTGCGCGCGTCGTCCGGCGACTCGACCGCCTTGTCCCGCCACTGCAGCATCCGCTGGGTCTGCGTGAAGGTGCCTTCCTTCTCCACGTGCGTCGCCGCGGGCATGAAGAAGACCTCGGTGCCGATCGAATCGGGGGACAGCTCCCCCGTCTCGATCTCCGGCGCCTGCTGCCAGAAGGTCGCCGACTCGATCAACTGCAGGTCGCGGACGACCAGCCAGTCGAGGTTGGCCAGGCCGAACCGGTTCATCCGGCCGTTGGGGTGCCCGACCACGGGGTTCTCCCCGACCAGGAAGTAGCCGGAGACCTTGCCCTCGATCATGTCGGCGATCGTGCGGTAGGAGCTGTGGTCGCCGTTGATCCTGGGCAGGTAGTCGAAGCAGAAGTCGTTCTCCGCCGTCGCCGCGTCGCCCCACCACGCCTTGAGCAGGCTGGTCATGTAGGCGCGCTTGTTGCCCCAGAAGCCCGCCTTGCCGGCGGCGTCGGCGACGTAGTCGTCGAGGTCGTCGTGCTGCAGCGCGTGGGGCATCGGGAGGTAGCCCGGCAGGATGTTGTACAGCGTCGGGATGTCGGTCGAGCCCTGGATGCTGGCGTGCCCGCGCAGCGCCATGATCCCGCCGCCGGGGCGGCCGATGTTGCCCAGCAGGAGCTGCAGGATCGAGCAGGTGCGGATGTACTGCGCGCCGACGCTGTGCTGCGTCCAGCCCACCGAGTACACCCACGCCGTCGTCCGGTCGCGGCCGCTGTTCTCGGTGACCCACCGCGCGACCTGCTCGAAGACCTCCGGCTCGATGCCGCAGACCTCGGACACCATCTCGGGGGTGTAGCGGGCGTAGTGCCGCTTGAGGATCTGGAACACCGAGCGCGGGTGCTGCAACGTCTCGTCGCGCTTGGGCTTGCCCGGGATCGGCGGCCCGCCGCTGCCGGCCGCCTGCGCGCGGTCGGCCCTCGTGACCGACGGGTCGTCGTCGGTCCGGTCCTGCTCCGCGGCCTCGGCCGGGTCGTCGGCACCCGACTGCGCCGGCTCCTCGAGCTCGTACTGCCAGCTGGTCTCGTCGTAGGTGCTCGTCTCCGGGTCGAAGCCGGAGAACAGGCCGCCGAGGTCCTCCGCGTCGACGAACTCCTCGCCGATGAGCGCGGCGGCGTTCGTGTAGGCGGTGACGTACTCCTTGAAGTACAGCTCGTTGTCGAGCACGTACCTGATCAGGCCGCCGAGGAAGGCGATGTCGCTGCCCATCCGCAGCGGCACGTGCAGGTCGGCTATCGCACTGGTCCTGGTGAACCGCGGGTCGATGTGCACGATCTTCGCGCCGCGCGCCTTGGCCTCGGCCACCCACTGGAAGCCCACCGGGTGGCACTCGGCCATGTTGGAGCCCTCGATGACGATGCAGTCGGCGTTCGCGAGGTCCTGCTGGGTGTTCGTGGCGCCACCACGACCGAACGAGGCACCCAGACCGGGCACCGTGGAGGAGTGCTATATGCGCGCCTGGTTCTCGATCTGGATGGCGCCGAGGGCGCTGTAGAGCTTCTTCATGAGGTAGTTCTCCTCGTTGTCGAGGGTCGCCCCTCCGAGGCTCGCTATCCCCATGGTGCGGTTGACGCGCTTCCCGCCGTCCTCGTCCTGCCAGCCCTTGCGGCGTGCCTCCAGGACGCGGTCGGCGATCATCTCCATCGCCGTGTCGAGGTCGAGGTCCTCCCACTCCGTCCCGAACGGACGGCGGTACTTGACCGTGGTGACCCGGGTCGGGCTGGTGACCAGCTGCTTGCTCGCGCTGCCCTTGGGGCACAGCCGCCCGCGGTTGACCGGCGAGTCGGGGTTGCCCTCGATCTGGACGATCTGCTCGTCCTTCACGTACACGTTCTGCGCGCAGCCGACGGCGCAGTACGGGCAGACGCTCTTCACGACGCGGTCAGCGGTGGCGGTGCGCGACACGGTGGCCTCGGTGGCCTTGCTGCGCGCGGCCTTGCCACGGCCCAGCGGGTCGGAGCCGGTGAGCTGGCGGTACACCGGCCAGCTGTCGAGCCAGGTCTTCACCTGCGTCACTCTGCCATCCGGCGTCCCGCGCGGCGCGCCGACAGGCCCGCGCACCGGATCGGGACCGTCCGCAACGGGCGGTTGCGGACAGCCGCGCGGGCGGGGACCGGGCCCCCCGTGGGCCCGGTCCCCGCCGCGCGGTCGCCGGGTCAGCGCGCGGCGCCGTCGCGCTGCGTCGCGGTGAAGGTGAAGGTGAAGGTGCTGGACTGCCGGCGCAGCTCGTCACCGGCCGTCGACGGGAACGAGACCGTGGTCAGCAGGTGGTCCACCCCACCCGGCCGCAGGCTCGCGGCGCCGGCGAGCGCCTCGTCCATGACGATCGGGCCGGCGTAGAAGTCGGTCACGGCGCCGCCGCACGACCAGCCCCCGCCCGCCTTCGTCCACGGCGTGGCGCAGGACTGCACGCTCATCTGCAGGCCGTCGATCCGGTCGGGGGGGGGGGGGGGGGGGGGGGGGGGCCCCCCCCCCCCGCCCCCCCCCCCACCCCCCCCCACCCCCCCCAACCCCCCCACCCAGCCCACCTCTACCCCCA
>NZ_JBJHAJ010000015.1:0-103805 GCF_054051015.1 Blastococcus sp. SYSU DS0616
GGCGCGGGGGGCGGGGGGGCCGGGGGGGGGCCGGGGTGGGGGGGTGTGGGGGGGGCGGCGCGGGCGGGGGCGCGGGCCCCCCCCCCCCCCCCCCCCCCCCCCCCCCCCCCCCCCCGACCCTGCGGCCGGACCCCGGGCGGTTCCCGGTCCCGCCCTGGCCGCAGCCGCCCGCGCCGTTCGGGCCGGGTGCGTACGCCCCGGGTCCGTTCCCCCCGGGTGCGTACGCCCCGGGTCTGTTCCCCCCGGGTGGGTACGCCCCGGGTCCGTTCCCGCCGGGTGGGTATGCCCCGGGCCCGTTCCCGCAGCCTCCTTTCCCCCCGGCGCCCTTTCCCCCGGCCGGCTGGGCCCTCCCGCCGGGCACACCGCCGCACGACGTCCCGCAGCCGTACCTGCGCATCATGCGGACCCGCGACTGGGCCTGGTGGCGGCCGCTGCTGGGGCTGCTCCTGCTGGGGGTGGTCTTCCTGGTGGCCGGCGCGCTGCTCGGCGTGATCGGCATCCTCACCGGCCTCAGCCCCGACCTGGCCCTGATCGAGCTCACCGACCCGGGCACGCTGCTGGTCACCAACGCGACCCTGGCCGTGGGCATCCCGGTGGTGTGGCTGGCCTGGGCGGTGGCGCACGGCATGCGCCCCGGCTGGTCGTCGTCGGTGCTCGCCCGGTTCCGGTGGCGGCTGCTGCCCCGGCTGACGCTGCTGGCGCTGGCCTCGATCGGGGTCGTGATCGGCCTCTCCGTGCTCCTGGGGATCACCGCGGAGGAGGTCGAGGTGACGGGACCGGTCCCCTCGTGGGGCTGGTTGCTGGCTGTCGTCCTGCTCACCACACCGCTGCAGTCCGCGGCCGAGGAGTACCTGTTCCGCGGCTACCTGAGCCAGGCGATCGCCGGCTGGATCCGCAGCCCCCGCGTCGGTGCCGTGGTGGCCGCGTTGGTCACCGGCGCGCTCTTCTCCCTCGCGCACCTCCCGCCGGACCTCGCGACGTTCCTCGACCGCTTCGCCTTCGCCCTGGCCGCCTCCGCCGTCGTCTGGCTGACCGGCGGCCTCGAGGCCGCGGTCGTCCTGCACGCGGTCAACAACGTGGTGCTGTTCCTGCTGGTGGCGCTGCTGGGTGATGCCGTGGCCACGGACGTGGTGCCGGCGGGGCTGGTTCCGGTGTCGCTCACGCTCACCGCGGTCGGCTTCGGCGGCTACGTCCTGCTCGTCGCCCGGTGGCGGCGGCGGGCGCGGCCGGAGCTGCACACGCCCGCGCTGGACCTGCGCCTCCCGCGGGCCGCGGCGCCCGCCCCGGCCGGCTGACCCGCCGACCGGGGGGTGGTGCCACCCGCCCGCGCAGCGTCGGGTACAGTTCTCTCCGGCGCCGCGAGGTGCTACCCATGGGGTATGGGGTAATTGGCAGCCCGACGGTTTCTGGTTCCGTTAGTCTAGGTTCGAGTCCTGGTACCCCAGCGAGGAAGCCTGGTTCCTCTTGCAGTACAGCAGTGACACAGCACGGCCCCGTCGTCTAGCGGCCCAGGACGCCGCCCTCTCACGGCGGTAGCGAGGGTTCGAATCCCTTCGGGGCTACGCGATCGAGAGCCCCCGACCACCCGGTCGGGGGCTCTCGCCGTCCCGGCCCCCGCTGCGGGGGCCGGGAACGGGCATGGCAAGATGTTCTCCGCACGGCCCCGTCGTCTAGCGGCCTAGGACGCCGCCCTCTCACGGCGGTAGCGAGGGTTCGAATCCCTTCGGGGCTACGCGATCGAGAGCCCCCGACCACCCGGTCGGGGGCTCTCGCCGTTCCCAGGCCACTGAGCGGCGGGCTCAGACCTGGAGCAGCTCGTCGTTGCCCGGGAGCCCGTCGGAGCCGTCCGGCGCCGCCGCGCGGAAGGCCATCGGGCGTCCGCAGGACGCGGCCACCCGGGCGGAGTCGGTGAGTTGGACGTGCAGGTGCGGTTCGCTGCTGTTGCCGGAGTTGCCGCACTCCGCGACCTGCTGCCCGGCTGCGACGCGGTCGCCGACGGCCACCCGCACCGAGCCGCGGCGCAGGTGGGCCAGGACGGCATGGGTGCCGTCGTCCCGGCGGACGACGACGTGGTTGCCCAGCATCCACCGCGTGCCGGCCACCTGGCGTACGAAGCCCTCGACGACCAGCAGGACGATCAGGGACACCCACCCGCTGCGCGCCCGGTGGTCGCGACGGCGGTCGTGGACCCGCACGACCAGGCCGTCGACGGGGGAGCGCACCGGCCGGCCGAACGCCGGGTAGTCGGTCGGCCGCCGCCACTGACCGCCGGAGCCGAACGCGGGACGCGCTCCGTCGCCGGGCTCGGCCGCCAGGTCGATGGCCCATGTCTGGCCCAGCCCGTTGGTGCCGTGCGAGGGCACGCCGGAGGCGGGGGAGTTGACGGCCCGCCACCGGCCCGCGACCGGCGGCTCGACCACCGTCACCGGGTGCTCGGGCGGCCGCACCCGGTCGAGCACCAGGAAGCCGACGACGAGCAGGAACCCGGCGAGGGCGGCCGCGGGCACGCCGCTCCCGCCGACGGCGATGAGCAGGACGCCGGCCGGTGCCAGCGGGGCGCGGCACCGGGCCGCGAGGACGCGCGGGTTCACGACGACACCGCCGCGAGGACGACGTGCAGCGGGACCACCCGCTCGGCGGGCACGGCCCAGCTCCCGCGGGCGGTGGCGCGGAGCCACCCCGCTGCGGTGAGCTGGCGGAGGTGGTGGTGCAGCTGCCCGGTCGTGCCCAGTCCCGGGAGCGCGGCGAGCCCGGCGGTCGTGCGGGTCCCGCCCAGCACCTCCCGCAGCAGCCGGAGCCGGACCGCGTGGGCCAGCGCGGACAGCTCGGCGGCGAGTTCCGCGTCGGCCGAGCCGTCGCCGAGCGCATCCTCCGCGCCGTGCGTGCGCTGCCAGGCGTACTGCTCCCCGCTGGGCAGGCGCACCGAGCCCGCGTAGACGACGGCGCCACCGGGGAGGGCGGCCGCGTCCTCGGCGAGGCCGTCCAGCGCCCAGAACCGTTCCTGCGACCCGGTCTCCGCCGGTGCCGCGGGTGGCCGGCCGGCCCGCTCCGCGGCTGACTCGAGTGCGGCGAGGCGCTGCTCGATCCGGGTGAAGCGGTCCTCGTCGGTCATGGTGCGTCGACCGGCCGGTCGTTCTCCCGCCGCGGCCGGTCGCCGGCGAGCCCGGCGCCCACCGCGATGCCGATCGACCCGAAGAAGAACGGGTTGACCGCGGCGTCGTCCACGACGTGGACCAGCAGGCCCACGACGAAGCCGACGACGAAGCCGGCGAGGGCACCTCGGAGCGTGCGTACGAGAGCGGACCCGGTGCGCTGCATACGACGAATATACGTACCTACGTACTAGTAGGCCAGGGGGTCGAGCGCCCGGCCGTCGGCGCTGATCGGGCGGCGATTCCCGGCGAGCTCAGCGCGCGGCGCGGGCGATGGCCGCCGAGGCGTCCAGCACGGCGCCGATGACCTCCGGGCTGGGGCGCCGGCCCAGGCGCTCCACCGGCCCTGAGATCGAGACGGCGCCCAGCACGGACCCGTTGCCGTCCCGGACGGGGGCCGACAGCGACGCCACGCCGGCCTCCCGCTCGGCCACGCTGTGCGCCCAGCCGCGGCGGCGCACGTCGAGCAGGGTGCGGGCGGTGAAGCTGGCCGACGGCAGCAGGCGGGTCACCTCGTCGGCGGGCATGAACGCCAGCAGGGCGTGCGCCGCCGAGCCCGCGGTCATGGGCAGTCGGGCGCCGACCGGGACGGTGTCGCGCAGGCCACTGGTCCGCTCGGCGGCGGCGACGCACACGCGCGTCGCGCCGTCGCGGACGTAGAACTGGGCGCTCTCGCCGGTGGCGTCCCGCAGCGTGACCAGGTGACGCGAGGCGATCTCGCCGATGTCGGCGGTCGTCCGCCCGAGCTCCGCCAGCGCCGGACCCGGTGCCCAGCTGCCGCTGTCGGTGCGCCGGACGAGGCGGTGCCCCTCCAGGGCGACGGCGAGCCGGTGGGCGGTGGCCCGGGGTAGGCCGGTGCGCGTGACGAGCTCGGCGAGGGTGGCCGGTTCCTGTGCGACGGCGTGCAGGATCGACACCGCTTTGTCTAGAACCGCGACCGGGTTAGGCTGTCCCACACAGCAATACTCGCATCCCGAACACTGAGACAGTCAACTCGGGATCGACCAGTCACCCGAAGGGGACGCGCCCGTGCCGAAGACCCTGGCCGAGAAGGTCTACGACGCCCACGTCGTGCGCAGCACGTCGGGGGAGCCCGACCTGCTCTACATCGACCTGCACCTGGTGCACGAGGTCACCAGCCCGCAGGCCTTCGACGGCCTGCGCGCCGCCGGGCGCACCGTGCGTCGCCCCGACCTGACGATGGCCACGGAGGACCACAACGTCCCGACCCTGGACATCCTCAAGCCGATCGCCGACCCGATCAGCCGTGCGCAGGTCGACGCGCTGCGCCGGAACGCCGCCGAGTTCGGCATCCGGCTGGCCCCGATGGGTGACCGCGACCAGGGCATCGTGCACGTCATCGGCCCGCAGCTGGGGCTCACCCAGCCCGGCATGACCATCGTCTGCGGCGACAGCCACACCTCCACGCACGGAGCGTTCGGCGCCCTGGCCTTCGGCATCGGCACCAGCGAGGTCGAGCACGTGCTGGCCACGCAGACCCTGCCGCAGTACCGGCCGAAGCAGATGTCGGTCACCGTCGACGGCGAGCTCGCTCCGGGGGTGTCGGCGAAGGACATCATCCTGGCCGTCATCGCCCAGATCGGCACCAACGGTGCGGCGGGACACGTCATCGAGTACCGCGGCGGCGCCATCGAGGCGCTCTCGATGGAGGCCCGGATGACCATCTGCAACATGTCGATCGAGGCCGGCGCGAAGGCGGGGCTCATCGCGCCCGACCAGACCACCTTCGACTTCCTGCGCGGCCGCCCGCACGCCCCGCAGGGCGACGACTGGGACGCCGCCGTCGAGCACTGGCGCACGCTGCGCACCGACGACGGGGCGGTGTTCGACCGCGAGGTGACGCTGGACGCCTCGACGCTCACGCCGTTCGTCACCTGGGGCACCAACCCCGGCCAGGGTCTGCCGATCGACGGCGTGGTGCCCGACCCGGCCCAGTTCGACGACGACGGCGAACGGCGGGCCGCCGAGCAGGCGCTGGCCTACATGGGGCTGACCCCCGGCACCCCGCTGCGCGAGATCAAGGTCGACACCGTGTTCCTCGGGTCCTGCACCAACGGCCGGATCGAGGACCTGCGCACCGCCGCGGCCTTCCTGCAGGGCAAGAAGATCGATCCGGAGACCCGCATGCTCGTCGTTCCCGGCTCGGTCGGCGTGAAGCTGCAGGCCGAGGCCGAGGGCCTGGACAAGGTCTTCGTCGAGGCCGGCGCCGAGTGGCGGGGGGCGGGCTGCTCGATGTGCCTGGGCATGAACCCCGACCAGCTCAAGCCCGGCGAGCGGTCGGCCTCGACCAGCAACCGCAACTTCCAGGGCCGCCAGGGCAAGGGCGGGCGCACCCACCTGGTCTCGCCGTCGGTCGCTGCCGCCACGGCGCTCACCGGCCGCCTCACCGCCCCCGCCGACCTGATCGGAGCCTGAGCCATGGACGCCTTCACCACGCACACCGGCACCGCCGCGCCGCTGCGCCGCAGCGCCGTCGACACCGACCAGATCATCCCGGCCGAGTACCTCAAGCGGATCACCCGCACCGGCTTCGAGGACGGGCTGTTCATCGCCTGGCGGACCAACGAGCCGGACTTCGTGCTCAACAAGCCCGAGTACGCCGACGCCTCGATCCTGGTGGCCGGCCCCGACTTCGGCACCGGCTCCTCCCGCGAGCACGCCAACTGGGCGCTGCTCGACGGTGGGTTCCGCGTCGTCATCAGCTCCCGATTCGCCGACATCTTCCGCAACAACTCGACCAAGTCGGGGCTGCTCACCGTCGTGCTGCCGCAGGCCGAGGTCGAGGCGCTGTGGACCGCGGTCGAGGCGGACCCGGCGACACCGGTGACGGTCGACCTGCGCGCGAAGCAGGTGACGTACGGCGACGTGGCGGTGCCGTTCGAGATCGACGACTACACCCGGTGGCGGCTGCTGGAGGGGCTCGACGACGTCGGCCTCACCGAGCGGCACCTCGACGACATCGAGGCCTACGAGGCGGCGCGCCCGGCCTGGCTCCCGGCGGCGCTGCCCGCGCGCTGAGGCAGCGGGGCGTCCGGGTCGGGCTCGAAGTCGCGGTAGTAGTCCGCGACCAGCGCGCCCGGCCGGCCGCCGAGGGCCCAGACGCTGCCCTTGGCGGCCGGCGGGAGCAGGCCGCGGACACCGTGGCCGTGCACCCCGAGCGTCTGCAGCACCGAGGGGATCACCCCGCCCTGGCTGCACAGCACCGTCGCCCCGGGGCGCTCCAGCAGCTCCGCCACGAGCGCCATCCCCGCCTGCGGGTCGTCGGCGAAGGACTCCTCGCCCATCCGGGGTGACGGCCGCACGTCCACGGCCAGTCGCTCGGCCAGCGGCTCCACCGTCTGCGTGCAGCGCACCTTCGGGGTGCTGAACACCTCGTCCGGGGCGAACCACGTCAGGGCGTCGGCCAGCTGCTCGGCCTGCCGCCGGCCCTTGTCATCCAGCGGCCGCAGCTCGTCCGGGCCGCCGAACTCCTGCTTGCTGCCGGCGCGGCCGTGCCGCACCAGCAGCAGGCCCACCTCGCGCGGCACGTCGGTGCGGGCGGCGTCGGCGATCACCAGCCGGTCGTGCTCGTGGGTGACGAGCGCGGCGGCGTCGTCGGGGGCGAGCCAGCGCAGCTCGTCCACCTCGTCGTTGGCGCCGAAGGAGCCCCCCACGCACCGCATCAGCCAGTAGTCGACGTGCTTGGGCACGCCGTCGACCGCGTACTGGGTCGTCGGGCCCCGGCGTCCGGCGACGATGCGCAGCCCGGTCTCCTCGACCACCTCGCGGCACGCGGCGGCCAGGGCGTGCTCACCGGCGTCGAGCTTCCCCTTCGGCAGCGACCAGTCGTCGTAGCGGGGCCGGTGGACCACGGCGATCTCGATGCCGTCGTCCCCGGCCGGGCGCCACACGACGCCGCCGGCGGCCGCGATCGGTCCCCGCTCAGCCGGCGAGCTCATGGATCCGGTGCATCAGCTCTGCCTGGTAGTCCCGCCCGTCCAGCCGGTCCCACTGCCCGTCGCTGCGCAGCTCCCAGCACCGCACCCCCGGCTCCATGGCCGGGCGCAGGGTCTCCTCCAGCTGCCTGCGGGCCGCCTCGTCGCAGACCCGCAGCAGCACCTCGACCCTGCGGTCGAGGTTGCGGTGCATGAGGTCTGCGCTGCCGATCCACCACTCCGGGTCCCCGCCGTTGAGGAAGGAGATCACCCGGGAGTGCTCGAGGAACCGGCCGACGATCGAGCGCACCCGGATCGTCTCCGACATCCCGGCCACGCCCGGTCGCAGCGCGCAGATCCCGCGGACGAACAGCTCCACCGGCACACCGGCCTGCGAGGCCTCGTAGAGGGCGTCGATGAGGCGCTCGTCGACGATGGAGTTCGCCTTGATGCGGATGCCCGAGGGGCGTCCCTCGCGCGCGTTCCGCGCCTCGCGGCGGATCTTCTCGATGAGCCCGTTGCGGATGCTGTGCGGCGCCACCATGAGCGTGCGGTAGTTCGTCTGCCGCGAGTAGCCGGTGAGGACGTTGAACAGGTCGGTGAGGTCCGCGCCCACCCGCGGGTCGGCGGTGAGGATGCCCAGGTCCTCGTAGATCCGCGCCGTCTTCGGGTTGTAGTTGCCGGTGCCGATGTGGCAGTAGCGGCGGATCACGCCCTGCTCGCGGCGCACGACCAGCGCCGTCTTGCAGTGCGTCTTCAGCCCGACCAGTCCGTACACGACGTGGCAGCCGGCCCGCTCCAGCGAGCGCGCCCAGCTGATGTTGGCCTCCTCGTCGAACCGGGCCTTGATCTCCACCAGGACCACGACCTGCTTGCCGGCCTCCGCCGCCTCGATCAGCGCGTTGACGATGGGGGAGTCGCCCGAGGTCCGGTAGAGCGTCTGCTTGATCGCCAGCACGTTCGGGTCGGCGGCCGCCTGCTCGATGAACCGCTGCACGCTGGTGGCGAACGAGTGGTAGGGGTGGTGCACCAGGACGTCGCCCTCGCGCAGGGTCGCGAAGACGCTCTTCGGCGTCTCGCCCTCGCTCAGCCGCGGGTGGGTGGTCGGGACGAACGGCTCGTCCTTGAGCTCCGGCCGGTCCAGGTCGTAGAGCGCCGTGAGCGAGGCCAGGTCGAGCAGCCCCGGCACGTGCACGACGTCGTCCGGGGAGACCTCGAGCTCGGAGACGAGCACCTCGAGGATCCGGGGGTCCATCGGCTCGGCGACCTCGAGGCGGACCGCGGGGCCGAACCGGCGCCGGGCGAGCTCCCGCTCCAGCGCCTGCAGCAGGTCCTCGTCGCGGTCCTCCTCGACCTCCACGTCGGCGTTGCGGGTGACGCGGAAGAAGTGGTGGTCGAGCACGTCGAGCCCCGGGAAGAGCTGGGGCAGGTGGGCGGCGATCAGGTCCTCGAGGGGCAGGAAGATGACGGTGTCGTCCTGCGAGGTGACCGACACGAAGCGCGGCACGTTGTTGGGCACCTTGAGCCGCGCGAAGCGGGGGGCGTTGGTGTCCGGGTCGTGCACCGACACCGCGAGGTTCAGCGACAGGCCGCTGATGTACGGGAACGGGTGCGCGGGGTCGACGGCCAGCGGGGTCAGCACCGGGAACACCTGGTCGCGGAAGTAGTCCCGGAGCCGGCGCATCGCGTCCTCGTCCAGGTCGTCCCAGTGGACGATCCGGATGCCGGCCTCCTCGAGGCGGGGCAGCACGTCCTTGTTGAAGACGTCGGAGTGCCGCTGCACCAGCTCCTGCGTGCGGGCGGTCACCCGCTCCAGCTGCTCGCGGATGGTCAGCCCGTCGGGCGAGCGGACGGTGAGACCGGTGCTCTGCCGGCGCTTCAGACCGGCGATGCGCACCATGTAGAACTCGTCCAGGTTGCTGGCGAAGATCGCGAGGAACTTCACCCGCTCCAGCAGCGGCAGCGAGTCGTCCTCGGCGAGCTCCAGCACGCGGGCGTTGAAGTCCAGCCAGGACAGTTCTCGGTTCAGGTAGCGGTCGACGGGGAGGGCATCGGTCCGGGGAGCGCTCTCTGTTGCCACTCCCTCATCGTGCCGTACGGACCCGGATGGCGAGCGAGGACGACCCCCGCACCAGCGCGGACGTGCGTGGTCCGGCCCCCAGCGCCAGCGCTGCCCGGAGGTCCGCGGGGACGTCGACGTCGCGGCGCAGGCCGGGCCAGGCGCCGGTGAGCCGAACCGCGCCGCCGGCCTGGTGGGCTGCGGCGGAGCCGCGGCCGAACCGCGGGCGCAACGGCGTGCCGACGGCGGTCAGCAGGGTGGTGCCCGTTCCCTGGGCATCGGCCACGAAGCAGCGGGGCGCCGCCTCCGCCTCCGCCAGCGCCGCCGCCAGCTCCACCGGGCGGAGGGCGGGCAGGTCGGAGGAGAGCGCGGCGACGGCGTCCCCGGGAGCGCTCCCGGCGCCGTGCTCGAGCGCGGGGTTCAGGCCGCCGTCCGGTTCGTCGGGCACCGCGCGGGCGCCCAGCCCGCGCACCAGGTCGGCGGCCACCGGCTCGTCGGTGACGACCACCACCGACCCGACCCGCTCGCAGGCCAGCGCCGCGGCCACGGTGTCGGCCAGCAGGGCGAGGACCAGGGCGCCGTGGTCGCCGCCGGGGACGCCGGTGAGCGGCCGCAGCCGGGTCTTGGCGGCGGCGAGGCGCTTCGCCGGGACCACGACCGACCACCTGGACACGACGACAATGTCAGCACACGGTGACCCGGGACCCCGTCGGCCGGGACCCGGTGCTCCCCCGGCGGCCGCACGGGTCGATCATGGGCTGGCTCGCAGGACAGGGAGGGGAGCCGGTGTCGGACGAGACGTCCCCGCGCGGGACGAGCGCGGGCGGACCGGTGCGCGCACCCGGTGCCCGCCGCGCTGCCAAGTGGCGCACCCGGGGGCGCATCTCCTTCCCGCTGTGGCTGTGCATCGTGGTGATCTACCCGGTGTCCGCCCTGATCTTCCGGCTGCGCTACCACCACGCCGAGCGCATCCCGGTCACCGGGCCGGTGCTCCTGGTGGTCAACCACGTGTCGGTGCTGGACCCGCTGGCCTGCGCCCGCCTGGTGTTCGACCGCGGTCGGATCCCGCACTTCCTGGCCAAGGAGGCGGTCTTCAGGGGGCTGGCCGGCACGATCCTGCGGGCGGCCGGCCAGATCCCCGTCGCCCGGTTCTCCAGCGCCGCCCGCGGCGCGCTCGCGGCGGCGGAGGCCGATCTGCATGCGGGCAACATCGTGGTGGTGTACCCGGAGGGCTCGGTGACCCGGGACCCCGACTGGTGGCCCATGCAGGCGCGCACGGGGGCGGCCCATCTGGCGCTCACCACCGACGCCGTGGTCGTCCCGGTCGCCCAGTGGGGGCCGCAGCGGGTGCACGACTACCACACCAAGAAGCTGCACCTGCGGCTCCGCACGCCCACCCACTACCTCGTGGGCGAGCCGATCGACCTCTCCGCGGCGCGGGCCGAGGTGCGCGCCGGCCGCCCCCTGGAGCCCGCGCTGCTGCGGGAGACGACGGAGCAGATGATGTCCCGGGTCCGCGACCAGCTGGCTGAGCTGCGCGGGGAGCCCGCGCCGCGCGTGGTCCACCCCGCTCCCCGCCGGGAGCGGCACGGCGACCTGCCCGGGAGCGCCGCGTGACCCGGGCGGCGGTCCTGGGCGCCGGTTCCTGGGGCACGACGTTCGCCAAGGTGCTCGCCGACGCCGGCTGCGACGTCCGGCTCCACGCGCGGCGGCCGGAGCTCGTCGATGCCATCACCGACACGCGGGAGAACCCCGACTACCTGCCGGGTGTGCGCCTGCCCGACCGGCTGCGGGCGACCGTCGACCCGGCCGAGGCACTGGACGACGCCGACGTCGTCGTGCTCGCGGTCCCCTCGCAGTCGCTGCGCGGCAACCTCACGGCCTGGCGGGAGCTGCTGCCGCCGGACGCCACGCTGCTCTCGCTCATGAAGGGCATCGAGCTGGGCACGACCATGCGGATGAGCGAGGTGATCTGCGAGATCACCGGCTCCCCGGCTGCGCACGTCGCGGCGTTGTCGGGCCCGAACCTGGCCCGGGAGATCGCCGAGGAGCAGCCGGCCGCCACGGTGATCGCGTGCTCGGACCCCGACCGCGCCGCGGTGCTCCAGGCGGCGTGCCACACCCGGTACTTCCGCCCCTACACCAACCCCGACGTCGTCGGCTGCGAGCTGGGCGGAGCGGTGAAGAACGTCATCGCCCTGGCCTGCGGTATCGCCGAGGGGCTCGGCTTCGGGGACAACACCCGCGCCTCGCTCATCACCCGCGGGCTGGCCGAGACCGCCCGGCTGGGCATCGCGCTGGGCGCCGAGCTGACCACCTTCGCGGGGCTGGCGGGGCTGGGGGACCTGGTGGCCACCTGCAGCTCGCCGCTGTCGCGCAACCGCACCTTCGGCGAGAAGCTCGGCCGCGGCATGACCGTGGATGAGGTCCAGCAGAGCACCCGGCAGACGGCGGAGGGCGTGAAGAGCTGCCGGTCGGTGCTCGACCTCGCGCGGGCGCACGGCATCGACGTGCCGATCACCGAGGCGGTCGTCCGCGTGTGCCACGAGGGCGAGGCGCCCGGCCGGATGGTGCGCGAGATCATGTCGCGCGAGGCGAAGCCGGAGTGATGGAGTCTGCGGACGTGGACAGCGGATGGGGCGACGGGACCAGGTCGGTACGCGCGGGGGAGGGACCCGCGGCGCCGGGCGAGCCGATGCGGCCCTCGCCGGTGTTCGCCGCCCCCTTCCACCTCGGTGACCAGCCCCCGCGTGCGGGCGGGGCCGACGCCTACGCGCGGACCGAGCACCCGACGCTCCGGCACTTCGAGTCCGCCGTCGGGGAGCTCGACGGCGGGCGCTGCCTGTCCTTCGCCACCGGGATGGCGGCGCTGACCGCCGCCGTGCTGGCCCCCACCCGCAGCGGTGACCGCGTCGTGCTGCCGTCGGACGGGTACTACACGACCCGCCTGCTGGCCGCCGAGGAGCTCGCCCGCTTCGGCATCGAGGTGCAGTACGTGCCCACGCCGGAGATCGGGCGCGTCGCCGCCGACGGGGGGCTCGCGGGCGCCCGGATGGTGCTGCTGGAGACGCCGAGCAACCCGCAGCTGGACGTCTGCGACATCGCCGCCGTGGCCGCGGCCGCCCACGCCGCGGGCGCGCTGGTCGCGGTCGACAACACCACCGCCACCCCGCTGGGTCAGCGTCCCCTGGCGCTGGGGGCCGACCTCACCGTGGGCAGCGACACCAAGGCGCTCACCGGCCACAGCGACGTGCTGCTCGGGCACGTGACCGTGACCGACGAGGAGCTGTACGCGGCCGTGAAGGGCTTCCGCGACCGCACCGGCAGCACGCCGGGGCCGTTCGAGGCCTGGCTCGGGCACCGGTCGATGAGCACCCTGGACCTCCGGCTGGCCCGTCAGGCGGCGAACGCGGCGGCGGTCGCCGAGCTGCTGGCGGGGCACCCGGCCGTCACGAACCTGCGCTGGCCGTGGCGCGAGGGTGACCCGTCGTTCGCGCTGGCCGCGCGCCAGATGCTGCGCCCGAACGGCGTGGTGTCCGCGGAGCTGGCCGACGAGACCGCGGTCGCCCGGCTGCTGGCGGAGAGCCGGCTGTGGGCCGCGGCGACGAGCTTCGGCGGCGTCCACAGCACGATCGACCGGCGCGCGCAGTGGGGCGGGGACGCGGTGCCCGCGGGCTTCGTGCGGCTGTCCTGCGGGATCGAGGACCCCGCCGACCTGGTCGCCGACCTATCCCACGCGCTCGACGCCCTCGGCTGACGACGACCGGCGGCGGTTGCCCGCGACGGTGAGCCAGATGCTGACGCCGAAGTAGTAGGCGAGGTAGGCCATGCTCAGCGCGACCACCAGCGGGTGCGGGTCGGGGTACTGGACGACCAGCACCGCGGAGGCGACCAGCCAGACCGTCGCCAGCCCCAGGTTCAGCCCCCGGAGCAGCTTGGTGCGGGACGGGTAGACGTACTTGACCGGCACGAAGACCAGCACCGTCAGGACCGCGAGCGCGATGCCGACACCGGTGGTGCCGACGTCCAGGATGATCGCGTAGAACGCGACCACGTTCCAGTAGCTGGGGAAGCCGAGGAAGTAGTGGTCCTCGGTCTTCGCGTCGGTCCGGCAGAACTGGTAGCAGGAGGCGAGCAGCGGTAGCGCGGCCAGGACCCAGCCGAGGGCGCCGCCGGGCAGCCGGTCGGTCGTCCAGAGCAGCACGACGGGTGCGAAGACGTACGTCAGGTAGTCGACGATGTCGTCCATCCGGGCGCCGTCGAACCAGGGGATCGTCTGCTTGACCCGGGTGCGCCGGGCCAGCATCCCGTCCGTGCCGTCGATGAACAGCGTCGCGAGGATCAGCCACAGGGCGGTCTCCACGGCGCCGTCGAAGGCGGCCAGGACGATGAGCAGCCCGAGCACCGAGCCGCTGGCGGTGTACAGGTGCACCGCCGCGCCGGCCAGGCGCAGGCGCCGGGAGTGCCCGGTCCCGTCGCTGGTGCGCACCGCCCCGGGTGCGGTCTGGTGGGCTGGGTCGTCGTGCACGGCGACGAGGCTGCCACACCACGCTCGACCCGGCGGGCCGAGCCGTGCACCGACGACGCGGCGGGGCCCGGAACGCGGCCTCGGTTAGGGTCGCGGCAATGAGCGGACAGCAGGGCAAGGTGCGTGTGGCCGTCGTCTTCGGGGGGCGCAGCGAGGAGCACGCCATCTCCTGCATCTCCGCCGGCAGCGTGATGGCCGCGCTCGACCCGGACCGCTACGAGGTCGTCCCCGTCGGCATCGCCAAGGACGGGCGCTGGGTGCTCCCCGACGCCGGCCAGCAGCTCGCCCTCACCGACGGCGCGCTGCCCGAGGTCACCGGCGGCACGGCGGTCTCGCTGGTCGGTGACCCGGAGGCGCGCGGGCTGGCCGTCCTGGAGCCCGGTGCGGCGGTCGGCCGGGCGCTCACCGAGGTCGACGTCGTCTTCCCGGTCCTGCACGGCGCCTTCGGCGAGGACGGCACGGTCCAGGGGCTGCTGGAGATGACCGGGCTGCCCTACGTGGGCTCGGGGGTGTTCGCCAGCGCCGCCTCCATGGACAAGGAGTTCACCAAGAAGCTCCTGGCCGCGGCCGGCCTGCCGCAGGGCGAACACGTCGTCCTGCGCGACGAGCACGGCGCGGTCTGCGCCGACCCGGCGGTGCTCGACGAGGCCGGGCGGGAGCGCCTCGGCCTGCCGGTCTTCGTGAAGCCGGCCCGTGCCGGGTCCAGCATCGGCATCAGCAAGGTCACCGACTGGGCGCAGTTCCCGGCGGCCGTCGCGGCGGCCGCCGCGGTGGACCCGAAGGTGATCGTGGAGGCGGCCGTCCCCGGTCGGGAGATCGAGTGCGGCGTCCTCGCCGCCCGCGGATCGGGGCTGCCCGAGGCGAGCCTGCCCGCCGAGATCCGGCTGCGGCCGGGCGTCGACTGGTACGACTTCGCGGCCAAGTACCTCGACGACGCCGCGGAGTTCGACATCCCGGCCGACCTCACCCCGGAGCAGCTCGCCGCGGTGCAGGCCGCCGCGCGCCGCGCCTACCTCGCCCTGGACTGCCGCGGGCTGGCCCGGGTCGACTTCTTCCTCGGCACCGGCCCCGACGGCGCGGACCGCCTGGTGATCAACGAGGTCAACACGATGCCGGGGTTCACCCCGATCTCGATGTTCGCCCGCATGTGGGCGGCCACCGGCGTGGACTTCGCCGACCTGGTGGACCGCCTGGTGAGCGGGGCGCTCGCCGGCGGTGCGCGGCCGGGCCGGTGACCGCGGGGCGGCCGGCTCCGCGGAACGCGGCCGCCACCCGGTCCGGGGTCGTCCCCGTGGTCGTGGTCGCCGCCGCGCTGCTGAGCGGGTGCGGGCGCACGGTCGACGGCGTCGCCACCGCCGGGCCGCCGTCGGACCGGCCGTCCTCCCCGGCGGAGCTCGAGGAGCTCATCGTCCGGGAGGTGCCCTCGGGGCTGCCGCGCCTGCGCGACGAGGAGCTGGAGCCACCGGCCGGACCCAAGCGGCTGGAGGACGTCGCCGGTTACGCGCCCGACCCGGAGCGCGAGCTCGCGGTGCTGGAGAGCTACGGCTACCGGTACGGGTGGGAGCGCTTCTGGGGCCGGGAGTCCGGCCCGATGACCGGCGTGTTCGTCGACCAGTTCGAGCAGCGGGCCGGTGCCCGGGCCTACGCCGAGAACCTGGCGCGCAACGACGCCGAGCTGTACGGGGGCGTCCTCAGCGTCGACCCACCCGAGCTGCCCGCCAACTGCCGGCTGCTCACCGTGGACGCGCCCGTGCCGGCGGCGGGGTTGGTCGACCCGGCGGCCTTCGCGTGGTGCTGGCACGGCGTCTTCAGCGTGTCGGTGACCGCCGTGGCCGGATCGGTCCCCGATGCGGTGCGGGAGGTCGGCGCCGTGCTGGAGACGCAGCTGGACCTGCTGCCGCCCGGGTGAGCGCTCCTGCGGGCTCAGGGGCCGGGTGTCGGCTCCTGGTAGGGGAGCGCCTCGGCCAGCGGCACGGTCAGCGCCGTGACCGGTGCGCTGTCGACGCCGGCGGGCAGCCGCATCTCGACGTAGACCGGGCGGTCCACCGCCGTCCAGACCGTGGCGTCGGGGTCGCTGGTGTCGACGTGCCACTGGACACCGTTGATCTGGATGGCCGACGCGCCGACGGTCCACCCCTCCGGCCGCTGGACGCCGCAGGTGAGCACTGCAGCCGGTTCGCCCCAGGCGTAGACGAAGGGGCTCTCGGACCGCACCCGGCGCGACGGCTCCCCGGCCAGCTCCAGCGGCAGGTTCTCCATCAGCGCGGGGCAGTGCGCCTCGGCCTCGGGGGTGATCTCCGGTGTGTCCACCTCGAGCACCGGGAGGTCCTCGGGACGGACCGGGGCGGCGCCCTCGATCTGGGCCGGGCCCTCCGGTGCGGAGGCCGGCTCCTCGCCGCGCACGTTGACCAGCACGACGAGCGCGATCACCACCGGCAGCGTGATCGCCGTGATCAGGATCGCGGCCCGGCGCAGCGGGTCCACGGGGCGAGCGCTCAGATGTTGACGACCGGGCAGGTCAGCGTCCGGGTGATCCCGTCGACCGACTGCACCCGGGCGACCACCAGCCGACCGAGCTCGTCGACGGTGTCCGCCTCGGCGCGCACGATGACGTCGTACGGGCCGGTGACGTCCTCGGCCTTCGTGACGCCGCTGATCTCGCTGATCGTCGAGGCGACCTGGGCGGCCTTGCCGACTTCGGTCTGGATGAGGATGTAGGCGTGGACCACGGGAGATCCTTCCTCCGGCAACAGTGCCGAGACGTCGTCCCCGCCGGCTGGCGGACTCGTCGGCAACCTACCGCAGTGACTGGAGAGCATCGATGAGCCGACCCCGTCCCCTGGTCCCGCGCGGTGATCCGGCCGACACCGTGCGGGTCGTCGGGGAGTTCGGCGTGATCTCCCGCGTGCTGGCCCGGTCCGGCACCGCCCCGGCGGCCGACGTCGGCCCCGGCGACGACGCCGCGGTGCTGCGCACGCCCGACCAGCGCGTCGTGGTGACAACCGACGTCCTCGTGGAGGGCCGGCACTTCCGGCGGGACTGGTCCTCGGCGGAGGACGTCGGGCACAAAGCGGCCGCGGCCAACCTGGCCGACGTCGCCGCGATGGGCGCCCGGACGACGGCGCTGGTGGTCGGGCTGGCCTGCCCGCCGGACACCCCCACCAGCTGGCTGGAGGGGCTCGCCACCGGCCTGGCGGAGGAGTGCGCGGGCTCGGGGGCAGCCGTCGTCGGCGGGGACACGGTGGCGTCCGCCCCCGACAGCGCCGGCATCGTCGTGTCGGTGACCGCGCTGGGCGACCTCGGGGGACGGGCGCCGGTGCTGCGCTCGGGCGCCCGTCCCGGCGACGTGGTGGCGCTGGCCGGGCGGCTGGGGTGGTCGGCGGCCGGCCTCGCGGTGCTGCGCCGGGGGTTCACCAGCCCGCTGGCCGTCGTGCACGCGCACCGCCGCCCGACCCCGCCGTACGTGTCGGGTCCGGTGGCGGCCGACGCCGGTGCCACCGCGATGTGCGACGTGAGCGACGGGCTGCTGGCCGACGCCGGGCACCTGGCCGAGGCGAGCGGCGTCGTCATGGACCTGGACCGCGGCGCCCTCGCGGAGGCGTGCCTGGAGCCCGTGGGGCCGCTGCAGCAGGTGGGGTCGGCGCTGGGCGTGGACCCGCTGGTTTGGGTGCTCACCGGTGGGGAGGACCACGCGCTGGTGGCCACGTTCCCGCGGAAGGTGGCGCTCCCGCCGGGGTGGACGGCGATCGGCGTCGTGCGCCCGGGCAAGCCACGGCCGGGGGTGCGGGTGGACGGGGTGGCCGCCGCGGACGTGCTGGCGGCCCTGGGAGCGGAGCGGGCGGGGCATGTCCACTTCGGCTGAGCGGGTGCTGCGGGACGGATCGGTGGCCCGGCTGCGGCCGGTGCCCTACGACGACCCCGTGGCGCAGGAGCTGGTCGAGGCCGTCCAGCAGGAGTACGTGCGCCGGTACGGCGGCCGGGACGAGGCCGTCGTCGACCCCGCCGAGTTCCTGCCGCCGGCCGGGCTCTTCCTCGTGGCCGAGATGAACGGCGCGGCGGCGGGGTGCGGAGCGTGGCGCGTCTACCCGCCGGGCGGTGTGGAGATCAAGCGGGTCTACGTGGCGCCCGCGTTCCGCCGCCGCGGGCTCGCGCAGGTGCTCATGGCGGAGCTGGAGGCCACCGCCGCCCGAGCCGGCCACCGGTCGGTGGTGCTCAACACGGGCCAGCGGCAGCCGGAGGCGGTCGCGCTGTACCGGGAGCTGGGCTACGACCCCGTCCAGGGGTACGGGGTCTACGCCTGCTCGCCGGAGGCCGTGTTCCTCGGCAAGGACCTGCCGCTCCCCGGGAGCGGGGAGGAGGCGACGTGGGCATCGTGACCATCTCGGCGCCCTACGGCGCCGCGGGAGCGGAGGTCGGGCCTGCCGTGGCCGCGCAGCTGGGCCTGCCGTTCCACGACCGGGCGATCCCCGCCCAGGTGGCCGGACGGCTGGGGGTGCCGGTGGAGGAGGCCGAGGCCAACGACGAGACGGTCGTGCGCGGGCTCTGGCGGTTGGTCGCCTCGCTGGGGACGATGCCCGACCCGGTGGGCGGGGTCGTGCCCGGGGCGCCGCTGCCCGACGCGCGGGCCTACCGGGAGCAGACCGAGCGGGTGCTCGCCGAGATCGCGGCGGGTGGCGGCGGGGTGGTGCTCGGCCGCGCCGCGGCGATGGTGCTGCGGGACCGGACCGACGCGCTGCACGTCCGGCTCGACGGGCCGCGGGACCGGCGGCTGGCCGCGGCGGTCGCGCGGTCGGGGCGGCCCCGCGAGGAGGTGGCGCGCGAGATGGCCGGGAACGACCGGGCGCGGGAGGCGTACGTGCGGCACTTCTACCGCTGCGACCCGGCCGCGGCCGGCCACTACCACCTGGTCGTGGACAGCACCGAGCTCCCGCTTGGCACCGTCGTGGATCTGGTGGTGACCGCGGCGCGGGGACGCGGCATCGGGCGCTGAGGCGCACGCGAGGAGCCCCGGAGGTCGACGACCTCCGGGGCTCCTCGGTGGTGGTTCACGAGCCCCCGCGGGGGCCCGGCGTCAGGCGCGGGCGACCTTGCCGGCGCGGATGCACGAGGTGCACGCGTTGATCCGGCGACGGTTGCCGGGGGCGATCAGCGCCCGCACGGACTGGATGTTCGGGTTCCAACGGCGCGGCGTGCGGCGGTGCGAGTGCGACACCGACATACCGAAACCGGGGCCCTTGCCACACACATCGCACACGGCAGCCACGGTGGATCACTCCCAGAAAGAATCGTTCACAGACGGCGGGGCAAGGCAGCACCCGCATCAAGACCGTCCAGCAGTCTAACCGCTCCGCGGAGGTGATGTCGCGGCACCCTCCGGACGGGGGCCCGCCGCGCACGAGGCCGGGCCGTGTCGGCACCGGTGGGTAGCCTGCTCCCGTGCTGACGGCGCTGGACGACGCCGCGGTCGGTCAGTGGTGCCGGGCCGCGGTCGAGGCGCTGTCCGACTCCCGGGGGCGGCTCGACGACCTCAACGTCTTCCCCGTGCCCGACGGGGACACCGGCACGAACCTCCTGCACACCGCCGAGGGTGCCCGCGCGGCGCTGGACGCGGCGACCCCGGGGGAGTCCGGCTGGGCGGTCGTGGCCCGTGGCGCGGTCCTGTCCGCCCGCGGCAACTCCGGCACCATCCTCGCCCAGCTGCTGCGTGGGCTGGCCGACCAGCTCGCCGGCGAGCCACCGGCCGACGGCCCGGCCTTCGCCGCCGCGCTGCACAAGGCCGCCGAGAGCGCCTACACGGCCGTCGCCGACCCCGAGGAGGGCACCTTCCTCACCGTGGCCCGGGCCGCCGGGGAGGCGGCCGTGGCGGCCGTCGACGAGGGGCGCGCGGCGCTGGCGGACGTCGTCCTGGCCGCGGCCGACGGTGCGCGGCGCGCCCTGGAGGGGACCCCCGGCCAGCTCGCCGCGCTGCGCGAGGCGGGCGTCGTCGACGCCGGGGGAGCCGGTCTGTCGATCGTCCTGGACGCCCTCGTGCGCACCGTCACCGGCGTGCAGCCGGTCCGCCCGGCGCTGGCCCGCCGCGACGGGCGCCGGCCCCACCGGCACGGCGTCGAGCACGCCCCGCACCAGCCGCCGCCCGGTCCGGGCAGCGAGGTGCAGTACCTCCTCGCCGACGCCGACGAGACGGCGGTCGCCCGGCTGCACGAGCGCCTCGCCGAGCTCGGCGACAGCCTCGTCGTCGTCGGCGTGGACACGCCGACCGGCCGCGAGTGGAACGTCCACGTGCACGTCTCCGACGTCGGTGCCGCCATCGAGGCGGGCATCGAGGCCGGCCGGCCGCACCGCATCACGGTCACCCCGCTGGCGCCGGTGCCCCCGGCCGCGCCGGTGCCCGGCCTGCGCGCGGCCGTCGCGGCGGTGCACAGCGACGGCCTGGCCGAGCTCTTCCGCGCCGAGGGCGTCCGCGTCGTCGTCTGCGACGCCGGTGGGGTCACCGAGGACGACCTGTACGAGGAGATCGTCGCCGCCGCCGCCCAGGAGGTGGTGGTGCTCCCGAACGACGCCGGCCTGCACGCGCTCGCCGCCCGGGCGGCCACCCGGGCGCGGGAGGCCGGGCGGGAGGTCGGCGTCGTGCCCACGCGCTCCCCGGTGCAGGGCCTGGCCGCGGTGGCGGTCGCCGATCCGCAGCAGCGGTTCGGTGACGACGTCATCACCATGGCCGAGGCCGCGGCGGCCACCCGCTGGGCCGAGCTCACCGTCGCCGACCAGGAGGCGCTCACCTCCGCCGGCCGCTGCCGGCCGGGCGACGTGCTCGGCTCCGCCGAGGGGGACGTCGTCGTGATCGGCGCGGAGCTCGCCGCCGTCGCCTGCGACCTGCTCGACCGGCTGCTCTCGGCGGGCGGCGAGATGGCCACCCTGGTCGTCGGCCCCGACGAGGCGCTCGGCGACTCGGTCTGCCACCACCTCGCGACGGTGCACCCCACCGTCGAGGTGGTCCGCTACGGCGGGGGCCCCAGCTCGATCCCGCTGCAGATCGGGGTCGAGTGACGTGGCGGTGACCCTGGAGACCCCGCTGGCGCGGGTGCTGGGACCGAAGACCGCCACCGGCATGGCCGAGCAGCTGGGCCTGCACACGGTCCGCCACCTGCTGCGGCACTACCCCCGCCGCTACGCGCGGCGCGGGGAGATGGCCCGGCTGGACGACCTGCAGCCGGGCGACCGGGTGACGGTGCTCGCCCAGGTGAAGACCGTGAGGACCCGGCCCATGCGGCAGCGCCGCGGCACGATCACCGAGGTCACCGTCGGCGACGGCGCCAGCACCATGAAGCTGGTCTTCTTCAGCCACAAGCACGCCCGCCTGGCGCCCGGCGTCTGGGGCATGTTCGCCGGCACGGTCGGCAGCTACCAGGGCAAGCTGCAGTTCACGCACCCCGACATGCACCTGCTCAGCGGCGACGATGACGACGACGACTGGGCGCGCGAGCTCGTGCCGATCTACCCGGCGAGCAAGGACGTCTCCAGCTGGGTCATCCAGAAGTCGGTGAAGTTGCTGCTCGGCGGCGCGGGCAACCTCGCCGACCTGGTCACCGACCCGCTCCCCGAGGAGATCCGCACCCGGCACGGGTTGCTGTCCCTGCCCGCGGCCCTGCTCGACATCCACCGCCCCACCACCAGCCGGGACGTCGAGCGCGCCGAGCGCCGGCTGAAGTGGGACGAGGCGCTCACCCTCCAGCTCACGCTGGCCGCCCGCCGCCGGGCCGCCGCCCTGGAGCCGGGCACCGCGCGGCCCCGCCGGCCCGGCGGCCTGCTCGACGCCGTCGACGCGGCGCTCCCGTTCGCGCTGACCGAGGGGCAGCGGGAGGTGGGCGAGGAGCTGGCCGCCGAGCTGGACCGCGACCAGCCCATGCACCGGCTGCTGCAGGGGGAGGTCGGGTCGGGCAAGACCGTGGTCGCCCTGCGGGCGATGGCCCAGGTCGTCGACGCCGGCGGCCAGGCCGCGCTGCTCGCACCGACGGAGGTGCTCGCCGCCCAGCACGCCCGTGGCATCCGCGCCCTGCTCGGGCCGCTGGGCCGCGCCGGCGAGCTCGACGGCGACCCCGCCGGCACCCGCGTCACCCTGCTCACCGGCTCGCTCAAGGCCGCCGCCCGCCGCGAGGCCCGCGCCGAGGTCGCCGAAGGGCGGGCCGGCATCGTCGTCGGCACCCACGCCCTGCTGCAGGAGGGCGTCGAGTTCGCCGACCTCGGGCTGGTCGTCGTCGACGAGCAGCACCGCTTCGGCGTGGAGCAGCGGGACGCCCTCCGGGCCAAGGGGAGCCGGCCCCCGCACGTGCTCGTCATGACCGCCACGCCGATCCCGCGAACCGTGGCGATGACCGTCTACGGGGACCTGGAGACCTCCACCCTCCGGCAGCTGCCCAGCGGTCGCGGGGGTGTCGCCAGCTCCGTCGTCCCGGTCGTGGAGAAGCCCGGCTGGCTCGACCGGGCGTGGGAGCGGCTCCGCGAGGAGGTCGCCGCGGGCCGGCAGGCCTACGTGGTGTGCCCCCGCATCGGGGACGTCGAGGAGGACAAGGCCGGCGCCGACGAGGAGCCCGAGGACGCCGACGGCGCACCGCCCGACGAGGACGGCCGCAGCGACCGCCGGCCCCCGCTGGCCGTCCTCGACGTCGCCGACGCCCTGCGCGCGGGCCCGCTGGCCGGGCTGCGCCTCGCCGTCCTGCACGGGCGGATGACCCCCGAGGAGAAGGACGGCGTCATGCGCGACTTCGCCGCAGGGGAGATCGACGTGCTCGTGGCCACCACCGTCGTCGAGGTCGGCGTCGACGTGCCGAACGCCACCGTCATGGTGGTGATGGACGCCGACCGGTTCGGCGTCAGCCAGCTGCACCAGCTGCGCGGCCGGGTGGCCCGGGGACAGCACGCCGGGTTGTGCCTGCTGGTGACCGAGGCGCCGTCGGCGTCGCCGACCGGGCAGCGGCTGGCGGCGGTCGCATCGACCTCCGACGGCTTCGAGCTGGCCCGGCTCGACCTCGAGACCCGGCGGGAGGGCGACGTCCTCGGCGCTGCCCAGTCCGGCCGGCGGTCGGGCATCAAGCTCCTCTCGCTCCTGGAGGACGAGGAGCTCATCGCCGAGGCGCGGGCCGAGGCGACCACCCTGCTGTCCACCGAGCGGGGGCTGGCCGACCACCCCGGGCTCGCCGCCGAGGTCGCAGCCCTCGCCAGCGACGAGCGCGCCGAGTGGCTGGAGAAGGCGTGAGGCGGGAGTGACGAGGCTGATCGCCGGGCTCGCCGGGGGCCGGCGCCTGCAGGTGCCGCCGGCGGGGGTCCGCCCGACCGGGGACAAGGCCCGCGGCGCCCTGTTCAACTCCCTCGGCACGCTGGTCGACCTCGACGGGGCCGCGGTGCTGGACCTGTACGCCGGCTCCGGCGCGCTGGGCCTGGAGGCGCTCTCCCGCGGCGCGGCCGCCGTGGTGTTCGTCGAGTCGGGCCCGAAGGTGCTCCCCGTGCTGCGGGCCAACCTCGCCGCCGTCGGCCTGCCCGGCGGGCGGGTGGTGGCGGGCTCGGTCCGCACCGTCGTCACCGGCCCGGCCCCGCAGGCCTTCGACGTCGTGCTCGCCGACCCGCCCTACGCCACGCCGGCCGAGGAGGTCCGCGAGGTGCTCGGCGCCCTGGTTGCGGGGGAGTGGCTGGCCCCCGGAGGCGTGGTCGTGGTCGAGCGGTCCAGCCGGGAACGGGAGTGGGAGTGGCCGACACCCCTGGAAGGTGTGCGCGAGCGACGCTACGGCGAGGCCGTGCTCCGGTACGGTCGGCGTCCGTGAGGCGTGCCGTCTGCCCAGGTTCCTTCGACCCGGTCACCAACGGGCACGTCGACGTCATCAACCGGGCCGCCGGGCTCTACGACGAACTGGTCGTGGCCGTGCTGGTCAACCCCGGCAAGGCGGGGCTGTTCTCGGTCGAGGAGCGCATGGAGCTGCTCCGGGAGGCCGTCGCCGACCTGCCCAGCGTGCGGGTGGACAGCTTCCAGGGCCTCCTGGTCGACTACTGCCGCAGCCACGACATCCCGGTCATCGTCAAGGGTCTGCGCGCGGTGAGCGACTTCGAGTACGAGCTGCAGATGGCGCAGATGAACCGGGAGCTCGCTGCCGTCGAGACGCTGTTCGTGCCGACGGCCCCGCAGGTCGGCCACCTCTCCTCCAGCCTGGTCAAGCAGATCGCCACCTTCGGCGGCGACGTCTCCCGGCTGGTGCCCAAGGCCGTCGACGACCGGCTGCGCGAGCGGGCCCGGGAGGGGCGCTCGTGACCCGGCCCGGGCGCGGCCACACCACCGAGGTCGTCTACCGCCTCTACGAGACCGTGGACGAGCTGACCACGGTCATCGAGAACGCCCGCAGCGTGCCCATGTCGAGCTCGTGCATGGTGCCGCGCGACCACGTGCTCGACCTGCTCGACGACCTGCGCGAGTCGCTCCCCGAGGACGTGCAGGCCGCCGGTGCGATCGTCGAGCAGCGCACCGAGATCCTGCAGCAGGCGCAGGCCGAGGCCGAGCGGCTCACCGGCCGGACCCGCGCGGACAGCGAGCAGCTCCTCGCCCAGGCCAAGCGGCAGCGCGACGAGATCGTCGGCACGGCCCGGCGGCAGCGCGACGAGCTGCTGGCCCAGGCCCAGACCGACGCCGAGCAGATCCTGCTGGAGGCGGAGGCCGAGGCCGAGGCGCTGGTCGCCGAGGGCCAGCAGCACCGGGCCGCCCTCATCGCCGAGGCGCACGCCGAGCACGAGCGGCTCATCACCGAGACCGAGGTCTACCGTTCCGCGGTCACCCGCGCCGACGAGCTCGGCGAGCAGTCGCACGCCGAGGCCGCGCGGATGCGGGCGGAGGTCGACGAGTACGTCGACAGCAGGCTGGCCGAGTTCGGGGTGACGCTGGAGCGGATGCTGCGCTCGGTGGACAAGGCTCGCAGCACCCTCCGGGAGTAGGTGAAGGACCACCGTCCTCCCCACCCCTCGCACGCTCGGGGCGGGTCCCTGGACGGCGGCCGTTCCGGTCCCTGGCCCCGGTCGGTGGCGGGGATCGGGTAGTCTCGATCCCTGGTCCGGCCGTCGGCTTCACGCCCGGCCGTCCACCCCTCCCGCTCCCGACCGCGAGTACCGACATGCCTGCTGCTTCGCCGAACCGCTCCGGCGCCGTGCCTCACGAGGACCGGCGTCCCGCCGCCAACCCCTGGAAGGTCGACCTCCGGGAGCTGGGCCGGCGGGCGGGGTCGATGCAGGAGCTGGATCGGACCGCGCCGGCCCCCGGTGACTGGCGGGTCGAGCTGCTCGGCGTGCCCGAGGCCGCCGACGTCCACCTGCACCTGCGTCTGGAGTCGGTCATGGAGGGCGTGCTGGTCACCGGCGAGTTCTCGGTCCCGGTCGCGGGCTCCTGCGCGCGCTGCCTGGAGCCGATCGAGGACGTCCTCCGCCTCGACGTCCAGGAGCTGTACGCCTACGCGGGCAGCACCACGGAGGCGACGAGCGAGGAGGACGAGGTGCGCCGGATCGAGGGCGACTTCCTCGACCTGGAGCCGCTCGCCCGCGACGTCGTCGTCCTGAGCCTCCCGCTGGCCCCGGTCTGCACCGAGGACTGCTCCGGCTTGTGCGTCGACTGCGGCCAGCGCCTGGACGATCTCCCCGCCGATCACGCCCACGAGGTCGTCGACGCCCGCTGGGCGGGCCTCGCGGCGAAGTTCGGCACCACTGCTTCCTCGCCGGGCACCCCCGGCGAATCCACCACCCCAGAGGAGAACTGATCGTGGCCGTTCCGAAGCGGAAGATGTCGCGTGCCAACACCCGCATGCGCCGGTCGCAGTGGAAGGCCAGCGCGCCGACCCTGTCGCCGTGCCCGAACCGCGCCTGCGGCGAGCTCAAGCCCCCGCACCAGGCCTGCCCGACCTGTGGGCAGTACGACGGCCGCCAGGTCCTGTCGATCTGATCTCGCACACCCGCACCGCCATGGGGACGACGGCCGCCGCTCGGCATCCTGACGGGGATGCCGTCGACGGTCGCGTCCCCGCGGCGCCTCCGGGCGGTGCGGAGCACGCCGAGCGCGCCGCCACCTGGCTGTTCGACGCGCTCGGCGTCGCGCTGCCGGGTGGCCTCCTGCCGCTCGCGCTGACCCACCGGTCGTTCGCCTACGAGAACGGTGGCCTGCCGACCAACGAGCGCCTTGAGTTCCTGGGCGACTCGGTGCTCGGGCTCGTCGTCACCGACGAGCTGTACCGCAGCCAGCCAGACCTCCCCGAAGGGCAGCTGGCCAAGCTGCGTGCCTCGGTGGTCAACATGACGTCGCTGGCCCGGGTCGCCCGGCGCCTGGGCGACGGCGGGCTCGGCCCGCACCTGCTGCTCGGCCGGGGTGAGGAGACCACCGGCGGCCGCGAGAAGGACTCGATCCTCGCCGACGCGATGGAGGCGCTCATCGGCGCGGTGCACCTGGGCTGCGGGCTGGACACCGCCTCCGCCGTCGTGCACCGGCTGTTCGACCCGTTGCTGGTCGAGGCGGCCACTCGCGGCGCCGGCCTCGACTGGAAGACCAGCCTGCAGGAGCTCGGGGCGGCGCAGGGGCTCGGGGCGCCCGTCTACAAGGTGGACGACGACGGTCCCGACCACGCCAAGACGTTCCGGGCCGAGGTGCTGCTCGCCGGCATCGTGCGGGGGACCGGCGCGGGCCGCACCAAGAAGGCCGCCGAGCAGGAGGCCGCCGAGGCCGCCTGGCGCTCGCTCTCGGAGGAGTAGCCCCGTGCCCGAGCTGCCCGAGGTGGAGGTCGTGCGCCGGGGGCTGGAGCAGTGGGTGGCGGGGCGCACCGTGGCCACCGTCGAGGTGCACCATCCGCGGGCCGTCCGCCGGCACCTGGAGGGCGCCGACCACTTCGTGGCGGCGATCACCGGGCGCACCCTCACCGCCGCCCACCGCCGGGGGAAGTACCTGTGGCTGCCGTTGGCCGAGGCCGACGGGACGCCGACCGGGCAGGCGCTCGTCGGGCATCTCGGCATGAGCGGCCAGCTGCTCGTCGAGAAGCCGTCTGCCCCCGACGAGACCCACCTGCGGGCCCGTTTCACCTTCACCGACCGGGGGCGCGAGCTGCGCTTCGTCGACCAGCGCACCTTCGGGGGGCTGGCGGTGGAGGACGTGCCCGAGCAGGGCGGGGTGCCGTCGCGGCTGGCGCACATCGCGATCGACCCGCTCGACCCCTCCTTCGACGTCGACGCGTTCACCGCCGCGCTGCGCCGGCGCCGCACGGAGGTCAAGCGCGCCCTGCTCGACCAGACGCTCATCGGCGGGGTGGGCAACATCTACGCCGACGAGGCGCTGTGGCGGGCCCGCCTGCACGGCGCCCGGCCCACCGACCGGCTCACCCGGGCGCAGGTCGCCGACCTCCTCGACGGGGTGCGGGACGTGCTCGGGGAGGCCCTCGCCCAGGGCGGCACCTCGTTCGACTCCCTGTACGTCGACGTCAACGGGCAGAGCGGCTACTTCTCCCGGTTCCTGGCCGTCTACGGGCAGGAGGACCGGCCGTGCCCCCGCTGCGGCACCCCGATCCGCCGGGAGTCCTTCATGAACCGCTCGAGCTACAGCTGCCCCACCTGCCAGCCCCGACCGAGAGCGCGGCGAGCATGACCGTCCGGGTCGAGGCGCTGGTCTCCGGCCACGTCCAGGGCGTCGGCTACCGCGCCTTCGTGCGCGGCCTGGCGCGCGACGCAGGCCTCGCCGGGGTCGCGCGCAACCGAGCCGACGGCCGGGTCGAGGTCATCGCCGAGGGGCCGGAGCAGGCCGTGCGCGACGTGGTCGCTGCCCTCGACGGCCCGGATGCCCCGGGACGGGTCACCGACGTCGACGTCCGCTTCGCGACGCCGGAAGAGCTGTCGGGCTTCACCACGGCGTGACGAAGCCGACATCCCCCCGACACGGGGCCCTGCCCCGTCGCCGTTGACCAGCGCCGATGGTGGTGTCACCCTGGGAACATCCAGCCCGCGCCGACCGTCTACCGGGGCGCCGGTCATCCCCTCTCGCTCTCGAAAGGCCGTCACAGCCATGGCCAAGGCCCTGTTCGGTTCGGTCGTCACCCCTGCGGAGCTCCGGGTGGTCGAGGAGAACGCAGCCCTGCGGGCCCGGGTGCAGCGGCTGGAGCAGGAGCTCGCCGAGCTGCGCGCCCAGCGGGACGCCGCCATCGCGCACGAGCTGCTGTCGATGACCGGCGACACCGCCGAGCCCGCGCTCGCGTAGCTCGGACCTCCCAGCTCGCGAACTGATCCGTCACAGGCGCACCACCGGCCTCGCGCCGCACCCGGCCGCGCGGCGACCGGGCTAGAGTCCACGTCCCGTGCACCTCTCCAGCCTGACGCTCAAGGGCTTCAAGTCCTTCGCGTCCGCCACCACGCTGCGGCTGGAGCCCGGCATCACCGCTGTCGTCGGCCCCAACGGGTCGGGCAAGTCCAACGTCGTGGACGCCATCTCCTGGGTTCTCGGCGAGCAGGGGGCCAAGAGCCTGCGCGGCGGCAAGATGGAGGACGTCATCTTCGCCGGAACCGCGGGGCGGCCGGCGCTGGGCCGCGCCGAGGTGACGCTCACGATCGACAACTCCGACGGCGCTCTCCCGATCGAGTACACCGAGGTGTCGATCACCCGCCGCATGTACCGCTCCGGTGAGAGCGAGTACGAGATCAACGGCGACAAGGTGCGGCTGCTCGACGTCCAGGAGCTGCTCAGCGACTCCGGCATCGGGCGCGAGATGCACGTCATCGTCGGCCAGGGGCAGCTCGACGCCGTCCTCTCCGGCCGACCGGAGGACCGCCGCGCCTTCATCGAGGAGGCCGCCGGCGTCCTGAAGCACCGCAAGCGCAAGGAGAAGGCGCTCCGCAAGCTCGACGGCATGCAGGCCAACCTCGACCGGCTGGCCGACCTGACCGCCGAGCTGCGCCGCCAGCTCAAGCCCCTGGGCCGCCAGGCCGAGGTGGCCCGGCGCGCCGCCGGCGTCCAGGCCGACCTCCGCGACGCGCGCCTCCGGCTGCTCGCCGACGACCTGGTGCAGCTGCGCGACGCCCTCGACCGCGACGTGGCCGACGAGACCGCGGCCCGCGAGCGGCGGGCCGTCGTCGAGCGCGAGCTCTCCGTCGTCTCCCGGCGCGAGGCCGAGCTGGAGAGCGGCCTGGCGGCGAGCGCGCCTCGCCTGCAGGCGGCCTCCGACACCTGGTACCGGCTCTCGGCCCTGGGGGAGCGGTTCCGCAGCGTCGCCCAGCTGGCTGCCGAGCGGCACCGGCACCTCTCGGCCGCCGCCCCCTCTGCCGCGACCGGGCGCGACCCGGACCAGCTGGACGCCGAGGCCGACCGGGTCGCGGCCACCGAGACGGAGCTGGCGGCCGGCCTGGCCGCCGAGCGCGAGCGCCTCTCGGCCGTGGTGGCGGGCCGGGCCGAGCTGGAGGCGGCCCTGGCCGCCGCCGAGAAGGCCTGGGTCGCCGCCGCCCGCGCGCTCGCCGACCGCCGCGAGGGCCTGGCCCGGCTCTCCGGTCAGGTCGCCGCGGCGCGCTCCCGCGTGCACGCCGGTGAGGCGGAGATCGAGCGGCTCACCGTCGCCGCCCGCGAGGCCACCGACCGCGCCGAGGCCGCCGCCGACCGGCTGGCCGACCGGCGGGGTCAGGTCGCCGAGCAGGAGGACACCGACCTCGCCCTGGTCGCCGCGCACGAGGACGCCGCCGCCGCGCACGCCGCCGCGGCGCGCCGGGTGACCGAGCTGGCCGAGGCCGAGCGCGCCGCCGAGCGGGACCGGGCGTCCTGGCAGGCGCGCCGCGACGCGCTCGCCCTCGGGCTCACCCCCGCCGACGGCGCCGCCGCGGTGCTCGGCGCAGGCCTGCCCGGTGTCGTCGGCCCGGTCACCGAGCAGCTCACCGTCGCCCCCGGCGACGAGGTGGCCGTGGCGGCCGCCCTGGGCGGCATGGCCGAGGCCGTCGTCGTCGCCGGGGTGGCGGAGGCCGCCGCGGCGCTGGACCACCTCACCCGCACCGACGGCGGCCGCGCCGGGCTGCTCGTGACCGGCGGCCTGCCACCGGTCCCGCGGGACGGCTGGCCGGAGCTGCCGGCCGGGGCCCGGTGGGCGCTGGACGCCGTGCAGGCCCCCGAGTCGCTGCGCCCGGCGCTGGCCCGGGCACTGGAGCGGGTGGCGCTGGTCGCCGACCTGGACGCCGCCGTCGCGCTGGTCCGCACCCACCCCCGGGTGCGCGCGGTCACCGCGACCGGGAACCTCCTCGGCGCCGACTGGGCGCTGGGCGGGCAGGCCGATGCGCCGTCGAACCTGGAGCTGCGGGCCCGCGTCGACGAGGCGGGCGACGAGCTGACCGCCGCGTCGGCCCGGGCCGCCGAGCTCGCCGAGCAGCTGGCCGCCGCGAGGCTGGAGGCGCAGGCGCGGTCCGCCGCCGTCGAGGAGGCGCTCGCCGCCCGCCAGACCGCCGACCGCACCCGCTCTGCGGAGGCGGCGGCGCTGGCCGAGCTGGGTGCCGCGGCGCGGTCGGCGGCATCGGAGGCCGAGCGCTCGCTGGCCGCCCGCGTGCGCGCGGAGCAGGCGCTGGAGCAGGCGCTGGAGACGCTGACCCGGCTGGCGGAGCAGCTGGCCGCGGCGGAGGCGGCGCCCGTCGAGGAGGAGCCGCCCACCGAGGACCGGGACCGGCTGCGGGCCGAGGTGGCCGGTGCCCGGCAGGCCGAGACGGAGGCGCGCCTCGCCGTCCGCACCGCCGAGGAGCGGGCGCGGGCCCTGCAGGGCCGGGCCGAGTCCCTGCGCCGGCAGGCCCGGCAGGAGCGGGCCGCCCGCGAGCGGGCCGCGGCCGAACGGGCGGCACGGCAGCGCGGCGCGGCGGTCGCCGCAGCCGTGCGCACCGACGCCGAGGCCGCCCTCACGGCGCTGGAGCGGTCCCTGGCCCGCGCCGCGGCCGAGCGCGACGCGCTGGCGTCCTCGCGCAGCGGCGCCGAGGCGGAGCTGCTGGAGGTCCGCAGCCGGGTGCGCGCGGCCACCGCGGAGCTCGACCGGCTCACCGACGAGGTGCACCGCGACGAGGTGGCGCGGACCGAGCAGCGCTACCGCATCGAGACGCTGGAGACCCGGGCGGCCGAGGAGTTCGGCGTCGACCTGCCCACCCTGCTCGGCGAGTACGGGCCGGCCGCGCCGGTGCCGCCGTCGCCGCAGCAGGTGGCCGAGGCGGAGGCGGCGGGGGAGCCGGCACCCGAACCGGTGCCCTACGAGCGCGCCGTCCAGGAGCGGCGGGTGGCCCGGGCCGAGCGCGACCTCGCCACGCTCGGCAAGGTCAACCCGCTGGCGCTGGAGGAGTTCGCGGCGCTGGAGGAGCGGCACACCTTCCTCGCCACGCAGCTGGAGGACCTCAAGACCACCCGCCGGGACCTGCTCACCGTCGTCCGCGAGGTCGACGGCCGCATCCACGACGTCTTCGCCGCCGCCTTCGCCGACGTGGCGCGGGAGTTCGAGCAGGTCTTCGCCACCCTGTTCCCGGGGGGCTCGGGCCGGCTGGTGCTCACCGACCCGGAGAACATGCTGACCACCGGCGTCGAGGTGGAGGCCCGGCCACCGGGCAAGAAGGTCAAGCGGCTGTCGCTGCTGTCGGGTGGCGAGCGGTCGCTGACGGCGGTCGCGCTGCTCGTGGCGATCTTCCGCGCGCGGCCGTCGCCGTTCTACGTGCTCGACGAGGTCGAGGCGGCGCTGGACGACGTTAACCTGGGCCGGCTGCTCGTGCTCGTGGAGCAGCTGCGGTCGACCTCGCAGCTGATCATCATCACGCACCAGAAGCGGACGATGGAGATCGCCGACGCGCTCTACGGCGTGAGCATGCGCGGCGACGGGATCACCGGCGTCATCAGCCAGCGGCTGCGGGAGCTCGAGACGGCCTAGCGGCTCCCGAGTGCCCGGGACCCGGCCAGCCAGGCCAGCAGGCGTCCCCTCGACCAGCAGCGGCCGACGGCCTCCACCCGCAGCGACGGTCCGTCGAGCAGCGCCAGACCGAGGATGCTGTGGCCGGAGGCGCGCCGGTCGCCGAGCGTCGGCACCCCCGGTGCGACGCCGACGCCCTCCGCCGACACCCACGCGACCGGCCGGCGCGCGGCCACCTCGTCGAGGCGGTGCAGGAAGCGCAGGCGGCTCTCGGGCGGGTGGCGCGACAGCGCCCACGCCGTGACGACGACGGGGAGGGCGTCGGCGGGCACCCGGGCGACGGCCTCGGGCAGCAGCTCGACGGCGTCGCCCCGCAGCAGCTCCGGTGGGGCCGTCGCCGCCAGCGCCAGCTCCGCGTCGAGCCGGGCGCGCCGCTCCGCGTCGTCCGGTCGCAGGCACGCGCGCAGCCACCGGGCGTCGTCCGCGTCGGTCACGTCCAGCGGATCGGGGTCGATGCCGATCCGGGCGACGACCTCGGGCAGGGGCCGGGCCGGGACGGGCCGGTCGCCGACGACCGAGCAGGACAGCTGCACGGGGGACGCCGGGTCGCCCAGCGGTGGGCCGCCGCCGTAGGTGATGCCGACGCGGTCGACGGCGAGCCGGAGCCCCGCCGCGCAGTCGACGTCGACCAGCCCGACCGCCTCGGTGCCCACCCGGTGCGCCGCCTCGGCGACGGCCGGGTGGAGGACGGTGCAGGCGCCGGTGCCGTCGGTGCGCGGCCGCCGGCGCCCGGCCAGGGCCACGAGCTCCTCGGTCCTCCGCAGCAGCGTGTCGATCGCCGCCGCGGCAGCCGCGTCGCCGTCCCCGGTGGCGTAGGCGGCGGCGAGCGCGGGGGCGCGTCCGGCGAGGGCGAGGTCGTGCAGCCCGGCGAGGACCAGGTCCGGGTGCCGCCTGCGCGCCGGCAGCGCCCCGAGGGCACGCAGCGCAGCGTCGGAGCCGGCGAGGGCCCGGGCGACGTGTGCGTGCAGGGGCGAGATCGCGGCCTCGGTCACGGCGAAGCGCCGGTACACCTCGCGCACCCGGCGAGGCTAACGCCGGTGCGCGTGCCAAGGGCATAGGAAGCTCTACCTGCGGATCCGCGCCCGAATCGTAGGTAGAGCTTCCTATGCCTAGACCCCGGAGCGGACCTCCAGGTCGACGACGACCGGCAGGTGGTCCGAGGCGCCCTCGGCATCGAGCACGTGGGCCCCGGCGACGGCGATCCCGGCCGACACCCAGACCTGGTCGATGCGGCGGTGCGGCGACCGCGCCGGATGGGTGTGACCGGCGTCGGCCTGCCAGAACCGCCACCCGGCGCCCTGGTCGTCGCGGGCGCGGGCCAGTCGCCAGGCGTCGGTGAACCGCTGCCGCAGCGCGTCCAGCTCCGGGGCGTCGGGTGCGGTGTTGAAGTCACCGACCAGGACGCCGGTCTCCATCGCGTCGGTGTGCAGCCCGGCCAGCGCGGCCACCTGCGCCGCCCGCTCCTCGGCCGACCGCGTGGTGAGGTGCGTCGCGGTGATCCACAGCGCTCCGCCGTCGAGCTCCACCATGGTCCGCAGCGCGCTGCGCGGCTCGCCGCTGCCGGGCAGGGGGTGGACGTCGCTGATCAGGATCGGCAACCGCGACAGCAGGGCGTTGCCGTACTGGCGGGGCGGCTGGTCGCCCGGTCGCTGCTCGTCGATCGCCGGCCCCCACGCGAGCTGCATGTCCAGCGCCCGGGACAGCAGCAGCGCCTGGTCGACGTCCTCGCTGCGCGGCCCGAAGTGGCGGTCGACCTCCTGCAGGCAGATCACGTCGGCGTCGAGCGAGGCCAGCAGCGTGGCCAGCCGCGGCAGGTCGTGGCGGGCGTCGGCGCCCACGCCGTGGTGGGTGTTGAACGTGACCAGGCGGACCGGGATCGGCGGCTGGTCGGGACCGGGGGCCGGCTTCGTCACCGCGCCACCCTCTCAGGCTCGGAGAGCTGCATGTCGGCGACCTCGCTCAGGGCAGCGGAGCCCCGCTCGCTCACGGAGAGCACGAAGCGGGCCTCCGGGCCGTCGAGGAACAGCTCACCGATCTGGTTGCCGAAGTACGGGCCGGCCTGCTTCTCCCACTCCAGGCCCGCGGGCTCGGCGCCGACCCAGCGGGCCAGCCGCTCGGTGAGCCGCCGGGCGCGCCGGCTCCAGCCGATCCGGAAGGCGACCTTGATGGGGTGCGGTGCCTGGTTGTGCAGCGGCGAGACGGTGAGCTGGTGCACGCGCGAGGTGAGCCCCACCGGCGCCACGACCTCCGCCGAGTAGGCGTGGTGCACGTCGCCGGAGAGCACCAGGGTGGTCGCCGGCGCCGGCCCGTACTCGCCCCGGGCCACCGAGAGCACCGCGCGGCCGAGCCGGTCGAAGGAGTGCCCGAACGCCGCCCAGTGCTCGAGATCGGCCAGCTGGCGCACCAGCTCGGCGAGCCGGCCCCGCAGCCGGCCGTGGTGGCGCACGTTCAGGGTGGCGTTCCACCGCTCGAGCGAGTCGACGGCGTGGGGGAGCAGCCACGGCAGCGACGTCCCGATCACCAGGTGCTGCACCTCGTCGGCGGCGGCCTGCCGCATCGCCGCCTCCACCCAGTCGAACTCGTCGTCGTCGAGCATGCGCCGGCCGTCCTCCTGCAGCACCCGCCCGGCGCGGCTGTCGACCATGACCAGCCGGGCGTCGCCCCAGTGCCGCACGAAGCTCCAGCGCGTGCTCGTGGGGTCCTCGTCGGCGCGGACGGCCATCTCCCGCAGGACCGGCTCGGCGTCGACGGTCGCGTCCCCGGCGGCGTCGGTGAGGTCCTGGACCGCGCGCCACACCTTGTTCTCGGCCAGCTCCCGCGGGCTGAGGTTGCCCAGGTGCTGGTAGACCCAGTAGCTGATCAGGCCGCCGGTGATCCGGCCGCGCCACCAGTCCTTCGCGCGCATCGTCCGCCGCCAGGCGGCCGAGCTGTTCCAGTCGTCGATCATCTCGTGGTCGTCGAAGATCATCGAGGACGGGATCGTGGAGAGCAGCCAGCGCACCTCCGGGTCCCGCCACGACTCCACGTAGAGCTGCGTGTACTCCTCGAAGTCCGCGACCTGCGCGCGCGGCGCCCGGCGGAGCTGCGCCCGGTCCCGGCGGCGGGCCAGCCAGCCGCGGGTGCGCTTCGTGAGCTCGTCGGCGTAGACCTGGTCGCCGAGCAGGACGAGCGCGTCGGGCCACTCGTCCTCCGGCCGGGCGGCGAGCTGCCGGGCGTAGAGGTCGAGGGCGTCGGGCGGGATGCCCTCCGACTCCTCCACCGTCCGGGCGCTGGCGTACCGGCAGGACCCGAACGCGAGCCGGAAGGGCCCCGGCCGGCCGGGAGTGCGGATGCGGCTGGGCGGGAAGCCGGTCCCCGCCGTCGGCCAGACGACGACGCCGTCGAGCCGCACCTCGTAGGGCGTGGTGCTGCCGGGCGCGAGCCCCTCCACCAGCACCAGCGCGTAGTGGTGGCCGCTCACCGCGAAGGTGCGGGCCCGCCGCCCCAGCACGTCGACCTCGCACGGCCGGTCCGTCTCGACCCAGACGGTGGCGGAGACGGGATCGACGTGCCGCAGGAGGGGGCCCAGCACGAGGGCGGGGGCGCTGGGAACGGAGGGCGGCATGGGCACAGCCTGGCCTACGTCCCCGGCTGCGGACACCCGGTGTCCCGCAGGTGCCGGCCGGGCGGCGGCTGGAAGACTCGGGGCATGGAATTCGTGCTGATCGCGATCGCGATCCTGCTGGTCGCCCTCATCACCGGGGTCAGCCTGCTCGTCGGCCGTGGCCGGCGGACGACGCGGCTCGACGACGACGCCGCCAGCGGCACGACGCTGACCCGCCCCCGGCCCCCCGCTCCGCCGGTCGAGCAGCCGCGGCCGACCGGTGCCACCGCCTCGGGGCTGGGCCTGCAGGACCAGCCCGACGCGGTGGTCCCCGAGGCTCCGCCGACCGTGGAGCTGCCCCCGGCCGAGCCCGAGCCGGGGCTGGTGTTCGAGACCCCGGCGCCCTCGGCGGGACGGCTGGTGCGGCTGCGCTCGCGGCTGGCCCGCTCGCAGTCCTCGCTGGGCCGAGGCCTGCTCACAGTGCTGGCCCGCGAGAAGCTGACCGAGGACGACTGGGAGGAGATCGAGGAGACCCTGCTCGCCGCCGACGTCGGCGTCGCGGCCACGACCCAGATCGTCGAGCGGCTGCGCACCCAGTCGATGGTGCTGGCCACCGCCTCCGGGGCCGAGCTGCGCGAGCTCCTCGTCGACAACCTCGCCGCGGTCCTGGGCCCCGACCTCGACCGGACGCTCGGCACGGCCCGGCACGAGGGCCGGCCCGGCGTGGTGCTGGTCGTGGGGGTCAACGGCGCCGGGAAGACGACCACGGTCGGCAAGCTCGCGCGCGTGCTCGTCGGCGACGGCAAGAGCGTCGTCCTCGGTGCGGCCGACACCTTCCGGGCCGCCGCCGCCGACCAGCTGGAGACGTGGGGCGAGCGGGTGGGCGTGCTCACCGTCCGCGGCCGCGAGGGCGGCGACCCCGCCGCCGTCGCCTTCGAGGCGGTGCGCACCGGCATGGAGGCCGAGGTGGACACCGTCGTCGTCGACACCGCCGGGCGGCTGCACACCAAGTCCGGGCTCATGGACGAGCTGGGCAAGGTGAAGCGGGTCGTGGAGAAGCAGTCGCCGGTCACCGAGGTGCTGCTGGTGCTCGACGCCACCACGGGGCAGAACGGCGTCGTGCAGGCCCGGGTGTTCACCGAGGCGGTCGAGGTCACCGGCGTGGTGCTCACCAAGCTCGACGGCACCGCGAAGGGCGGCATCGTCGTGCGGGTGCAGCAGGAGCTGGGCATCCCGGTGAAGCTGATCGGGCTCGGCGAGGGCCCCGACGACCTGGCGCCGTTCGAGCCGAGGGCGTTCGCCGAGGGGCTCGTCGGCGAGGGGTGACCCCGGGGTCGGCGGGGTGAGCAGCCGGAGCGTTCGCGCGCCCTGAGGGTGCGAGGGATCACACGGTCCGGTCGGCGCAACACGCCCGCAACGCGGGGGCGGGACACGCGCTGCGGAGTTCACGACCCCGAAACGTGGCGCCGACGTCGCCGGAAACACGGGCCCGGCACGGTGAACTCCGCGTCGCCCTCCTCGCACGGAGGTCGCGAGCTCACCGATACGGCCGCCCGGCCGACGACCCGACACAGGAGGTTGCCGTGCTCGACACCGGCAATACCGCCTGGATCCTCACCAGTGCGTCGCTCGTGCTGCTGATGACCCCAGGCCTCGCACTGTTCTACGGCGGCATGGTCCGCGCGAAGAGCGTCCTCAACATGATGATGATGAGCTTCGGGGCCCTGGCGCTGATCAGCGTGCTCTGGGTGCTCTGGGGCTACTCGATCGCGTTCGGGGACGACATCGGTGGGGGCCTCCTCGGCAGCCCCTTCGAGTTCTTCGGGCTCAACGGCCTGATGGAGGACACCGACGCCGCGCTCCCGACGATGGCCTTCGTCGGCTTCCAGTCCGTCTTCGCCATCATCACCGTCGCGCTGATCTCCGGTGCGATCGCCGACCGCGCCAAGTTCGGTGCCTGGATGGTCTTCGCCGGCATCTGGGCGACCATCGTCTACTTCCCGGTGGCGCACTGGGTCTTCGCCTTCGACGGCGACGACGTGGTCGGCGGCTGGATCGCCAACGACCTGGCCGCGATCGACTTCGCCGGCGGCACCGCGGTGCACATCAACGCCGGTGCGGCGGGCCTGGCGCTGGCGCTGGTGCTGGGCAAGCGGCGCGGCTTCGGCCGGGACGCCATGCGGCCGCACAACCTGCCGCTGGTCATGATCGGCGCCGGGCTGCTGTGGTTCGGCTGGTTCGGCTTCAACGCCGGCTCCGCGCTGGCCGCCGACAACACCGCCTCGGTGGTCTGGGTCAACACCCTCGTCGCCACGGGTGCGGCGATCCTCGGCTGGCTGCTGGTGGAGAAGATGCGGGACGGGCACTCCACGTCCCTGGGCGCCGCCTCCGGTGTGGTCGCCGGTCTGGTCGCCATCACGCCGGCGTGCTCCGCGGTCTCGCCGATCGGCGCGATCGTCATCGGCGCGATCGCCGGTGCGCTCTGCGCCCTGGCAGTGGGCCTGAAGTACAAGCTCGGCTACGACGACTCGCTGGACGTCGTCGGCGTCCACCTGGTCGGCGGCCTGTGGGGCACCATCGCCATCGGCTTCTTCGCCGACCCCGACGCCCCCGCCGGCGTGGAGAGCCTCTTCTACGGCGGCAGCGTCGACCAGCTCTGGCGGCAGGTCGTCGGGGCGGTGGCCGTCCTCGTCTTCTCCTTCGTCCTTACGCTGGTCATCGGATTCGTCATCCAGAAGACGATGGGCTTCCGCCTCACCGAGGACGACGAGGTCACCGGTATCGACACCGTCGTGCACGCCGAGTCGGGCTACGACCTCGCCTCTCTCGGCAGCAGCGGTTCCACCGCCCCAATGGCCGGCCAGGCGCGCGCCGAGGCCCGGAACACGGAAGGGATCAGGTCATGAAGCTGGTCACCGCGATCGTCAAGCCGTTCAAGCTCGACGACGTCAAGAACGCCCTCGAGCTGATCGGCATCGCCGGGCTCACCGTCAGCGAGGTCCAGGGCTTCGGCCGGCAGCGGGGTCACACCGAGGTCTACCGCGGCGCCGAGTACCAGGTGGACTTCGTGCCGAAGGTCCGCATCGAGGTGGTCGTCAGCGAGCTGGACGCCGCCCGGGTCGTGGACGCCGTCGTCGAGGCCGCCTCCACCGGCCAGATCGGCGACGGGAAGGTGTGGGTGACGACGATCGACGAGGTCGTCCGGGTCCGCACCGGCGAGCGCGGGGACGACGCGCTCTAGTCGAAGGACCCCGTCCTCCTCATCCCTCGCCCGCTCGGGCGAGCCTCTGGACGGGGCCCGCGTCGGCCGGGGTGGTGGGTTCCTCCACCGCCCCGGCCGACGCATCTTCCGACCGTTGCTCCACCGGAGGGGGATGTGTGCTGGACACCGAGGCGCTGCCGGGCCTGAGCCGCGCGGAACGCGTCGCGGCCCTGGACGGATGGCTCGCCGGGCTGCTGGACGACGCCGTGGCCGGCACCCCGCCGTCGCACACCCGCCGCGGGGGGACGCCGCCCCGGACCGGCACCGACGGGGTGGCGCTGGTCGCCGTCGGCAGCCTCGGCCGCCGGGAGCCCCCGCCGCACGGGGACCTGGACCTGGTCCTCGTGCACGAGGACCGGCCGGAGGTCGCCGCCCTCGCCGACGCCCTCTGGTACCCGGTCTGGGACGCCGGCCTGCGGCTGGACCACTCGGTGCGCTCGGTCTCCGAGGCGGTCGCCGTCGCCTCCACCGACGTCAAGGCCGGGCTCGGGCTGCTCGACGCCCGGCTGGTGGCCGGCGACGCCGGGCTGGCCGCCCGGCTGCGCACGGCGACCCTGGCCAGCTGGCGGCAGCACGCCTCCCGGCTCCTGCCGCAGCTGCGCGACCTGCGGCGCGAGCGCGGCCGCCGCCTGGGCGAGCTCGCCTTCCTGCTGGAACCGGACCTGAAGGAGGCCTACGGCGGCCTGCGCGAGGGGCAGGTGCTGCGTGCGGCGGCCGCCGCCCAGCTCGCCGACGAGCCCGCCGCGGAGGTCGAGCAGGCCTACGCCTTCCTGCTCGACGTGCGCGACGAACTGCGCCGGCGGTCCGGGCGGGCCTCCGACGTCCTGGTGCGCCAGGAGCAGCGGGCGGTGGCCGCCGCGCTGGGCCTGGCCGACGAGGACGTGCTGCTGCGCGAGGTGAGCCTGGCCGGGCGGCGGCTGGCGTTCGTCGCCGACGAGACGTGGCGCCGGGTGGAGGCCGGGCTGGTCCGCCGTCCCCGGGGCCGCTACCGCCGGGTGCGGCGCGAGCCGCTGGCCGACGGCGTCGTCCGGCAGGGCGACGAGGTGGTGCTCGCGCGGGACGCCCGGCCGGCCGCCGACCCCGGGCTGCTCCTGCGGGCGGCAGCGGCCGCCGCCCGGGCCGACCTGCTCCTGTCGCCGTACACGCTCAAGGTGCTCGCCGTGCACAGCCCGCCGGTGCCGGAGCCCTGGCCGTCGGAGGTCCGGTGGTCCTTCCTCCGGCTGCTGGCCAGCGGCCGGTCCGCCGTGCCGGTGCTGGAGCAGCTGGACCAGGAGGGCCTGCTCGCCCGCCTGCTGCCCGAGTGGGACCGCATCCGGTCGCTGCCGCAGCGGCACCCCTGGCACCGCTTCACCGTCGACCGGCACCTGATCGAGGCCGCGGCCGCGGCCGCGGAGCTCACCCGCGACGTCGACCGGCCCGACCTGCTGCTGGTCGCCTCGCTGCTGCACGACATCGGCAAGGGCTGGCCGGGTGACCACAGCGAGGTGGGCGAGCCGATCGCCGCCGCCATCGGCGCGCGGATGGGCTTCGCCGGGGCCGACGTCGCCACGCTCGGCACGCTGGTGCGCCACCACCTGCTGCTGCCGGCGACGGCGACCCGGCGCGACATCGACGACCCGGCGACGATCGATCGGGTGGCCGCCACCATCGGCCGCGACGCCTCCGTGCTGCACCTGCTGCACGCGCTGGCGCAGGCCGACGGCGCGGCCACGAGCGCGTCGGCGTGGTCACCGTGGAAGGCGCACCTGGTCGCGGCGCTGGTGGCCCGGGTGCAGGCGCAGCTCGGCGGCGCGCCGCTGAGCGAGCCGGAGCCGGTGCTGCACCCGGCCACGCGGGCGCAGGCGACAGTGCTCGCGCCGGGCATCCCGGGCGCGACCCGGGGCGTGACGGTCGGCATCGAGGAGGTGGCCGACGGCCAGCAGGTGACGATCGGGGCCCCCGACCGGCCGGGGCTGCTCAGCACCTGCGCCGGTGTGCTCGCGCTGAACCAGCTCGACGTGCGGGCCGCGAAGATGACCGTGGCCGACGGCTACGGCACCGGCGTGTTCGCGGTGCGGCCCCGGTTCGGGCGGGCGCCGGTGCCGGAGATCCTCGCCGACGGCGTGCGCGCCGCCCTGGAGGGGACGCTCTCGCTGCCCGAGCGGCTGCGGCAGCGGGAGGCCGACTACCGCCAGGAGACCCGCTCCGCGCCACCGCGGATCTCCTGGCACAACCACGAGGTCAGCGGGCGGGCGACCGGGATCGTGGAGGTGCGCGCGGGGGACCGGACCGGGTTGCTCTACCGGCTGACCGCGGCGATCGCGGCGGAGGGGCTGGACGTCACGTCGGCCCGGATCGAGACGCTCGGCGGGGACGCGGTCGACTGCTTCTACGTGGCCGACCCCTCGGGCTCCCCGGTGGACCCGGAGCAGCGGCAACGGGTCGACGCGGCCCTCGTCGCGGCCACCCGGGGCCCGGCCGTGGCGGCGGGACCCGACACGCCGTCCTGAGCTACCTCGTTCTGTCGTACCCGCGTGCGACGGTCGTGGGCAGAGGGGACGGACCGGTCCCACCTGCCGAGAGGAGCCGACTCGTGGAGAGCCGCCACTGGCCCTGCCCGTCCTGCGGGGACGACCGGGACTTCGTGCAGCCGCCGTGCGTCGACGGCCACACCGAGGACGGCGGCGAGTGCCCCGAGTGGGCGTGCGCCGACTGCGGCACCGCGATCGTCACCGGTCAGACGGCCCTGCTGCGCGCCGAGGTCCGCTGCGCCCGCGCGGCCTGAGAAAACTCCCCGTCCCCCTCACGCCTCGCACGCTCGGCGTGAGCCTCTGGGCGGGGCTCCCGCCCCCCACCGCCTGCCGGCTGGCGGCGGGACCCTGCGGGAGGGCCGCCCCGTCACCTCCCCACTCGATACGCTGGGAGACAGGTGGCGCGGCGAGCCCGCGCCCGAGACTGCTGAGGACGTGCTGTGTTCGAGACCCTCTCCGACCGCCTGGACAAGGTGTTCACCGGCCTGCGCGGGAAGGGCCGGCTGTCCGACGCGGACATCGACTCGACCGCGCGGGAGATCCGCATCGCGCTGCTGGAGGCCGACGTCGCGCTGCCCGCGGTGCGGGCATTCATCAGTGCGGTCAAGGAGCGCGCCCGGGGGGCGGAGGTCTCGCAGGCGCTGAACCCGGCGCAGCAGGTCGTCAAGATCGTCAACGAGGAGCTCATCCAGATCCTCGGCGGCGAGACCCGCCGCATCCGGCTGGCCAAGCAGTCGCCGACGGTGATCATGCTGGCCGGTCTGCAGGGTGCCGGTAAGACCACCCTCGCCGGCAAGCTGGGCCGCTGGCTGAAGTCGCAGGGGCACACACCGCTGCTGGTCGCCGCCGACCTCCAGCGCCCCAACGCGGTGAACCAGCTGTCGATCGTCGCCGGTCAGGCGGGGGTCGACGTCTTCGCGCCGGAGCCGGGCAACGGGGTCGGCGACCCGGTGCAGGTGGCCCGCGACTCGATCGAGCACGCCCGCCGGACCATGCACGACGTCGTCGTCGTCGACACCGCCGGCCGGCTGGGCATCGACGCCGAGCTGATGCAGCAGGCGGCCGACATCCGCGACGCGGTCCGCCCGGACGAGACGCTGTTCGTGGTCGACGCGATGATCGGCCAGGACGCCGTCACGACGGCCCAGGCGTTCCAGGAGGGCGTCGGGTTCAGCGGCGTCGTCCTCACCAAGCTCGACGGCGACGCCCGCGGTGGTGCCGCGCTGTCGGTGCGGTACGTGACCGGCCAGCCGATCATGTTCGCCTCCACCGGCGAGAAGCTCAGCGACTTCGACGTCTTCCACCCCGAGCGGATGGCCTCGCGCATCCTCGGCATGGGCGACATGCTCACGCTGATCGAGCAGGCCGAGCGGACGTTCGACGCCGAGCAGGCCGAGCGGATGGCGGGCAAGCTCGCCTCCCGCGAGGGCTTCACCCTCGAGGACTTCCTCGAGCAGATGATGGCGATCCGCAAGATGGGGCCGATCGCCAACCTGCTCGGCATGCTCCCGGGCGCGGGCCAGATGAAGGAGCAGCTCAAGCAGGTCGACGACCGCGACCTCGACCGCACGGCGGCGATCATCCAGTCGATGACGCCCGAGGAGCGGGTCAACTCGAAGATCATCAACTCGTCGCGCCGGGTGCGCATCGCCAACGGCTCGGGCGTGACGGTCACCGAGGTCAACGGCCTGCTGGAGCGGTTCGCGCAGGCCCAGAAGATGATGGGCCAGATGGCCGGCAGCATGGGTCTGCCCGGCATGGGCCCCATGTCGAAGAAGGCTCGCGGTCGGCAGATGCAGGCGCAGTCGAAGAAGGGCAAGGGGAAGAAGGGCAAGGGCAAGGGTGGCCCGGCGCGCCGTCCCGTGGGCGCCCCCGGGCTGCCGCCCGGCGCGGGCAACACCTTCGGGGCGAACCCCTTCGGCGGCGGCGGGATGCCGGGGCTGCCCCCGGGTCAGGCCATGCCTGACCTCACCAAGCTGAACTTCGACCAGTTCAAGGACGGCAACGGGCGGTGACCGCCCCCGCCCTCCACCTGTCCGGTGTGGTGCTGCCCGAGGGCGAGCACCGCGACGTCTGGGTGCGCGACGGGCGGTTCACCTTCGAGCCGGTCCCGGGAGCGGAGACGGTGAGCCGGGGTGGCTGGCTGCTGCCCGGCCTGGTCGACGCGCACTGCCACGTGGGCATCGCCCGCGGCGGCGGGCACGTCGAGGACATCGCCCACGCGCGCACGCAGGCGCTGGTGGAGCGGGACGCCGGGGTGCTGGCGCTGCGCGACTGCGGCTCGCCGGTGGACACCCGGGAGCTGGACGGCGACCCGGAGCTGCCGACGATCATCCGGGCCGGGCGGCACATCGCCCGCACCCGCCGGTACATCCCGGGGCTGGCCGTCGAGCTGGAGCCCGAGGACCTCGTCGAGCAGACGCGCATCCAGGCCGGCCGGGGTGACGGCTGGGTGAAGCTGGTCGGCGACTGGATCGACCGGTCGGTCGGCGACCTGGCCCCCGAGTGGCCGGCCGACGTCGTCGCCGCGGCGATCGCGGCGGCGCACGAGGAGGGCGCCCGGGTCACCGCGCACACCTTCGGCACCGACGCGCTGCCGGCGCTGATCGAGGCCGGGATCGACTGCATCGAGCACGGCACCGGGCTGACCGAGGAGCTCATCGGCGAGATGGCCCGCCGCGGCACCGCCGTCGTCCCGACGCTGGTGAACGTGGAGAACTTCCCGGGGTTCGCGGCGGCGGGGGAGCAGAAGTTCCCCAGCTACGCCAGCACGATGCGGCGGCTGTACGCGAACTCCGGTGCGGTGGTGCGGGCCGCGTACGAGGCGGGCGTGCCGGTGTTCGCCGGCACCGACGCCGGCGGCGGCATCGACCACGGCGTCATCGCCGACGAGATCCGGGCGCTGTGCCAGGCCGGCATCCCGGCCGAGGCGGCCCTGGCGGCGGGCTCGTGGCGGGCGCGGGAGTGGCTCGGGCTGCGGGGGATCGAGGAGGGGGCGACGGCCGACGTCGTCGTGTACGAGACCGACCCGCGCGCCGACCTCGACTCGTTGCAGCGACCGCGACGAACCATCCTGCGCGGCCGCGTCGTCGCCTGATCAGCGAGCGTTTCCCGCAGCTGCGTGGGCGTCAGTTGATGCAGCCGGTGTCGGCGGCGGTGCGGGCCTCCTCCTCGGCCTCGGCCACCAGCGGCTGGACGTCCGTCTCCTGGCCGATGCCGTTGAAGTCCGAGCCGAGGACGAGCTGGACGGTGCCCGGGGTGGCGTCGTCGACCGCCCGGGTGACGGCGCCCGGGATCTCGGCGGAGAGGGTGGCGGCGAGGGCCTCGTCGCCGGCGGCGTACCGGACCTCGGTCTGCGCGTAGTCGGCGGAGTCCGCGTTGCCCGTGGAGACCACCGAGAAGCCCTCGGCCTCCAGCTGGGTCTCCGCCTGCGCGGCCAGGCCACTGGTGCCGGAGCCGTTGAAGACGGCGACCGCCACCTCGGCGGGGTCGACCGGCTCCGGCGGGGCGGCCTCCGGCGCGGCCTCCTCGGGTTCGGCCGACAGCTGGGCGAAGAACTGGCGCAGGGTGGTCTCGTCGGCGAGCCGGACGATCGACGCGTTGCCCTCCCGGTCGATCCCGAGGTTGGGCACGGTCTGGAACTCGATGCTGCCGGTGGTGACCGACTGCATCTGCTCGGCGAGCTGCAGCAGGTTGAGGTCCTCGTCCACCGTCAGGGACTCGGCGGCGGCCTGGACGAGCTCGCGCTGCTTGCCGAGGTCGAGCAGCACGTCGTCGGAGAGCATCTTGCGCAGCACCCCGGCGATGAAGACCTGCTGGCGGACGATGCGGTCGAAGTCGCCCCCCGGCAGCCCGTGGCGCTGGCGGACGAACTTGAGCGCGTCCGCGCCGCTGATCGTCTGCTTGCCGGCGGGGAAGACCGCGCCGGACCACTCGCGGTCGTCCACGGGCTCGCAGAGGTTGACCTCGACGCCGCCCACGACGGTGCTCAGTTCGAAGAAGCCGAGCAGGTCCACCTCGGCGTAGTGGTCGATCTGCAGCCCCGTCAGCCGGCTGATCGTGCGCACCAGCAGCTGGGCGCCGGCGGCCTGGCGGGCGCTCTCGCTGGCGGCGTCGCCGGCGGCGGCGTAGCCGTAGGCGTAGGCGGCGTTGAGCTTGTCCATGCCGTGGCCGGGGATCTCCACCCAGGAGTCGCGGGGGAAGGAGACGAACGAGGCGCGCGACCCGTCGGCGGGGACGTGCACGAGGATCATCGTGTCGGTGTTGATGCCGGAGTCGGTGCCGGCCTGGAACTCGGCCAGCTGCTCCTCGGTGAGCGTGCTGCGGCTGTCGTTGCCGACCAGCAGCAGGTTCATCGCCTCGCCGACGTCCCCGCTGTCGTCGTTGCCGTCGGTGGGGATGGCGTCGGTCCGGTTGACCGTCGCGTCGGCGACCTGGCCGAGGTACCAGCCCCACCCGGAGCCGGCGAGCAGCAGCACCGAGAGCAGCCCGGCGACGATCCGGCTGCCGACCACGAGACGGCGGCGACCGCCCCGCTCGCGGAGGCCGGCAGGGCTGGCACCGGCGCGGGAACGCGGCGGGAGGCCGGCGCGCGGGTCGAGCCGTGGGGGCAGCGGCCGACCGCCGCGATCGTCCTGCTGGCGGTCTCGGCCCACGAACTTCCTCGCTCCCGGGATCGGCCCCGCGCGGGGGATGTCGACGAGCCTCTGACCTGCTCGATCGTAGCCACGCTGCGCCGGGCGGCGGCGCCTGCGACTCAGGCCACGGCAGTCCGGCAGACCGGGACGGCGCTCCGTCACGACGTGCCGACCGCGCGGCGACGCTGGTTGACTCGTCGCATGGTCACGCCACTCCCGGAACCGGACTCCCCGATCGACCCGACCGAGCCGGCGCCCGACGACCCGGGCGAGCTGCTGCCCGACACACCCGACACGCTGCCGCCCGCGCCGGTCGAGCCCTCGCCCGACGACCCCGGCGGCGACCCGGGCGGGGTGCCCGAGCCGGCCTGACGGGTCGCCCCCGGCCGTCGGCCGCGCCAAGCCGGTCCCGTGGACGTCGGCCTGCGGCCGCCTGGGAGACTCGCTCCGTGCTGTTGCGGATGTCCTCCCTGTTCCTGCGGACCCTTCGGGACGACCCGGCCGACGCCGAGGTCCCGAGCCACCGCCTGCTGGTGCGCGCCGGCTACATCCGGCGTGCCGCCCCCGGCGGGTTCAGCTGGCTGCCGCTGGGCTTCCGGGTCTTCCGCAACGTCGAGCGGATCGTCCGCGAGGAGATGGACCGGATGGGCGCCCAGGAGGTGCACTTCCCCTCGCTGCTGCCCAAGGAGCCCTACGAGGCCACCGGCCGCTGGACCGAGTACGGCGACAACCTGTTCCGCCTGCAGGACCGCCGAGGTGTCGACCACCTGCTCGGCCCCACGCACGAGGAGATGTTCACGCTCCTGGTGAAGGACCTGTACTCGTCGTACAAGGACCTGCCGCTGTCGCTGTACCAGATCCAGACCAAGTTCCGGGACGAGGCGCGGCCCCGCGCCGGCCTGCTGCGCGGCCGCGAGTTCACGATGAAGGACAGCTACTCCTTCGACGTCGACGACGCCGGCCTGGACAAGTCCTACGCCGCGCACCGGGACGCCTACATCCGCATCTTCGACCGCCTCGGCCTCGAGTACGCCATCGTCTCGGCGATGTCCGGGGCCATGGGCGGCTCCAAGAGCGAGGAGTTCCTGCACCCGACGGCGATCGGTGAGGACACCTTCGTCCGCTCGCCCGGCGGTTACGCGGCCAACGTGGAGGCGGTCACCACGGTCGTCCCCGACGAGATCCCGCTCGACGGCCTGCCGGAGGCGCACGTCGAGGACACTCCCGACACCCCGACCATCGAGACGCTCGTCGCCGTCGCGCAGGAGATGTTCCCCGAGGAGGGCTACACCGCCGCCTCGACGCTGAAGAACGTCGTCGTCCTGCTGGTGCACCCCGACGGCACCCGCGAGCCGCTGGTCATCGGCATCCCCGGCGACCGCGAGGTCGACCTCAAGCGGCTGGAGGCGCAGGTCGCCCCCGCCGAGGTCGAGCCGTTCGCCGACTTCGACAAGCACCCCGCGCTGGTCAAGGGCTACATCGGCCCCCAGGCGCTCGGCAGCGAGAGCGAGTCGGGGATCCGCTACCTGGTGGACCCGCGGGTCGTGAAGGGCACCCGCTGGATCACCGGCGCGAACCGGCCCGGCAAGCACGTGTTCGACCTGGTCGCGGGGCGCGACTTCACCTGGGACGGCGTCATCGAGGCCGCCGAGGTGCTCGCCGGCGACCCCGCGCCCGACGGCTCCGGCCCGCTGGAGCTCGCCCGCGGCGTGGAGATCGGCCACATCTTCCAGCTCGGCCGCAAGTACGCCGAGGCGCTGGACCTCAAGGTGCTCGACGAGAACGGCAAGCTCGTCACCGTCACGATGGGCTCCTACGGCATCGGGGTCTCCCGCGCCGTCGCCGCGATCGCCGAGTCCACCCACGACGAGCTGGGTCTGGTCTGGCCGCGCGAGGTCGCCCCGGCCGACGTGCACATCGTGGCCACCGGCAAGGACGCCGCCGTCTTCGAGGCCGCCGAGGCGCTCGCCCAGGAGCTGGTGGGGCAGGGACTCACCGTGCTCTACGACGACCGGCCCAAGGTCTCGCCCGGCGTGAAGTTCAAGGACGCCGAGCTGCTCGGCATGCCGACGATCGTCACCGTCGGCCGCGGCCTGGCCGAGGGCGTCGTCGAGCTGCGGGACCGGAAGTCCGGCGAGCGCGAGGAGATCCCGGTCGACGGCGCGGCCGGCCGGGTCGTCGCCGCCGTCCGCGGCTGAGCCCCGCGCCGTGCCGCGGGACGTCGAGGAGCAGGTGGCCCTCAGCGCCCAGCTGGTGGACCAGCGCCTGGGCATGGGCGACCAGGTGCACCAGCCCCGGCCGATCGACCACCTGGCCGGCTTCCGGTCGCGGAGGGCGGCCGAGGCGGCGGGGGAGGAGCTGGTCGCCGCCGGCTACCGGATCGACGGGCTGCGGCGCCGGTTCCTCACCGTCTGGCTGGAGTTCAGCGCGATGACCGCCGTCGACTCCGACACCGCGGCCGCCTTCACCCGTGAAGTCGTGGGCATCGTCGACCGGCACGGCGGGAGCTACGACGGCTGGGGCGGCTTCCTGGTCGCCGCGGAGGACTAGCTCCTCGGCCCCGTCCAGAGGCCCGCGCCCGGGCCTGCGAGGGCGGGAGGAGGGAGGGCTCCTCTTTCTGGCACAATGAACGGTCGAACACGGCGGCAGCGGCCCTCTCACCGTTGACGCCCGTGTCCCTGGCTCCGCCCCGGCGTACCCCCACACGTCGTTCCGGCGAGCACCGAAACGCGTTCGAGGAGAACACCACACACCGTGGCAACCAAGATCAAGCTCATGCGCCTCGGCAAGATGCGCGCGCCGTACTACCGCATCGTCGTCGCCGACGCCCGCACCAAGCGCGACGGGCGCTCGATCGAGACGATCGGCAAGTACCACCCGAAGGAGGACCCCTCCTTCATCGAGGTCGACTCCGAGCGGGCGCAGTACTGGCTGGGTGTCGGCGCGCAGCCGACCGAGGCCGTCGCCGCCATCTTCCGGGTCACCGGTGACTGGCAGAAGTTCAAGGGCGAGGCCGCGCCGCCGCCCATGAAGGTCGCCGAGCCGAAGCCGGACAAGAAGGCCCTCTACGAGGCCGCCGTCCGCTCCGGCATGGACGAGCCGGCCGCCGGTGCCACCACCCCGAAGAAGAAGGCCGCCCCCAAGGCCGACGCTCCCAAGGCCGCCGCCGCCGAGGCCCCCGCGGCCGACGCTGCTCCGGCCGAGACGCCGGCCGAGTAAGACGTGCTCGAAGAAGCGCTCGAGCACCTGGTCAAGGGCATCGTCGACAACCCCGACGACGTCACCGTCGACCTGCTCACCAACCGCCGCGGCAAGACCCTCGAGATCCGGGTGCACCCCGACGACCTCGGCAAGGTCATCGGCCGCGGCGGGCGCACCGCCAAGGCGCTGCGCCAGGTGATGACCGGAGTCGGCGGACGGGGCCTGCGGGTCGACGTCGTCGACACCGACGGGCGCTGAGCACGAGCTCTTCGAGCGCGAGCACGTGACACAGGACGAACCCACCGACACCGTGGTGGTCGGCCGCATCGGCCGGCCCCACGGTGTCCGTGGTCTCGCCACCGTCGAGGTCCGCACGGACGACCCCGACCTCCGCTTCGCCCCCGGCGCGGTGCTGCTCACCGATCCGGCCGACCGGGGCCCGCTCACCGTCGTCGACAAGCGCTGGCACAGCGGCACCCTGCTGCTGCAGCTGGCCGGTCCGGCCGGTGAGGTCTACGACGTCCGCGAGGCCGTGGACGAGCTGCGCAACACCCTCCTGCTGGTCCGCGTCGCCGACCTGCCGGAGATCGAGGAGCCCGACTCCTACTACGACCACCAGCTGGTCGGCCTGACCGCGCGGCTGACCGACGACTCGGTGCTCGGCGAGGTCACCGCCGTCCGGCACGAGGCGCAGGACCTGTTGGTCGTGCGCCGCGCCGAGGGGCGCGAGGCGCTGATCCCCTTCGTCTCGGCGATCGTGCCCACCGTCGACGTCGACGGAGGGTTCCTGGTCGTCGATCCGCCGGAGGGGCTGCTCGACCTGTGAGCGGACAGGGGCGTGAGCATCGCAGCGAGGAACGAGCGAGGAGCGGAGCGGCCCGCGGGAGCGAACCGGGTGCACTGAGCGACGCCTTCCGCATCGACGTCGTCACGATCTTCCCCGAGTACCTGGCGCCGCTGCGTCAGTCGCTGCTGGGCAAGGCCATCGAGCGCGGCCTGGTCGAGGTCGGCGTGCACGACCTGCGGCAGTGGACCGACGACGTCCACCGCACCGTCGACGACGCCCCCTACGGCGGCGGCCCCGGCATGGTGATGAAGCCCGAGCCGTGGGGCCGCGCGCTGGACGCCGTCCGCCCGCCGGGCACCCGGCTGGTCGTCCCGACCCCCGCCGGCCGGCCGTTCACCCAGCGCATGGCCGCGGAGTGGGCCACCGAGCCGGGGCTGGTCTTCGCCTGCGGCCGCTACGAGGGCATCGACCAGCGGGTCGCCGACTGGGCCGCCGACGCCGGACCCGTCTCCGAGGTGTCGATCGGCGACTACGTGCTGGCCGGCGGGGAGTCCGCGGTCCTGGTGATGACCGAGGCCGTGACCCGGCTGCTCCCCGGCGTCGTCGGCAACCGCGAGTCCGTGGAGTTCGACTCGCACGCCGACGGCCTGCTCGAGGGCCCGTCCTACACCCGGCCGGTGACCTGGCGCGGTCGCGAGGTGCCCCCGGTGCTGCTGTCGGGCAACCACGCCGAGATCGACCGCTGGCGCCGGGCCGAGTCGCTGCGCCGCACCGCGGCCCGCCGCCCGGATCTGCTCGCCGCGCTGCCGGAGGGCGCGCTCACCGACGCCGAGCGGGCGGCGCTGGCCGGTGAGTGACCGGCCGGTCCTGCGCAGGACGGCGCGGGTGGTCGTCCTCGACCCGGCCGGGCGGGTGCTGCTGCTCGGCGCGCGCCTGCCCGACCCGTCCGTCCCGCCCGGCGAGGTGCTGTTCTGGTACACGCCCGGCGGGGGAGTGGAGGACGGCGAGACGCTCCGCACGGCCGCCGTTCGCGAGCTGGCCGAGGAGATCGGGCTGCACGTCGAGCCCGGCGCGCTGGAGGGGCCGGTGTGGCTCCGGCGGCACGTCGGCCCGTTCGGCGACCAGGTCTACGACACCCGCGAGACCTTCTTCGTGCTGCGCGACGTCGTCCACGAGGTCGTTCCCGGGGCGCTGACCGAGCTGGAGGTGCTGGCCGATGAGCCGCACCGGTGGTGGGCGGCGGAAGAACTGGCGGCGCGCGTGGACCTCGTGCCGGCCGAGCTCCCCGCGCTGCTGGCCGAGTTGCAGGCGGGGCCGTGGACGGGGCCGCCGCGCATCGTCGGCTGACGATGTGGCACAGTAGAGAGTCGCTGCTGACCGACGGCCGGGCTGTCGGGAGCTCCGCACCGGAGCCGCAGCACCCCGGAACGGACAGCCGGGGCGTTCCGCTGTCCGAACCGAGAACGAGCCATCTGAGACTGAGGACTGCCGAGATGAACACCCTGGACGCACTCGACGCCGACTCGCTGCGCGACGACATCCCCTCGTTCCGCCCGGGTGACACCGTCAAGGTGCACGTCCGCGTCATCGAGGGCAACCGCTCCCGCATCCAGGTCTTCCAGGGCGTCGTCATCCGCCGCCAGGGCGGGGGCATCCGCGAGACCTTCACCGTGCGCAAGGTGAGCTTCGGCGTCGGCGTGGAGCGCACCTTCCCGGTGCACACCCCGGTCGTCGAGAAGATCGAGGTGCTCACCCGCGGTGACGTGCGCCGCGCCAAGCTCTACTACCTCCGCGAGCTGCGCGGCAAGGCCGCCAAGATCAAGGAGAAGCGCGAGACCGTCGCGCGCTGACCTCCTCGCGAGGACACGCCTGCAGCCGGCCCGACCGGCTGGATCTCGGCGGGTCCCCTGCGCCGTACGCTTGCTCCTGATGAGCAGCGACCGGCCCGGGGGGCCCGCCGACGTCGTTCCGGGCGAACCCGACGAGCCCGACGAGACGCACGACGGTGCGCCGGCCGCCGAGAAGCCCGGCCGGCGCCGTCGCCGGGACGAGGACGCGAAGAAGGGCTCGCTGCTGCGGGAGCTGCCCGTCCTGCTGCTGATCGCCTTCGTGCTGGCCCTGGTGGTCAAGACCTTCTTCGTGCAGGCGTTCTTCATCCCCTCCGGGTCGATGGAGCAGACCCTGCACGGCTGCACCGGCTGCACCGGCGACCGGGTGCTGGTCAACAAGGTGCCGTACTGGTTCGGCGAGCCCGAGCCCGGCGACATCGTCGTCTTCCGCGGCCCCGACACCTGGACGCCGGAGATCTCGGTGGACGAGCCGGACAACTGGTTCACCGGCGCGCTGCTGTGGGTGGGGCGCACCATCGGCGTCGCGCCGCCCAGCGAGGACGACTTCGTCAAGCGGGTGATCGCCACCGAGGGCCAGACGGTGCAGTGCTGCGACCTCGAGGGCCGGGTCACCGTGGACGGCGAGCCGCTCGAGGAGCCCTACATCTTCGAGGACACGCCCATCGAGCGACGCGCGTTCGGCCCGGTGACCGTGCCCGAGGGGCGGCTGTGGGTCATGGGCGACCACCGCTCGGCGTCCGCGGACTCGCGCTCCCACATGGGCGACGAGTACGCCGGCACCATCGCCGTCGACGACGTCATCGGCAAGGCGGCGGTCATCGTGTGGCCGCTGGACCGGTTCGGCCTGCTGGACTCGCCGGACATCCAGGGCGTCGAGGCGGCGGCGGGTGCGCCCGCCGGTGAGCAGGCCCCGGTCCCGGCCGGGGCGGCGCTGGCGGTCCTGCCGTGGGCGGCCGGGCTGGCCGGCGCCGTGCCGATCAGCGCCTGGCGCCGGCGCCGGTGGCCCAGGAGCGTGCCGCCGTCCCGGTAATGGTCGCGCCGTTACGGCTGTGACTCACGCATTGCACCGTTCCGGATGCCGATAACGGCTGAAGGAAAGGTTGGAAAAGCATTAAAGCAACCGTTTCACCCTTCCGATGCAGAGATTGAACCTACTCGGAAGTGAAACGGAGTCAGTCGTGTCCGCACCCATGGCGAGCACCGCACGCGGTGTCACCCGCGTGCTCCTCCTCGCCGACGCGCCCGTCCTGCGTCGCGGGTTGGTCAGCATGGTCAACGAGACCGCCGGCATGCAGGCGGTGGGCACGCCCGGCGAGCTGCGGCGGGCCCTCACCCTCGTCGAGACGGCCCGCCCCGATGCGGTCGTGGTGGAGCTGGGCTCCGGCCGACCGGCCACGCTGAACGCCTGCCGCGACCTGCGTCGCCGCTTCCCCCGGGTCGCGATCGTCGCCCTGGCGACCTCGGAGGACCCGGCCGTGGTCAACGAGGCGCTGGCCGCCGGCATCCGCGGCTACCTGATGATCAACACGTCCCCGACGCTGCTCGGCTGGGCGGTCCTGGCCGCCCGCGCCGGCCGGGTCGTCGTCGACCCGCAGATCCGCCGGGTGGAGCCCTCGGCCGTGCCCGCGGCGAAGCCGTTCGCACCCGAGGTGCCGCTGACCCGCCGGGAGCAGGACGTCCTGGACGAGCTGCTCCAGGGGCTGTCCAACCGGCAGATCGGCCGCAACCTCTTCATCAGCGAGGACACCGTCAAGTCCCACGTCAAGGCGATCCTGCGCAAGCTGGGTGCCCGCGACCGGGCCCACGCGGTGTCGCTGGTGCTCTCCAACCGCACGCCGGGCTGCACCTGTGGAGCCCACTCCCTGCCGGCGCCCGCCCCCGAGGCGACCGCCGACCTCTGACCGATCCTCCGACGGCTCCGTGGGCCGGCTCCCGAACTCCTGGGAGCCGGCCCGCGGGGCGTCCGGGGGCGGGCGTCGTCCCCGCGCCCGTCGTCGTACTGTCGTGCCGCGATGGCTGCTCGTCCCACCCACCCCCGATCCGCGCCGGTGGTGCGTGCCCGGAGGACGGTCGCCGACGACCAGCCCGACGCGTTGTGGGACATGGAGCGCGCGCTGCGACGCCGCGGCTTCGAGACCGTCGCCGGAGCCGACGAAGCCGGCCGCGGGGCCTGCGCCGGTCCGCTGGTCGCGGCGGCCTGCGTGCTGCCCGCGGGGCGCCGCGGCCGGGTGCCGGGGCTGGCCGACTCCAAGCTGCTCACCGCAGCCACCCGCGAGCGCGTATACGAGGAGATCGTGCAGCGCGCCGTCTCCTGGTCGGTCGTCGTCCTGCCGGTCGAGGACCTGGACGCCAGGGGCATGCACGTCACCAACATCGAGGCGCTGCGCCGCGCGGTCAGCACGCTGGACCCCGGCCCGGACTACGTGCTGACCGACGGCTTCCCCGTGCCCGGGCTCGCGCGCCCGGGGCTGGCGGTCTGGAAGGGCGACCGGGTGGCCGCCTGCGTCGCCGCCGCCTCGGTGCTGGCCAAGGTCACCCGCGACCGGATCATGGCCGAGCTGCACGAGCGCTGGCCCGAGTACGACTTCGCCGGCCACAAGGGCTACATCACCGACGTGCACACCGCCGCGCTGGAGCGGCACGGCCCCTGCCCGGAGCACCGGATGCGGTACGTCAACGTCGCCCGGGCCCGCGACCTGCACGCCGCGCGGACCACCCACCTGACCGGTCGCACCGCCATGGTCGATGATGGGGCCATGCGCCCTGTGTCCCGAGCCCTGACGAGCACCGAGGACCGATGAGCACCGAGGACCTCGAGAAGTACGAGACCGAGATGGAGCTGCAGCTCTATCGCGAGTACCGGGACATCGTCCGGCAGTTCACCTACGTGGTGGAGACCGAGCGCCGGTTCTACCTGGCCAACTCCGTGGACCTGCAGGTGCGGGAGGCCGGGGGAGAGATCTACTTCGAGCTCAAGCTCTCCGACGCCTGGGTGTGGGACATGTACCGGCCCGCCCGGTTCGTGCGGAACGTGCGGGTGCTGACGTTCAAGGACGTCAACGTCGAGGAGCTCGACAAACCCGACCTCGAGCTGCCGGACGGCCCGCGCCTGCCCTAGCCGTCCACACCCGGCGGCGTCGTCCACAGACCGCCGCCGGCCCTTCGCCCGCCGCCCCCTGAGCGGCACGGTCGAGGGGTGCCTCCCACCACCGAACTCGGCGCCCACGGCGAGCGGATCGCCGTCGCCTACCTGACCGACCGCGGACTGCAGGTCCTCGATCGCAACTGGCGCTGCCGCGAGGGTGAGCTCGACGTCGTCGCCCGGGAGGGCGACGCCCTGGTCTTCTGCGAGGTGAAGACCAGGCGGGGCACCGGGTACGGCTCTCCCGTCGAGGCGGTCACGCCGGCCAAGCAGCGGCGGCTGCGGGTGCTGGCGCAGCGCTGGCTGGCGGCGCACGACGAGCACGCACCGGAGGTGCGGTTCGACGTCGTGGGCGTGCTGGCGCGCCCCGAGCGCCCGGCGGTCGTCACCCACCTGCGCGGGGCGTTCTCGTGACCCTCGCCCGCACCTGGTCGGTCGGTCTCGCCGGGGTCCGCGGCGCGATGGTCGAGGTCGAGGTGGACATCGCCGCCGGGCTGCCCGGCGTCGTCCTCGTCGGGCTGCCCGACGCCGTGGTCCGCCAGTCGGTCGACCGGGTGCGCGCGGCGATCGCCAACGCCGGGGGCGAGTTCCCCGCCCGCCGGGTCACCATCGGCCTGTCGCCGGCCTCGATGCCCAAGCAGGGGAGCGGGTTCGACCTGGCGCTGGCCGCCGCGGTTCTGGCCGCTGCCGGCGCCGTGCGGCGGCGGGCCGTGGACCGGCTCGTGCTCCTCGGCGAGCTGGGGCTGGACGGGTCGGTGCGCGCCATCCGCGGAGTCCTGCCGGCCGTCCTGGCCGCCGCTCGGGCCGGGCACGCGCAGGTCGTCGTCCCCGTCGCGAACGCCGCCGAGGCCGCCCTGGTGGATCGGGTCGAGGTGCTCGGCGTCGGCACGCTCACCCAGCTCGTCGCGCACCTGACGGGCACCGAGCGGCTGGTCCCGCACGTCCGGGGCGCGGTGCCGCCGCAGCCGCCGGTCCCCGACCTCGGGGACGTCGTCGGGCAGGCCGCGGGCCGCCGGGCGGTGGAGGTCGCCGCCGCGGGTGGGCACCACCTCTACCTGGCCGGACCACCCGGCGCCGGCAAGACCATGCTCGCCGAGCGCCTGCCCGGGCTGCTCCCGCCGCTGGACGAGGAGGCGGCGCTCGAGGTCACCGCCATCCACTCCGTCGCCGGCACCCTGCCGCCGGAGGCGCCGCTGGTCACCCGGCCGACGTTCGAGGCGCCGCACCACTCCGCGACGATGGCGGCGCTCATCGGCGGCGGCTCCGGCCAGATCCGGCCGGGCGCGCTCTGCCGGGCCCATCGCGGCGTGCTGTTCCTGGACGAGGCGCCGGAGTTCCCCCGCGCGGTGCTCGACACCCTGCGCCAGCCGCTGGAGCGCGGGCAGGTGACCATCCAGCGGGCCGCCGGCGCCGCCACGTTCCCGTGCCGCGCGCAGCTCGTGCTGGCCGCGAACCCGTGCCCGTGCGCCACCGCCGCCGGTGACACCGCCTGCACCTGCAGCCCGCTGGAACGGCGGCGCTACCAGTCGCGGCTCTCCGGCCCGCTGCTCGACCGGGTCGACCTGCGGGTCGAGCTGCCTCCGGTCACCCGGGCGGCCTGGCTGGACGGGCTGCCCGCCCCCGAGCCCACCGCCGTCGTCGCCCAGCGGGTGGCCCGGGCGCGTGCCGCGGCGCGGGAGCGGCTGGCCGGCACCGGCCACGCCCTCAACAGCGAGGTGCCAGGCCGCCTGCTGCGCGAGCGGTTCGCGATCCCGCGCCCGGCGCTGCGGCTGGCTGAGCGGGCGCTGGAGCGCGGCGCCATCTCGGTGCGGGGCTTCGACCGGGTGGTGAGGGTCGCCTGGACGTTGAGCGACCTGGCCGGACGGACCGTGCCCGGCCCCGACGAGGTGGCCGAGGCGCTCGGCATGCGGCTGCAGCGGAGCGCGGCGTGACGCGGCACACGAGCGCACCGAGGGGCCGGCGCTCGATCGAGCCAGCGCCGATCGCCCTACTTGGCGGGTGGGGCCAGGGCTCGCTCCTCGCAAGGCGGGCCGCTGTTCGGCTCCCTCTGTTCGTGCTCGACCTCGTAGACGCACCCACCGCAGGTGGTCGTGTCCGGATCGAGGGAGCCCCCCGGGTGCTCACGCCAGTCATGGCCGCAGGCGGGGCAGGTGCCGTAGAAGCGGACCCGAGAACGCCACCGGGAGATGATGCCCACGCCGCGACGGTAGTGAGCCGCCGCGAGAAGTCGTCCCTTCGCCAGAACTTCTGCCAAACCGTTGTACTCCGCGTCGCGTGGACGTTGAGCGTCCTGGCCGGACGCGCGGTGCCCGGCTCCGACGAGGTCGTCGAGGCGCTCGGTATGCGGCTGCAGCGGGCGGCGGCGTGACCACCCTCGAAGAGGACCTGGAGGACGCGGCCGCCGCGCCGGCGGTAAGCGGGGTGGTGCACCCGGGGGTCCGCCGGGCGCGGGCGTGGCTGACCCGGGCGGTCGAACCGGGCACCGTCGACCTCTGGCGCTACGTCGAGGACGTCGGCCCGGTCGAGGCGGTGCGGCGGCTGCGGACCGGTGCCGCACCGGCCGGTATCCGCTCGCTGGTCGGCGCCCGCGCGGAAGAGGAAGCAAGCCTGGCCGATCTGCGCCGCGCCGAGCGGTGCGACGCCCGGGTGGTCGTGCCCGAGGACGACGAGTGGCCGGCGTTCCAGCTCCACGCGCTCACGGTCGCGGTCGCGGAGGAACCGCTCGACCGTCGGGAGCAGACCGACCGCACGCTGGCGCTCGTTCCGCCCCTCGCGCTGTGGGTGCGCGGACCGGCCCGGCTCGACGAGGTGACCGCCCGCTCGGTCGGCGTGGTGGGCGCCCGCGCCGCCAGCGCCTACGGCGAGCACGTGGCCGCGGAGCTGGGCCACCAGCTGGGCGAGCGAGGCTGGACCGTCCTCTCGGGGGGTGCCTACGGGATCGACGGCGCCGCGCACCGGGGAGCGCTGGCCGCGGGGGCGCCCACGGTCGCGGTCCTCTCCTGCGGGGTGGACCGCCCCTACCCGGCGGGCCACGGGGCGCTGTTCCACCGGATCGCCGAGACGGGCCTGCTGGTGAGCGAGTGGCCACCCGGCTGCGCCCCGCTGCGGCACCGCTTCCTCGTCCGCAACCGGCTCATCGCGGCGCTGACCTGCGGAACGGTCGTCGTCGAGGCGGCCGCCCGATCCGGGGCCCTGGCGACGGCCGCGCGCGCTCGGAAGCTGGGCCGCCCGGTGCTCGTGGTGCCCGGGCCGGTGACCAGTGCCCTGTCGGTCGGCTGCCACGAGCTGCTCCGGGACGGGCAGTCCGAGGCGGCCCTGGTGACGTCGGCCGCGCAGGTCATCGAGGCGGTCGGCCGCATCGGCGACGACCTGGCGCCCCCGGTCGAGCGCCCGGTGTCCCCGCGGGACGGGCTCTCCGACCTCGCCGCCCGGGTGCTCGACGCCTGCCCGGTGCGCATCGGCGTGAGCCCGGAGCGGCTGGCCCGGACGGCGGGGTGCGACGTCCTGGAGGTGCTGCGGGTGCTGCCCGCCCTGGAGATCGCCGACCTCGTGGAGTGGACCGGCACCGGCTGGCGGCTGGCCCCGCGGGCGAAGCCGCCCGGCGCGGCGGCTTGACCGGGGCCGGGCACCGACGGACGGTGCAGTCGTGGCCACCCCCAGCACCGACGAGGTCCGCGCCGGGCTCCCGCCCGCGCTGGCCGAGGCGCTGGCCGGCTACGAGGAGCACCTGACCGGGCAGCGCGACCTGTCGGCGAACACCGTGCGCAGCTACGTCGGCGACGTCGCCCGGCTGCTGGACCACCTGGCCCGGCGCAGCGGCACCCAGCCGCACGACCTCGACCTCGCCACCCTGCGCAGCTGGCTCGCCCAGGGGCGCACCCGCGGGCACAGCCGGTCGACCACCGCCCGGCACGCCTCGGCGGCGCGCTCGTTCACCGCCTGGCTGCGCCGGGCCGGCATGACCCCCGAGGATGTCGGACAGCGCCTGGTGAGCCCGAAGGCGCTCCGCACCCTGCCCGACGTGCTCGCCCCCGATCAGGCGCGGGCGCTCGTGGAGACCGCGGCGGGGGCCGACGACCCGGCGCGGTTGCGCGACGCCGTCGTCCTCGAGCTGCTCTACGCCAGCGGCATCCGGGTCAGCGAGCTCGTGGGGCTCGACGTCGACGACGTCGACCGGGGCCGCCGGCTGCTGCGGGTGCTGGGCAAGGGGCGCAAGGAGCGCAGCGTGCCCTACGGCGTCCCCGCGGAGCGGGCGCTGGACGCCTGGCTCACCCGCGGGCGGCCGGCGCTGGCCCGGCCGGACTCCGGGCCGGCGCTGCTGCTCGGTCTGCGGGGGGGCCGGCTCGACGCACGCGAGGCCCGCCGCACCGTGCACGCCGCGACGGCCGACGTCCCGGGTGCGCCGGACATCGGCCCGCACGGGCTGCGGCACTCCGCCGCCACGCACGTGCTCGAGGGCGGCGCGGACCTGCGTTCCGTACAGGAGCTGCTCGGCCACGCTAGCCTCGCGACGACACAGATCTACACGCACGTGACGGTCGAACGGCTCCGTGCGGTCCACGCCCAGGCGCATCCCCGTGCCTGAGGCGGGCGGCCGGAGGGCGGGACCTGCGGCGGCAGTCATGACCACGCGGGACCACGGACGGTGCCCGCGCAGCACGACCGAGGAGCGCGACCGTGTCTGAGGCAACCATCCATCGCATCGACGGGTCCGATGACGACCGCGATGCCCTGCTGGCCGACCTGTGGGCGCGGTACGTCGAGGGCCGGGACTCCGGGCTGCGCGACCGGCTGATCCTGCACTACGCGCCGCTGGTGAAGTACGTCGCCGGCCGGGTGGGCAGCGGTCTGCCCGCACACGTGGAGCAGGCCGACCTCATCTCCTACGGCACGTTCGGGCTGATCGACGCCATCACCCGCTACGAGCCGACCCGCGAGGTGAAGTTCGAGAGCTACGCGATGGCGCGCATCCGCGGCGCGATCATCGACGAGCTCCGCAACACCGACTGGATCCCGCGGTCGGTCCGCGTCAAGGCGCGCGCCTTCGAGCGCACCGTCGCCGAGCTCGAGAGCAAGTTGCACCGGACGCCGAGCGACGAAGAGGTCGCCGACGCCATGGACATGGACGTCGAGGACATCCGGAAGTTCCTCGGCCAGCTCTCCCTGGTCAACGTCGTCGCGCTCGACGAGCTGCTCACCGACGACGACGGCGGCTCCCCGCGCCTCGGTGACACGCTCCGGGACCCCAGCGCGCTGGACCCGCAGGCGATGGCGGAGCACGGCGAGGCCCGGCAGCTGCTGGCCCGCGCCGTCGAGCAGCTGCCCGAGCGGGAGAAGGTCGTCGTCTCCCTCTACTACTTCGAGGGCCTGACGCTCGCCGACATCGGCCGGGTGCTCGGCGTGACCGAGAGCCGGATCTGCCAGCTGCACACCAAGGCGGTCCTGCACCTGCGCACCAAGCTCGCCGACATCGCCTGAGGCCGATCCCCTGACGACAGCTGGGCAGTCGTCTTGCCTCGGCAGCACGGCAGCGGTTCGTCATCTCGTGCGTCCGCGATGCGCGGCCGCGCGCTGCGGTCCCGGCGATCGCTGCGGGTGTGGTCCGCCGTGCTCGCGGTGGCCACCGCTCTGGTCCTCGCCGCGCCCACGTTGCGGCTGGCGTTCGACGAGGGCGCCGTTCCGCCGTCCTCGGACACCCCCGCGCTCCCCACCGGTGTCACGGTCGCGCGGGAGGAGGTGGCGTGCGGGTCCGGTGGCTGCTGGCGCGAGCTGACATTGCGTGGGCCCCGCGGTCAGTCAGCCGCGGACCTGGCGGCGAGCGTCGGCCTGCCGCAGGAGGTGTGCAGCGCGCGCAGCCTGCTCGATCGGCGCCGCGTCTGCACTGGGATCCACGTCATCGGAGAGCGGGTCCTCCTGTACGTGCAGTTCGACCGGTCGTGGTCCCTCTGGTGACTCAGCACGGCCTCCCCGAGCCCTCGCCCGCGGCCAGGCGCGGCTCGACGACGAGCTCCCGTCCGTCGCCGTGTCCGTGCGTGCGCCCTGGCCCTCAGTCCCCGGCGGGCTCGTCCCCCGTCCGGGGGCCCAGCAGCGGCTGGGTCCCCGGCGGATTGCGGTGCCCCTCCTGCCAGGGGAGCCGGCCGGTGGAGTCCGGCCACACCAGCTGCAGCGCGTCCACCGAGCCGTGGAGCTGCTCGACCACGGTGAGCCGCTCGGTCTCCTCGACGCGGAGGAACACCACGGGCGAGTCGGCGTCGGTGAGGGCGGTCGTCGCCGCTCCGGGGGTGAAACGCGCCCCGGCGCGGACGGCCTCGCCGACCAGGTTCAGGTACTTCTCTGCGGCGGGGAAGGGCAGCCCGACCACGATGACCTCGGGGTGCTGCCAGGCAGCGAGCCCCACGGTGTAGGAGTACCGCGGTTCGCCGGGGTTGCCGCCGCCGTGCAGGACCGCCCAGCCGAACGTGTCGATCACCCGGCGCAGGTCGCGGAGCACCTGGTCGGGATCCTGGCCGCCCTCGACAGGCCCACCCTCGACCGGCTCGTTCGTGGCAGCCGGAGCGCCGGTCGGTTCGCCCGCGCGGGACTTCGCGGCCCGCTTGCGTCCAAATCGCACTCCCCGACGGTAGCGCCGGGTCACCGGCTCGTCGGGGATCTGCGCCTGCTCGCGGTGCACGGTCCGTCACCGGCTGTCGGTCGGCGGGATGCGGAACGTCCTATGCTCGGAGCATCGGCCGCGCGAACCTGGAGGCGACGCGTGCCCATCGACTTCCACGACGCCAGGAACCGGCGGACGTACTCGGGCCGGGAAGTGGACGCCTCCTGGCGCGACGCCGTCAGTCGGCTGGTCGAGCCGGCGGGCGCCGTGGTCGTGGACGTCGGCTGCGGCGGGGGCCCCTACACCCGCGCATGGCACGAGCTCGGCGCCGTTCGCGTCATCGGCGTCGACTCCAGCCGGCCGATCCTCGTCTCCGCGCGCGCTGATCACGGCGGTCTCCCCGGCGTCGAGTTCACCGTCGGGGAGGCGACCGCCACCGGACTGCCGGACGCCTGCGCCGACGTCGTCTTCGAACGGGCGCTGGTGCACCACACGCCCGATCCGTCGGCTGTTGCCGCCGAGGCGTTCCGGCTGCTCCGGCCCGGTGGTACCTACCTCGTGCAGGACCGCACCGCCGACGACGTCGCCCAGCCGGGCTCGCCCGGCCACCCGCGAGGCTGGCTGTTCGAGGTCTTCCCGCGGTTGCTGGACGTCGAGAACCGTCGTCGACCTGACCCCGTGGAGTTCCTGGCGACCCTCACCGCGGTCGGCTTCGGCGACGTCGGCACCACGTCGCTGTGGGAGGTCCGTCGCCGGTATCCAGGCCCGGAGCCCTACCTGGCGGAGATCGCCGCCCGCACCGGCCGCTCGATCCTCCACGAGCTGACCGACGGCGAGCTCGCCGAACTGGTCCAGGCCCTGCGAACCAGGCTGCCCGACGGGCCGCTGGAGGAGGCCGACCGCTGGACGGTCTGGAGCGCCCGGCGTCCGGGCTGACGCCTGTGCCGAGGGGTAGCAGCCGGACCTGCGGAGGCCGGAGGAGTGACATCGGGTCCAGGTAGTCCTCACCGCGGCGCAGACCCCAGTGGAGGCAGGCGGGCGCCCGGCAGCCGGTGTGCCCGGCCGCCAGCCCGCCGAGCACGGCTCCGCGGGCGACCGCCTGGCCGGCGCCCACCGACGGCGTCACCGGTTCGTAGGTCGTCCGCAGCCCGCCGGGGTGGTCGACGCTGACCACCGGCCGCCCGGCGACCATCCCCGCGAAGACGACCACCCCGTCCCCCGCGGCCAGGACGGGGGAGCCGGGTGCCCCCGCGAGATCCACTCCACGGTGCCCTGGCCCGTACCGGTGCGGCGGCGGCTCGAACGGCCGGCCGACCACGGGCTCGCCGGGCAGGGGAGGGCTCCAGATCAATTTCAGCCGGGTCTCGACGACCCGCTCGGGCGCGGCCGCTGCGGGGACGACTCCGGCCAGCGTCACCAGACCGAGGAGCAAGGCGGCGAAGGGCGCGGCGCGGTAGGGCACCCCTCGATGCTGGCCGCCCCGCGGTCCGGTGGACGGCGCCCGGCGTCGCCTGTGGACGCGTGTCGGCGCTGTGGACGGCGGGTGGGGCAGCCACCGCCGCGCTATCCGACGGCGAGGACCGCCACCAGCACGCCGACGGGCACCGCGTACGCCACGGCGAGGCCGAGCAGGATCGCGTCCCGGCCGTCGGGCGGGGCGGGCGGGAGCGCGAGGTCGAGCCGGCCCCGCCGGAAGTCCCGTTCCTCGCGTGCGCTGCGCAGCTGCATGGTCGCCAACCAGCCGGCGGCCAGCGCCGCGTAGCCCACCCACGTGCCCGTGACGAAGACCGGCACGGTGTCGTGCACGACCGAACTCCCCGTGCCACCGCGTCCCGGCGGCGGCGCCAGCACCAGCATGGCGAGGACGAAGCCGCAGATCAGGCCGGTCAGCCACGGGGGATAGGGGGCGCCCCGCGCCCGCCGCTGCTCCCCGGCCACGGTGGCGAGGGCGACGAGCAGCGGGAGCACCGCGGCACCCAGCGCCTCGCTGGTGGCCGAGGGCATGAGGTGGGCGAGCGGGCGGGCCAGTCGGTCGTCCAGCATCGAGGCGGCCACGACGGTGGGCAGCACCCCGAGGATCACGAGCCGGACGGCTCGCTGCAGCCGCGTCTGGGACCGGGGGCTGCGCTCCGTGCTGTCCGGCGCAACGCTCATGGGTGGACCTCCTCGTCGACCGGCGGGACGGGCCGGTTCCGGAGGGGCAGCGTGGCATGCCGGCGGCGATCCGACCGGCGGGACGAGCAGCGCCTGTGGACGGGTATGCTGACCGGTGCGGCCCGTGCGAGCGGGTCGACTTCGCGCGTCCTCTTCCCGCCGATCGGCGGGGCAGTCGCCACCTCGGTCCCGGCCCAGCCGGGTGAGTGGTGCCGCAGGGCGCCAGGGCGGTGCACCACCCGGTGCCCGCGACAACCGGAATGCGTGCGGCCTCGGTCGCGCGCGGAGCAGAAGGGCTGCGATATGGCAGTCGTCAGCATGAAGCAGCTGCTCGACAGCGGCGTGCACTTCGGGCACCAGACCCGTCGCTGGAACCCGAAGATGAAGCGCTTCATCTTCACCGAGCGCAACGGCATCTACATCATCGACCTGCAGCAGACGCTCGGGTACATCGACAACGCCTACGAGTTCGTCAAGCAGACGGTCGCGCACGGTGGCTCGATCCTCTTCGTCGGCACCAAGCGCCAGGCGCAGGAAGTCGTCGCCGAGCAGGCGACGCGCGTCGGCATGCCCTACGTGAACCAGCGCTGGCTGGGCGGCATGCTCACCAACTTCCAGACCGTGCACAAGCGCCTCCAGCGCCTCAAGGAGCTCGAGGACCAGGAGCAGACCGGCGTGCTGGTCAGCCTCTCCAAGAAGGAGCAGCTGGTCCTCAGCCGCGAGAAGGCCAAGCTCGAGCGCAGCCTCGGCGGTATCCGCGACATGCAGAAGGTGCCCAGCGCCATCTGGATCGTGGACACCAAGAAGGAGCACATCGCCGTCGGCGAGGCGCGCAAGCTCAACATCCCGGTCGTCGCGATCCTGGACACCAACTGCGACCCCGACGAGGTCGACTACAAGATCCCGGGCAACGACGACGCGATCCGCAGCATCACGGTGCTGACCCGGGTCATCGCCGACGCCGTCGCCGAGGGGCTCATGGCCCGGTCGGCCGCGCAGGCCAACGCCGGTCGTGAGGACGGCGGCGAGCCGGCCGTCGGCGCCGGCGAGCCGCTGGCCGACTGGGAGCGCGAGCTGCTCACCGGCGGTGGCGACGCCGCTGCCGCGCCGGCCGACGCCGACGCCACCGCCACCCCGCTGCCGGAGACCCCGGCGCAGCCGGCCGACGTCACCGTCGGCGAGGTCGCCCCGGTCGAGGACGTCCCCGCCACCACCGGTGGCAAGGAGACCAACGCCGTCTGACGGTCCGGCGCCGTCCTCCCGCTGATCGGCGGGAGGGCGGCGCCGCCGCACGGCCGTTCCACAGCACGCACCACCCGACCAGAGGGAAGAGACATGCCTGCCTTCACCGCTGCCGACGTCAAGCGTCTCCGCGACGCCACCGGCGCCGGCATGATGGACGCCAAGAAGGCCCTGACCGAGGCCGACGGCGAGTACGACAAGGCCGTCGAGCTGCTCCGGGTCAAGGGTGCCAAGGACGTCGGCAAGCGCCTGGAGCGCTCGACCACCAACGGCATCGTCGTCAGCAAGGACGGCGCCCTGCTCGAGCTCGACTGCGAGACCGACTTCGTCGCGAAGAACGCCGACTTCGTCGCCCTCGCCGAGCGGCTGCTCGCGATCGGCCTCGAGAACAAGGCGGCCGACGCCGCGGCGCTGCTGAGCACCGAGGCCGACGGGCAGACCGTCGAGAAGCTCGTCGAGGGCGAGTCCGCCCGCATCGGCGAAAAGCTGGTCCTCTCGCGCTTCGTCGCCTTCGACGGCACCACCGCCGTCTACCTGCACAAGCGGGCCACCGACCTGCCCCCGGCCATCGGTGTCGCCGTGCAGTACTCCGGTGGCAGCGAGGACGCCGCCCGCAGCCTGGCGATGCACATCGCCGCCGCGCGGCCGCGCTACCTCAGCCGCGACGAGGTCCCGGCCGAGGCGGTCGAGACCGAGCGCCGCGTGGCCGAGCAGACCGCCAAGGAGGAGGGCAAGCCCGAGCAGGCGATCTCCAAGATCGTCGAGGGTCGGGTCAACGCCTACTACAAGGACTTCGTCCTCCTCGAGCAGCCGTCGATCACCGAGCCCAAGCGCACGGTCAAGCAGATCGTCGACGAGGCCGGCCTGACCGTCGAGCGCTTCGCGCGCTTCGAGGTCGGCCAGGCCTGAGCCGCACCCGGTACCGATGACCGGCCCCGTTCCCCTCGTGGGACGGGGCCGGTCGTCTGTGCGGACGCCCCCCGCTCGGCAGGAGCCGGGCAGCGGGATGCGGCAGGATCACACACCACCGACAGCACCCATCGACCACTCCAGGGATGATTCGTTGACCGACACCACCGCGCCGCTCTCCGCCCCCACCGCCTTCCAGCCGGCCGACGGCAGCGGCTACCAGCGGGTGCTGCTCAAGCTCTCCGGTGAGTCCTTCGGCGGCGGCAAGGTCGGCGTCGACGCCGACATCGTGCGGGGCATCGCGGAGCAGCTCGCCGAGGTCGTCTCGCGGGGCACGCAGGTCGCCGTCGTGATGGGTGGCGGCAACTTCTTCCGTGGCGCGGAGCTGTCCCAGGCCGGCATGGACCGCACCAAGGCCGACTACATGGGCATGCTCGGCACGGTCATGAACTGCCTCGCGCTGCAGGACTTCTGCGAGAAGGCGGGCCTGGAGACCCGGGTGCAGTCCGCGATCACCATGGGCCAGGTCGCCGAGCCCTACATTCCGCGCAAGGCCATCCGGCACCTGGAGAAGGGGCGGCTGGTCATCTTCGGCGCCGGCGCCGGGATGCCCTACTTCTCCACCGACACCGTCGCCGCGCAGCGGGCGCTGGAGATCGAGTGCCAGGTCCTGCTCATGGGTAAGAACGGCGTCGACGGCGTCTACGACGACGACCCGCGCACCAACTCGGACGCCGTCATGTACCAGGACCTGGACTACGCGACGGTGCTGGCCAAGCAGCTGAAGGTGGCGGACGCGACGGCGATCAGCCTCTGCATGGACAACAAGATGCCGATCGTGGTGTTCGACCTGCTGCGCGACGGCAACATCGCCCGCGCCACCGCAGGTGAGAGGATCGGCACGCTGATCAGCCAGCCGGCCTGACGCCGGCCGCACCGATCGCGCACAGACGAGGACGCCGGCGGGACGACAACCGCCGCAGGAGGGACACCCCGTGATCGACGACACCCTGCTCGACGCCGAGGAGCGGATGGACAAGGCCCTCTCGGTGGCACGGGAGGACCTGGGGTCGGTGCGCACCGGCCGGGCCGCCCCCTCGATGTTCAACAAGATCATGGTCGACTACTACGGCGCCTACACGCCGGTGCCGCAGATGGCGTCGATCACCGTGCCCGAGGCGCGCATGGCGGTCATCAAGCCCTACGACATGAGCCAGCTGACGGCCATCGAGAAGGCCATCCGCGACAGCGACCTGGGCGTCAACCCGACCAACGACGGCCAGATCCTGCGGGTGGTGTTCCCCCAGCTGACCGAGGAGCGGCGCCGCGACCTGGTGAAGCAGGCCCGCGCCAAGGGCGAGGACGCCAAGGTGGCGATCCGGAACATCCGGCGCCGGGCCAAGGACGAGCTCGACCGCATCGCCAAGGACGGCGAGGCCGGTGAGGACGAGGTGCGCCGCGCCGAGAAGGAGCTCGACCACCTCACCGAGCAGCACGTGGCGCAGGTCGACGAGGCGATGAAGAACAAGGAGAGCGAGCTGCTCGAGGTCTGACCTCGCCGGCCGCCGCACGACCATGTCGTCTCCCTCCGCCGACCGCCCGGGTGCCCTGCGCCCGGGGGGTCAGCCGTTCCCGCGGCGCGGCGGCCCGATGTCGGGCGAGCGCCGTCGGGACGGCGACACCGGGCCGGTCCCGATCGCGGCCTCGCGTCCGCTGCCGCCGCTCCCGCCGCGCCAGCCGGTCCCGGTCCCGGACGACAGCGAGGTGGCCGAGCCCGATGACGTCCCCACCTCCACGGCTCTGCCCCTGCCCGAGGAGGTCGCGCAGCTCCCCACCACGGAGCAGCCGGTGAGCCGGGCCGGGCGGAACCTGCGCGCGGCCATCGGCGTCGGGGTGAGCCTGGTCGCGCTCGTCCTGCTGTCGCTGCTCCTCTGGCGGCCGGCGTTCCTGGGCGTGCTCGTCGCGGCGATCCTCGTCGCCGTCGTCGAGATCACCCGGGCCCTGGGCAAGGGCGGGTTCTCCGCCCCGCTGGTCCCGCTGCTCGTGGGGGCCTTCGCCATGGAGGCCCTCGCCTGGACGCGCGGCCCGACCGGCCTGCTGGCCGGCTTCTTCCTCACCGCGCTGGCGGTCCTGCTGTGGCGGCTGGCAGGCGGGCCGGTCGGCTACCGGAGGGACGCGGCCGCCGGGGTGCTGGTCGCGCTCTACGTGCCGCTGCTGGCCGGCTTCGCCGTGCTGCTCCTGGTGCCCGTCGACGGGGCCCTGCGGGTGATCGCCTTCATCGCCACGGTGGTGGCCAGCGACGTCGGTGGTTACGCCGCCGGGGTGATGCTCGGCAAGCACCCGATGGCGCCGTCGATCAGCCCCAAGAAGTCGTGGGAGGGCATGGCGGGCTCGGTGCTCACCTGCATGCTCGTGGCGACGCCGATCCTGGTCCTCGGCCTGGGCGCCCCCTGGTGGGGCGGGCTGGTCTTCGGCGCCGCGATCGCCGTCTCCGCGACCGTGGGTGACCTCGCCGAGTCGCTCATCAAGCGCGATCTCGGCATCAAGGACATGGGCGACCTGCTGCCCGGCCACGGCGGGATCATGGACCGGCTGGACTCGCTGCTGCCGTCCGCAGCCGTCGCCTACGTGCTGCTGACGGTGCTCGCGCCGGTCTGAGAGCCGGTACGGAGCGCCACCCACATCGAGCCGACCACCTCGAAGCCGCGGCGGGCGTACCAGTGCCGCGGCCAGTCGTCCGCCGCCGCCTCGAGCACCACCAGGTCGCAGCCGGCATCGACGGCGACGCCTAGGGCTCGGGCGAGCACCGCGTCCGCATGTCCCCGTCCGCGCGCGGCGGTGTCGGTCAGCACCGACTCGACGGCCGCGGTGGCGCCGTCGACGTAGAGCTGACCGGCCGCGACCACGGCGTCGCTCTCGCGGACGACGACGTCGTGCACGCGGACGACCTCGTCGTTGAGGTGCTCGCGACCGACCAGCTGGCTCACGACCTCGTCGAGGAGCTGCGGTGGGGCCGCCTCGCCCTCCCGCCACGAGCGACGCCACAGGTCGTGGACCTCCTCCTGGGCGACCACCTCGGCCCGCTCGCCGCCGGGGAGCCGACCGGCCGGCCGGGCCATCAGCAGCAGCTCCTCGACGTCCCACCCCCGGGCGGCCAGGTCGCCGGCCACGTCGCCGGCGCCCGCCCACCGCAGCGTCGCCGCCAGGTGCGGCCAGCCGGCGTCGGCGGCCACGGCGGCCGAGAGCCCGATGACGGTGCCGGCGTCGGTCGCCTCGGAGAGGAGGAGCCTGTTGTGCGCCCGGGAGTGCGGGAACCGGCGATCGGTGACGGCCACCCCGCCCGGTACGTCGCGCACCTCCACGGCCCGCCGCACCGTCATGGACAGGTAGAGGGCCAGCGCTCTTCCGAGCGCGTCGTCCGGCCGAGGCAGCACCGGCGCGGCGGGCGGCCGGTACGGGACGACGGCGACGACAGCCGACGTCGGCAGGGCGCCGAAGAGGTGCGGGAAGAGCATGTCGGCCGGATCCGCGGGTCGACCCGGCTCGAACCGCACGGGGACGGTCAGCCGAGCCGGGTCGACGACCAGCAGGACGAGGTCGCGTCGCCCGGGGAACAACCGCTGCGCGGGCAGGTGCACCTGGTCGGGCGTCGACAGGTGGACGAATCCGCCCGGGCCGGGCTGGATCGACCCCTGCCGCAGGGCGGCGCGCCACCGCGCCGGCTCCAGGAGGTGCAGGAGGACGTCGGTGCTCACCCCTGCGATCCTCCCTGGGTGCACGACGACGAACTGCCCGGCCCCACCGACTGGGGGACGACCGTCGGCGTCGGCCCGTGGGCGGGGCCGTGGCCGGACGATTCCCGCTACGACCCGCAGCTGCTCGCCGAGGGCGACCGGCGCAACGTCGTGGACCGCTACCGCTACTGGACGGTCGAGGCGATCGTGGCCGACCTCGACCGGCGCCGGCACCCCTTCCACGTCGCCATCGAGAACTTCGGCCACGACCTGAACATCGGAACGGTGGTGCGCACCGCCAACGCCTTCCTCGCGGCCGAGGTGCACGTGGTGGGCCGACGGCGGTGGAACCGGCGCGGGGCGATGGTCACCGACCGCTACCAGCGCCTCCGCCACCACGCCGACGTCGGCGGGCTGCTGGGGTTCGCCGCCGAGCGGGGACTCACCGTCGTCGCCGTCGACAACGGGCCCGGCGCGGTCCCGCTCGAGACCACCGAGCTGCCCGAGCGCTGCGTTCTGCTGTTCGGCCAGGAGGGGCCGGGGCTCACCGAGGAGGCGCGCGGCGGCGCGGCGCTCACCGTCTCGATCGCCCAGTTCGGCTCGACCCGCTCGATCAACGCGGGCGTCGCCGCCGGGATCGCCATGCACGCGTGGATCCGGCAGCACGCCGGTCCCGCTTAGCCCGCGAGGACCTCCCGCAGCCGCGCCGCGAACTCCTCTGGCTGGCCGGGCTGGCCGAACTCGCCGCCCATGAACCCGCCGTGGTGGCTCGGGAAGACGGCCAGCTCGGAGCCGAGGAGCCGCGCGGTCGCCTCGGCGGTACGCCAGGTGACCGTTCCCTGGGACTCGGTCCCGGCGGCGATCACCACCCGGCTGGCCGCGGACCGGAGCGCCTCGGCGTCCGGCCGGAAGGCGGTGACCGCGTTGGAGGCGCCCGAGAGCAGGGGGTCGGTACGCGATCCGTCGTCCTCGGCAGGCAGCCCGAAGACGGCCGGGTCGGGGGCGGCGATTTCGTCGGTGAACTCGCCCTGCCACGAGGTGAGCGCGATGAACGCGGCCATGCCCGCACCCCAGCCGCTCTTGTCGTAGGTGAGCTGCACCTGCCGTTCGGCGGCGAAGGCCTGCTCGGCGTCGGGCAGGACCGACAGGATCGGGGGTTCGTGCGCGACCAGGGTGCGCACGTCGCCGGGGTGCTCGGCCACCCAGGCGAGCGCGGTCACCGCGCCGCCGCTGCTGGCGAAGACGTCGACCGGACCGGCGCCGAGGGCCTCGACGAGCAGGTGGAGATCCTCGGCCTGACGGGCGGGATCGTGATCGGTGCGCCCGTCGGTGCGCGTGCTGCGGCCCAGGCCCCGCGGGTCCACGGTGACCACGGTCCTTTCGGGGAAGAGGCCGGCGAGCGTGCCGAACCCGCTCGCGTCCATCGGCTGGCCGATCATCAGCAGCGGCGGCTGTCCGTCCTCGGCCGGGAGGGGGCCGCGGACGTCGTAGACGAGGGTGGCGCCCGGTACGGGCAGCGACAGCGTGGTGGTCATGCCCTTCCGACCGGCGCGCCGACCGGAACTCATCGGTGCAGCGGGGGATCGGGGTCGATGCCGCGGGCGTGCAGCGCCGACTCGACGGCCTCGCACACGGTGCGAACGACGGCCACGCGCGCCCACCGCTTGTCGTCGGCCGGGATGACGTGCCACGGGGCCACCGGGGTGTCGGTGCGGTCGAGCATCTCCTCGACCGCCGCCTCGTACTCGCCGCGCTTCTCCCGGTTGCGCCAGTCCTCGTCGGTGAGCTTCCACGCCTTGTAGGGGTTCGTGCGACGGGACTCGAAGCGGTGGAGCTGCTCCTCGGGGGAGACGTGCATCCAGAACTTGACCAGCACGGTGCCCTCGGCGGCCAGCGAGGTCTCCAGGTCGACGATCTCCTGGTAGGCCCGGCGCCACGCCTCCTCCGTGGCGAAGCCCTCCACCCGCTCGACCAGCACCCGGCCGTACCAGGAGCGGTCGAGCACGGCCATGCCGCCCCAGCCGGGCAGGACCGGCCAGAACCGCCACAGGAAGTGGTGCCGCTTCTCGTCGTTCGTGGGAGCGGCGAACTGCGCCACCCGGACGTGCCGGGGGTCGAGCTCGCCGACCAGCCGCTGGATCGCGCCGCCCTTGCCCGAGGCGTCCCAGCCCTCGAACAGCACCAGCAGCGGCGGGCCGAGCTCACCCGGCCCGATCTGCCCGCCCAGCAGCAGGCGCAGATGGACCAGGCGCTCCTGCGCCGCGGCCAGCTGTTTCTTCCCCTCCTTCTTGTCCAGGGAGAGGCTCAGGTCGACGTCGTCCAGCCGGCTCATGGCCCCAGACCCTGCCAGGGATTCACCCCGCTCGCGTGAGTTCGGTCTCCGGACCGGCCCCGGTGGCCCGGGGGAGTGGGACCATGGAGTGGTTATGACTGCCCTGCCCCTGGTCTTCGATGCCCCCCGCCGCGGCAAGCCGCCGCGCCACCTCGCCGATCTCACCCGCGAGGAGGCCCGCGCGGCGGTGGCCGAGCTCGGCCAGCCGGCGTTCCGGGCCGACCAGCTCGCCCGGCACTTCTACCGCGGGGTCACCGACACCGCACTGATGACCGACATCCCGGCCGCCGCCCGCGAGTCGCTGCGCGAGGCCCTGCTGCCCGGGCTGCTGACCGTCGTCCGCCACCAGACCGCGGACAACGGTCGCACCCGCAAGACGCTCTGGCGGCTGCACGACGGGGCGCTCGTGGAGAGCGTCCTCATGCGGTATCCCGACCGCGCCACCGTCTGCATCTCCAGCCAGGCCGGCTGCGGCATGGCCTGCCCGTTCTGCGCCACCGGCCAGGCCGGGCTCACCCGCAACCTCTCCGCGGCCGAGATCATCGGCCAGGCGGTTGCGGCCGCCGCGGACATGGCCAACGGGGAGGTCGCCGGTGGGCCCGGGCGGCTGTCCAACGTGGTGTTCATGGGCATGGGGGAGCCGCTGGCCAACTACGCCCGGGTGCGCAAGACCCTCGACGCGCTGCTCGGCACCGCCCCCTACGGACTGGGCCTCTCGCAGCGGTCGGTCACCGTCTCGACCGTCGGCCTGGTGCCGGCGATCCGCCGGCTCACCGAGGAGGGGCGCAACGTCACCCTCGCGGTCAGCCTGCACGCCCCCGACGACGAGCTGCGCGACACCCTGGTGCCGATCAACACCCGCTGGAAGGTCGGCGAGGTCATCGACGCCGCCGACGCCTACGCGCGGAAGACCGGCCGGCGCTACTCGGTGGAGTACGCGCTCATCCGGGACGTCAACGACCAGCCGTTCCGCGCCGACCTCCTCGGGAAGCTGCTGGCCGGGAAGCTCGCGCACGTCAACCTCATCCCGCTGAACCCGACGCCGGGCAGCCCCTGGGACGCCAGCCCGCTGCCCGCGCAGCGGGAGTTCGTCGCCCGGCTGCGGGCGGCCGGTGTCGCGACCACGGTGCGCGACACCCGGGGCCATGACATCGACGGCGCCTGCGGGCAGCTCGCCGCCGCCGACCGGGTCGAGGGAGTGCCGGCCGTCGCGATCCCCGTCCCGGCCGTCGAGGAGCCGGTGCCGCTGGGCGCCGAGGCCGACCAGGGGTGAGCACGGCGCTGCCCGACGCCGAGGCCCACGAGCACACCCACGGCGACGTCTCGGGCGGCTGGCTCCGGGCCGCGGTGTTCGGCGCCATGGACGGCCTGGTCACCAACACGGCCCTGGTCGCCGGGGTCGGCGGGGGCGGCGCCGCACCGCGCGCGATCGTCCTGGCCGGCGTGGCGAGCCTGGTCGCCGGCGCGGTCTCGATGGCGCTGGGCGAGTACACCTCGGTCAAGACGCAGAACGAGCAGCTGGACCTCGAGATCGAGAAGGAGCGGCGGGAGCTCACCCGCAACCCCGCCGGCGAGCTCGCGGAGCTGACCGCGATGCTGCAGGACCGCGGGGTGGACGCGCGGCTGGCCCGGCAGGTCGCCGTGCAGCTGTCGGCCGATCCGGAGATCGCCCTGCGGCTGCACGTGCTGGCCGAGCTGGGCGTCAACCCGGAGGAGCGCCCCTCCCCACGGGTGGCGGCGGTCTCGTCGTTCCTGACCTTCGCGACGGGCGCCGTGCTGCCGCTGCTGCCGTACTTCCTGGGGGCCCCGGTCCTGTGGGTGGCTCTGCTCAGCGGGGGTCTGGGTCTGCTGCTGGCCGGTGCGCTGTCCTCGCGCTTCACCCCACGGCCCTGGTGGTACGCGGGCCTGCGCCAACTGCTGTTCGGCGCCGCCGCGGCGGGCGTCACCTACCTGATCGGTGCGGCGATCGGCGTCGCGGTCACTTGAGCCGGCGCCGTTCGCCGTCCGGGACGCCGTGGCGGCGTCCCGGACGAAGGAACTAGCGGCGCCAGGCGGTCTTCTTGCGGCGGATGTCCCAGATGAGGACCGTCGCCATGACGGCGGCGAGGCCGATCAGCCAGAGGTCCTCCACCCGGCCCTCGTGGTTGCCCACCAGGTAGAGCAGGATCACCGCGGTCGCGATCCAGCCGCCGATCTGGCCCCACTTCCCGGTCTCGCCGTGCCAGCCCCAGTCCTCGGGCTGCTCGTGCTCCACGGGGTGCTCGCCGGCGCGGACGACGGCCTCTTCACGGCCGGGCTGGTTGACCCGCTGGGTCGACGGGGAGTGCAATGCCTCGGTCACCCCGCCATTCTGGCAGGAGCCGGTCCCGCGCACGCCCCGAGGTGGCTCCTCGGCGGGTCGTCACCGGTCGCAGGAGAGGCCGGCCGCGACCACGGCGGCGGCGGTCTCCGCGGTGGGGAGGCGCAGGAGGGCCGGGCCCACCGGGTCGGATGCGGGCAGGATGGGGACGGCTCCCACCTCCGACCGGGCGAGCGCGATCAAGTCCACCACGGAGGTGCCAGGGTCGACCGCGATGGCATCGGCGGCGGTCCATGCCAGCGTCTGCAGGCGCCACGGGTGCAGACCTGACGCGCGGGCCCGGTCGAGCAGGGACGACAGGACCGTGCCGGCGGCACCGGCCCGTCCATCCGGGTCGACGGTCGCCGGCACCCACCGGTCGTCGACCAGGTGCTCGGGGTGCCGTGACCGCACGAGGGCCAGTGCGGTCGCGCCGTCGACGTGAACCTCCCCGGTGGACTCGAGGAGGAGGCCCGCCGCGGGGTCGCGCACGGCGCGGGGTACGTCGAAGGTGAGGCCGCCGACGGCATCCACCGTCGCCGTGAAGCCGGCAAGGTCCACTGTGACCAGGTGATCGGTGGGGATGCCGAGGCCGCACAGGCCGTCGACCAGGGCCTCCGGCCCATCCAGCCAGGCCATCGCCAGCCGGCCGGGGCGCTCGCCGGCCTTGACCAGTAGGTCCCGGGGGACGGAAACAGCAGTGGTCTCCGTGTCCGTCTGGTGCACGACGACGACGACGTCGGCGCGGCTGCCGGGCACGTCCTCGGCGCTGCCGAACTCCGCGGTGGTGGCGCCCGCGGGCAGGTGTGCCCGTGAGTCGAGGCCGACCAGCACCCAGGTCCGCCCGTCGGCGTCTCGGGGGCCGTCGGACAGGTCGACGTCCACCCGGTCGATGCGCGAGCCGACGAGGACGACGTCCACCGTCAGCGCGACGAGCAGTCCGGCCAGCAGGAGGAACGCGATGCGGCGGAAACGGTGGCGGAAACCGGAACGCGCCGGACGCCGGCCAGGGAGGTCCTGGCCGGCGTCCGGCGCGTGTTGTGCGGTCATGCTCAGGCCTGCGAGGCCCCTGGAGAGCGACGACGGCTGGCGATGAGTGCGCCACCGCCGACCACGAGGAGGCCGGTGCCCAGCGCCAGCGGCACGGCGACGCTCGCGCCGGTGTCGGCCAGCCTCGGGCCGGCCGCGGCGTCGCTGATCGTCAGGGCCTCCTGGAAGTAGGTGCCCATGCTCCCGTCATAGGCCAGGTCGTGGTCGCCGGCCGGGGTGCCCGCGGGAATGGCGAACGTCACGGTGACCACACCGTTGCCGTCCGCGTCGAACGTGCCGATCGTCTGCGGGGTCGAGTGCAGCGTGACCGTGACCTTCTCGAACGGCTTGAAGCCGCTGAGGATCCTGGTCACCGTCTCACCCACGGCGGGGGCCTTGGCGGTGGTGTCGGAAGACTTGCTGGCCACACCGGGGGTGTTGGCGGCAGTGCCGCGCAGGGTGCCGACGGGCTTGCCGCCCGGAGTGACGGTGACGGTGAAGTTGGCGTACTCGAACCCGTCGTCGTACTGGTCGCACAGCACCGAGAACTCATAGGCGCCGAACTCGGTCGGAGCGGTCTGCGTCATGCTCCAGGAGCCATCCGCCTCGGGCTCCAGGGCGTCGGCCCACTGCGGGTCGTCGACGGCCGGGAGAAGAACGGCGGCCACGGGGATCCCGTCGGTGCGCGGGAGGCACCCGGCGCCGGAGACGGTGTATTCGGCGCCGGGGGCGACGGTGGCCGAGCTGAGGCTCACGGTCGGCATGGCGGGCGCTGCCAGGGCGGCGGGCGCCACGGCCAGGCCGAGGACGGTGCTGCCGAGGGCGAGCCCGGTGGCCATGGCGGCGCGGAGCGGGAACACACGGGGCATCTAATTTCTCCGGTCTGGTAGTGGGCCCGGACTTCCGAGCCGTCGAGATGAGTATCGACACGCAGAGGAATCAGATGTAGCCAATCGCCCACGACACGCCGCGAAAACTCGCACCGCTCGGTCAGATCGCACGACGAGTGCAGGACGGGCATTTCGCGCTATGGCATGTCCTGCCAAGTGATCGAGGTTCGTTGGTGGGGGGTCACCGTGAGCGGCGGTGTCGCTCTCCGCTCGCTCACCCCGTCCCGGCGCCATCGGCGCCCGTGGTTGGCAGGATGCCCGCATGAGCCAGCCGCGCGAGGTCACCGTCCTCGGCTCCACCGGGTCCATCGGCCGGCAGGCGCTGGCCGTCGCCGCGCAGAACCCCGACCGGCTCCGCATCACCGGCCTGGCGGCAGGAGGAGGGGATGTCGGGCGGCTCGCCGAGCAGGCGCTGGCGCTCGGCGTGCGCACCGTCGCCGTCGCGCGGGCCACCGCCGCCCAGGACCTCCAGCTGGCCTTCTACGCCGCGGCGCAGCAGCGCGGCTGGGCCAGGGGGGAGTTCGCGCTGCCCGAGATCCTCGCCGGCCCGCGCGCCGCCGAGGAGCTGGCGACCCGCCCGGCCGAAGTCGTCCTCAACGGGATCACCGGCTCGATCGGGCTGGGGCCGACGCTGTCGGCGTTGCGGGCCGGGCGCACCGTCGCCCTGGCCAACAAGGAGTCCCTCGTCGCCGGTGGTGACCTGGTCCTCGCGGCGGCCGCCCCCGGTCAGCTGGTGCCGGTCGACTCCGAGCACTCCGCCCTCGCCCAGTGCCTGCGCGGCGGCTCGCGCGTGGAGGTCGCCCGGCTGGTGCTCACCGCCAGCGGGGGACCGTTCCGGGGTCGCACTGCCGCCGAGCTCGCCGAGGTCACGGTGGCGGATGCGCTGGCCCACCCGACGTGGGCGATGGGCCCCGTCGTGACGATCAACTCGGCGACCCTGGTCAACAAGGGGCTGGAGCTGATCGAGGCGCACCTGCTCTTCGGCGTCCCCTACGCCGACATCGACGTCGTCGTGCACCCGCAGTCGATCGTCCACTCGATGGTCACGTTCGCCGACGGCGCCACGATCGCGCAGGCCAGCCCGCCGGACATGCGGTTGCCGATCGCCCTGGGGCTGGCCTGGCCCGACCGCCTGCCCGACGTGCAGCCGCCGCTGGACTGGTCGACCGCGAGCACCTGGGAGTTCTTCCCGCTGGACGAGCAGGCGTTCCCCGCCGTGCGGCTGGCCCGCGCGGCGGGAGAGGCCGGCGGAGTGGTGCCCGCCATGTACAACGCCGCGAACGAGGAGGCCGTCGCCGCCTTCACGGCGGGTCGCCTCTCGTTCCCAGGAATCGTCCAGGTCGTCGCGCGTACCCTCGACGCCGCGCCGGACCTCGGCGCCCCCACCTGCGTCGAGGACGTGCTGGCGGCGGAGAAGTGGGCCCGGGAGCACGCCCGGGGCGTCATCGCCGGAGGCTGAGCTGAGCGGGATCCTGCTGACGGTCGTGGGGATCGTCCTGTTCGCCCTCGGCCTGATGTTCTCCATCGCCTTCCACGAGGCGGGCCACTTCTGGTGGGCACGGAAGTTCGGCATGCGGGTGCCGCAGTTCATGGTGGGCTTCGGCCCCACCGTGTTCTCCCGGCGCCGCGGCGAGACCGAGTACGGCGTCAAGGCCATCCCGCTGGGCGGCTACATCCGCATCGTCGGCATGATCCCGCCGGCCGAGGAGGGCGAGAGCAAGCGGGCCACCCGCATGCGCAGCTTCATCGCCGAGGTGCGGGGGCAGGCGCTCAACGACGTGCGGCCCACGGACGGCGACCGCGTCTTCTGGAAGAAGCCGTGGTGGCAGCGGGTCATCGTCATGTTCGCCGGCCCCTTCCACAACCTGGTGCTCGCCGTCGTCCTCTTCACGGTCGTGCTGGTCGGCTTCGGCATCCCGGAGATCACCACGACGATCCGCCAGGTGCCCGAGTGCGTCCTGCCGGCGGGCGCTGCCACCGCCACGGCCGAGGACCCCTGCTCCATCCCGATCACGCCGGCGGGGGAGCGCTGCGAGGCCGGGGCGGCCGACTGCTCCCTGCCGCCGCGCAGCCCCGCCGTCCGGGCCGGGCTCCAGCCCGGTGACACGGTGGTCGCCCTGGACGGGGAGCCGGTTCCCCGGGAGACCGACGTCGGCTGGGAGCAGGTGCAGGAGACGATCCGGGCCAATGCGGGTGAGCCGGTCGTCTTCACCGTCGAGCGCGACGGGGAACGCGTGGACCTCACCGTCACCCCGATCCAGAACCTCGTCTACGCCGACGAGGACGGCGAGACGACCCAGACCGTCGGGTTCGTCGGGATCAGCCCCCTCCAGCGAGAGGTGCGCCAGTCCTTCGCCGAGGTGCCCGGCCACTTCGGCGACATCCTGGTCCGGTCGGTCGACCGGCTGGTCGAGATCCCCGAACGGGTGCCGCAGCTGTTCCGCGCCGCCTTTCTGGGCGAGGAGCGCGACCCGCTGGGGCCGATCGGGGTCGTGGGCGTCAGCCGCATCTCCGGCGAGGTCTTCGCGCTGGAGCAGTTGTCCCCGGTGCAGAAGATCGGGTACTTCATCCAGCTGCTGGCCGGGTTGAACCTGGTGCTGTTCCTGTTCAACCTGCTGCCGATCTACCCGCTCGACGGCGGGCACGTCGCCGGGGCGCTGTACGAGAAGGCGCGATCGGTCGTCGCACGGCTGCGTGGCAAGCCCGACCCGGGTCCCTTCGACATCGCCCGGCTGATGCCGGTCGCCTACGCCGTCGCCGGGCTCTTCCTGGGGCTGTCCCTGCTGCTGCTCATCGCCGACGTGGTCAACCCGGTCAGGCTGGCTGGGTGACCGGCGCGGCCGGTGCCGCGGTGCGGCGGACCGGCCGGGAGGCGATCAGGACGCCGCCCACCACGAACCCGCCGGCGACGAGCTCCACCGGGTCGAGGATCTCGCCGAAGGCCAGCCACGACGCGAGGACGCCGACCACCGGCACGAGCATGGAGAACGGTGCCACCACGTTCGACGGGTGGCGCGACAGCAACGTGTTCCAGATGCCGTAGCCGATGAGCGTCGCCACCACGACGACGTAGAGCAGGCCGAGCACCGACGGCAGCGCCTCGGCCGTGACCGCGGTCGACAGCGAACGCAGGATGCGGTCCGGTCCCTCGACGAGCAGCGCCAGGGCCAGCATCGGCAGGGGTGGGATCGCCGCCGTCCAGAGCGTGAGGTGCAGGGCGTTCGGGGCCTGGGCCCGCCGACTGCAGACGTTGCCGATCGCCCAGCCCAGCGCGCCGCAGAGGGTGAGGACCACGGGCAGCCAGGCGGCCGTCTGCGCCCGGTGGACCGCGATCGCGGCGAGGCCGAGGACGGCGATACCGACCCCGGCGAGCTGCCGCGCGGACAGTCGCTCGTGCAGCCAGAAGCCGGCGATGAGCACGGTGAAGGGTGCCGACGCCTGCAGCACCAGGGAGGCCAGCCCGCTCGGCATGCCGGCGGCCATCCCGGCGTAGAGGAAGGCGAACTGCAGGATCCCGATGCCCACCGCCACCCCGATCAGCCAGCGGAGGGGAACGGGAGGGCGGGGGATGAGCAGGACCGCGGGCAGGCCCACGAGGGCGAAGCGCAGGGCGACCATGAACAGCGGTGGGAACTGCTCGAGCGCCAGGGCGGTGGCCGGGAAGTTCAACCCCCAGCACACCGCGACGAGGCAGGCGAGGAGGCGGTCGCGGAGAGGCACGCCAGAAAGCGTGCGTCTCCGCTTCGATGAAGGACAAGCACGAAGTCGTGAACGGTCCCTGTAGGTTCACTACATGAACGACGCCCCGGGCCTGTGGGACCGGGTCGACCCCGCGCAGCTCCTCCTCCTGCGCGAGCTGGCCGAGCACGGGTCGGTGACCGCCGCCGCTCGCTCCACCGGGCGGACGCCGTCGGCGGTGTCCCAGCAGCTGAAGGTGCTGCAGCGACGGGTGGGCGTGCCTCTGGTCGAGCGGCTCGGCCGGGGCGTCCGCCTGACCGACGCCGGCAGGGCGCTGGTCGGCATTGCCACCGGCGTCGCCACCGCGCTGGCCGTCGCCGAGGCGGACTGGGCCGGTTACCGCGGCGGCGCCGGCGGGACGGTCCGCCTCGCGGTCTTCCACTCCGCCGGCGAGCTGCTGGTCCCCGGGCTGCTCGACCGGCTGGCCGCGGTTCCGCAGATCGCCCTCGAGACGTATGACGAGGACGTGTCGCAGGACGGCTTCGCGGCGCTCACCGCGGGCTACGACATCGTGGTCGCGCACCGGTCCGACGACGTGGTGCCCCCGGACCGGGCGGGTACCGAGGTCCGGCTGCTCCTGCGGGAGCCGCTGGACGTCGCCCTGCCCCTGGACCACCCGCTGGCCCGGCGGGCCCGCGTGAGCCCGCTCGACGTGATCGGCGAGCAGTGGATCGCGCCCCCGGCCGAGTTCCCGATCGACCGGGTGCTGACGGCGATCGCCGCGCGGGCGGGGCGACCGGTGCACGTCGTGCGCCGGACCACGCACCTGCCCCTGATGGAGAAGCTGGTCGCCCGGGGGCACGGCATCGCACTGCTGCCGCGGCACACGACCCGGGAGCGGGCCGAGGGGCGGCTGGCGCTGGTGCCCCTGGCCGACCTCCGCGCCGGGCGGATCGTCGAGGCGCTGGCGCGCCCGGACAAGGCCGCCCGGCGCGCGGTGCGGACGGTGCTCGGCGAGCTCGTGGCGGAGGCGGAGCCCTACCGGGACCGCGACGCCGGCCGCGCCTGACCGGTCGGCGGGCGCGGCGCCGCGCGGTCGTCGTCGTCCAGCCCGACCGACGTCACAGCAGCGCCACCAGCATCGATCGCGCCGCGGGGGATACTGGCCCCATGGCGATCCCCGTGGGCCTCGGCATGCCCGCTGCTCCTCCGCCCGTCCTGGCCCCGCGCCGGAAGACCCGCCAGTTGATGGTCGGTGGCGTGGGCGTGGGCAGCGACCACCCGGTCAGCGTGCAGTCGATGTGCACGACCAAGACCGCCGACATCAACGCGACCCTCCAGCAGATCGCCGAGCTCACCGCGTCGGGGTGCCAGATCGTGCGGGTCGCCGTGCCCGACACCGACGACGTCGAGGCGCTGCCGATCATCGCGAAGAAGTCGCAGATCCCGGTGATCGCCGACATCCACTTCCAGCCGCGCTACGTGTTCGCCGCGATCGACGCCGGCTGCGCCGCCGTCCGCGTCAACCCGGGCAACATCAAGAAGTTCGACGACAAGGTCGGCGAGATCGCGAAGGCCGCGAAGGGCGCCGGCGTCCCGATCCGGATCGGCGTGAACGCCGGGTCGCTGGACAAGCGGCTGCTCGCCAAGTACGGCAAGGCCACGCCCGAGGCGCTGGTCGAGTCGGCGCTGTGGGAGTGCTCGCTGTTCGAGGAGCACGACTTCCGCGACATCAAGATCTCGGTCAAGCACAACGACCCGGTGGTCATGGTCCGCGCCTACGAACTGCTGGCCGCCCAGTGCGACTACCCGCTGCACCTGGGCGTCACCGAGGCCGGCCCCGCCTTCCAGGGGACGATCAAGTCCGCCGTCGCCTTCGGGGCGCTGCTGAGCCAGGGCATCGGCGACACCATCCGCGTCTCGCTCTCCGCGCCGCCGGCCGAGGAGGTCAAGGTCGGCAACCAGATCCTGGAGTCGCTGAACCTCAAGCAGCGCGGGCTGGAGATCGTCAGCTGCCCGTCCTGCGGCCGGGCCCAGGTCGACGTCTACAAGCTCGCGAACGAGGTCACCGCCGGCCTGGAGGGCATGGAGGTGCCGTTGCGCGTCGCCGTCATGGGGTGCGTCGTCAACGGTCCGGGTGAGGCGCGCGAGGCCGACCTGGGTGTGGCGTCGGGCAACGGCAAGGGCCAGATCTTCGTCAAGGGGGAGGTCGTCAAGACCGTGCCGGAGTCCCAGATCGTCGAGACCCTCATCGAGGAGGCCATGCGGATCGCCGGGGAGCACGTCGACGCCGGCGAGCCTTCCGGGCCGCCGGTCGTCACCGTCAGCTGACCCGTGCTCCGAACGCCCAGCGCCCGCGTCCTCGACGAGGCCGACGAGCCGGCGGTGCACCGGCTGCTGGCCACCGACCCGGTTGCTGCCTGCGTGCTCGCGGGACGGGTCGAGGTCGCGGGGACGGCGGCGCCCGCCCTCGGAGCCCCGCTCTGGGGCATCGGCAGTGGCCGCGAGCTGGACGCGGTGTGCCTGGCCGGCGCCAACCTCGTCCCGTTCGCCCGGCCCGGGGCCGAGCGGCCCGCCGCCGTCGCCTTCGCCGAGCGGGCCCGCCGGGCCGGGCGCCGCTGCTCCACGATCGTGGGCCCGTCGGCCGCCGTGGCACCGCTGTGGGAGCTGCTCGAGCCCTCCTGGGGCCCGGCCCGCGACCACCGGCCCCGGCAGCCGCTGCTGGCGATCGACGGCCCGCCCGCCGTCGCGCCCGAGCCCCGGGTGCGGCCGGTGCGCCCGGACGAGCTCGAGGTCCTGCTGCCGGCGGCCGTCGCGATGTTCACCGAGGAGGTCGGGGTCAGCCCGCTCCGGGTCGACGGGGGCGCCGGGTACCGGGCGCGGGTCGACGAGCTGGTCCGGGCCGGCCAGTCGCTGGCGTGGATCGAGGACGGGCGCGTGCTGTTCAAGGCGGAGATCGGCGCGGTCTGCCGGGCCGCCTGCCAGGTGCAGGGCGTGTGGGTCGCGCCGACCCTGCGCGGCCGGGGGATCGGCACGGCCTGCACCGCAGCGGTGGTCGAGTACGCCCGAGCCGCCATCGCGCCGGTCGTCAGCCTGTACGTCAACGACTACAACACCCGGGCCCGCGCGTCCTACCGTCGGGTGGGGTTCCGCGAGGTCGGCGAGTACGCGAGCGTCCTCTTCTGAGCCGTCTCATTCGTCTGACAATCTGTGACCGTGTCGACACGACGACGTCTCGCTCTCCCGGCCGCTCTGATCGTGCTGACCGGCCCGGTGCTGGCCGGCTGCTCGGGCAACAGCGAGGACGACGTGCGGGCCGCGGCCCAGGCGTTCCTCGAGGACTGGGCGGCGGGCGACGTCCCTGCGGCGGCCGACGCGACCACCGATCCGGACGCCGCGGCGGCGCTGCTCGCGCAGACGGCCGACGACCTGCCCGGCGCCGAGCTGGCCACCGAGGTCGGCGAGGTGACCGTCGACGACGGCTCGGCCACCGTCGGCTGGACCGCGACCTGGGACCTGGCAGCGGCACCGGAGTGGAGCTACGAGGCCACCTTGCGGCTGCGGGAGGGCGACGACGCCTGGGAGGTGGTCGCCGAGCCCGCGATGGTGCACCCCGAGCTGGCGGAGGGTCAGCACCTCGAGCTCGACCGCACCCTGCCCGATCGTGCGCCGATCACCGATGCGACCGGTGCCCCGCTGTTCACCCCCACCGAGGTGGTCAACGTGGGCGTCGACCCGGCCCGCGTCACCGACCTGCCGTCACTGGCGTCGGCGCTCGGGGCGGCCACCGGCATCGACCCCCAGGAGATCGTCGCGGACGTCCAGGCGGCGCCGGAGGGTCAGTTCGTGCCGGTGATCTCCCTGCGCCGCCCCGACTTCGAGGAGATCCGCGCGCAGGTGTTCGACCTGCCCGGTGCGGTCTTCCCCACCGAGACCCGTCTGCTCGCCCCGACGGCGCGGTTCGCCTCGGCCCTGCTCGGCCGGGTGGGGCCGGCGACCGCGGAGATCATCGAGGAGACCTCGGTGGACGGGCAGCCGCGGTACGCCGCCGGTGACCAGCTCGGCTTGTCCGGGCTGCAGCGGGCGTACCAGGACCAGCTCACCGGCACACCCGGGTTCACCGTGTCGGTGGTCAGCACCGACGAGGCGACCGGTGATGCAGGCCGGGAGATCGCCTCGGTGGCCCCGGTCGCCGGGGAGCCGCTGCAGACCCCCCTGGTGCCGGAGATCCAGAACGCCGCCGACGCCGCCGTGGCGGGGGAGTCCCGCCCCACCCACCTGGTGGCCGTCCGCCCCGGCACGGGGGAGATCCTCGCTGTCTCCTCGAACGAGGCGGCGGACCCGGGCAACGCCCTGCGCGGCCAGTTCCCGCCCGGATCGAGCATGAAGACGATGACGGCCACCGCCCTGGTGACGGCGGGTGGCCTGACGCCGGAGACGCCGGTCGCCTGCCCGGCCACGACCACGGTGGAGGGGCGGGAGTTCGAGAACCAGGACCAGTTCGACCTGGGCACCGTCCCCTTCACCGAGGCCTTCGCCCAGTCGTGCAACACCACCTTCATCCAGCAGGCCCTCGAGCTGCCGGACCCGGCGCTCGCCGAGGCGGCGGCGGCCTACGGCGTGGGCACCGACTGGGAGCTGCCGGTCGACATCTTCGGCGGCAGCGTCCCGCGTGACAGCACGGGCACGGGCAAGGCGGCCGACGCGATCGGCCAGGGCCGGGTGCTGATGAGCCCGGCCCAGATGGCCCTGGTCATGGCCGGTGTCGCCGGGGGCACGCCGGTGGCGCCGGTCGAGGTGGTCGGCGCCGAGGCGGCGGGGCCGGTTCCGGCCGGGCCATCGGCCGCGGTCCTCGACGCGCTGCGGCCGATGATGCGAGCGGTCGTGCTGTCGGGGACCGCTCAGGCGCTGCCCGACCGGGGCGAGGTCCACGGCAAGACCGGCACCGCGGAGTACGGCACGAAGACGCCGCCGGACTCCCACGGCTGGTTCGCCGGGTACCAGGTCGCCGGACCGGCCGGTGACATCGCCTTCGCCGTGCTCGTCGAGGGCGGGCAGTCCAGCAGCGCCGCGGTCGCGGTCACCGACGCGTTCCTCGGCGCTCTCTGAGCGTCGCGGCGTCCGGATCCCGCCTCGCGCCGGGGGAGCGAGGGCAGGGGCCTGCTACCGGGGTGGCAGCCCGGGGAGGGCGCGCGTCACGGGCGTCTGGCCCGCGGCCTCCCGCCAGCCGACCGCCCGCACCTCCGCGGCGCTGAGCACCTCCATCGCCAGCGTGCGCGTGGTCCGCTCCTCGGCCCGGTCCAGAACCCGCACCCAGGCGGCGGTGACGCCCTCCTCCAGCACCGCGGCGAGGGCGGCGGCGTCCACCGCCGAGAGCACCGGGAAGGGCAGCGCGTAGCCGGCCTCGGGCAGCACGGGGTCCGTGCCGCGCCCGTCGAGCAGGGTGATCAGCTGGTCCCGCACGTCGCGGTGCCCGGCCTCGGCGGTCGCGGCGGCCGCCCGGCCGCCCGCACCCAGCGCCGCCCCGACCACGCCGTATCCCCACACGGCGGCGTGCTCGGCGGCCAGCGCGGCGTTCAGGGCGTCGTCCTCGGGGGAGGGGCCGGTGGTCTCGTCGTCAGCCATGGCCGATCTTCCTCACGCCAGTCGTGCCTCGTGACCGCGCAGTCCCGCGGCGATGGAGCCCAGCAGCGCCGCCCGCCCTCCGGTCTGGCCCAGGGCGGCGGCGGCGTGGGAGGTGGCGGCGGCGGCGACCTGCGCCCGCAGCCAGGCCTGCCCCTCGCCGGCCGGGGGCGTGTCCGGTGGCGGGGTGGCCGACGGGCTGCTGCCCGGCGTGGCCGCGCGGAGGCGGTCGAGCTGCTCGCCGGCCTGGGTCGCCAGGTTCCCGGCGGCAGCGGCGAGTGCGGGGTCGGCGTCGAAGGCCAGCTCGTACGCCCGGACGAGGGTCTCCTGGACGCCGACCTGCGCCGCCAGCTCGTCGGCCTGCGCGCTGGTCACGGTGTCGCGTTCCTCGACCGGCGGCGAGGAGGTGCAGCCGGCGGCCACCACGGCGACGCCGGCGGCGGACGCCACCAGGAGGGTCCGACGGGTGAACGCCCGCCGACCGGGACGAGGGGTGCCAGACATCGCCGTCCATCCTCGCAGCTCGACCGCACCGGCAGCCGGTCGCGCGGTCGGGCGGGCGCGCCGCGTCGTCGGGACGTCCACCGCGTCACCCTGCCCCCGTGCGCCCCAGTGGGCGCAGGGTCCGGCCGGAGCGGTCCGGTCGCCCCGCGCCGGGCCGCCGTCCCGGGGTGGGCGGTAACCTGAGCTCTTCCCCTCGACACCGGGCCCGGCCAGCGACGCAGGTCCGCGGCGCCGGGCCGCAGAACTGCGCGCACGGCACCGTGCCGCCGACCGAGCCTGAGGAGGCCAGCGTGTCCGCCTCTCGCGGAACCCAGCGGAGCGACCCCGCCACCGACCGGCTGACCGCCTGGATCCGCCCGGTCGTCACCGAGGCCGGGTACGACCTGGAGGAGCTCGTCGTCACCCCCGCCGGCCGGCGCAGCGTCGTCCGCGTGGTCGTCGACCGCGACGCCGGTGTCACCCTCGACGACATCGCCGAGGTGAGCCGGGCGGTCTCCGACGTGCTCGACCGCAACGACGACGGGATGGGCCGCACGCCCTACGTCCTCGAGGTGACCAGTCCGGGGGTCGACCGGCCGCTCACCGAGCCGCGCCACTGGCGCCGGAACACCGGTCGGCTGGTGGTGGTGGGGGTGGGCCCCGCCGGGGCCGTCGAGCAGCTCACCGGACGGATCACCGCGGTGGACGGCGACGGCGTGACCCTGGCGGTCGAGGCCAAGGGGAAGCCGGGGGCGAAGAAGCGGCCCCCGCAGCCGCGCCAGGTGCCGTGGGCGGAGCTCGGGGCGGGGCGGGTGCAGGTCGAGTTCGGCCGCGCCGACTCCCCCGACGACATCACCGACGACACCGCGGACGACATCGCGGAGCACGACGCCGCCGAGCTCGACGACCTGGACCAGGCCGGGCTCGCGGACGACGACGGAGGAGAGAAGTGAACATCGATGTCACCGCGCTGAAGGCGGTGGAGCGGGAGAAGGGCATCCCGGTCGACACGGTCATCGAGGCGCTCGAGACGGCCCTGGTCACCGCCTACCGGCACGCCGACGGGGCGGCGAAGCACGTGCGCGTGCACGTGGACCGCAAGAGCGGCGAGGTCGCCGTCCTCGCCCAGGAGATCGGCGCCGACGGCGAGGTCGTGCGCGAGTGGGACGACACCCCGTCGGACTTCGGCCGGATCGCGGCCAGCACCGCCAAGCAGGTCATCGTCCAGCGGCTGCGCGACGCCGAGCACGAGCAGACCTTCGGCGAGTACGCCGGCAAGGAAGGCGACATCGTCAGCGGCATCGTCCAGGCCGACCAGCGGCGCAACGCCAGCGGCATCGTGATGATCGACATCGGCAAGGTCGAGGCCGTGCTCCCCTCCGCCGAGCAGGTTCCGGGGGAGACCTACACCCACGGCAACCGGATCAAGGCCTACGTGGTGGCGGTCTCCCGCACCTTCCGCGGCCCGCAGGTGACGGTGTCGCGGACGCACCCGAACCTGGTCCGCAAGCTGTTCGCCCTCGAGGTCCCGGAGATCGCCGACGGCAGCGTCGAGATCGTCGCCGTCGCGCGCGAGGCGGGGCACCGCTCGAAGATCGCCGTCCGCACCGCGGTGCCCGGGCTGAATGCCAAGGGGGCCTGCATCGGCCCCATGGGGCAGCGGGTGCGCAACGTGATGAGCGAGCTGCACGGCGAGAAGATCGACATCGTCGACTGGTCGGACGACCCAGCGGACTTCGTCGCCTCGGCGCTCAGCCCGGCCCGGGTGAGCAGCGCCCGCCTCGTCGACCCTCAGGCGAAGGCGGTGCGCGTCGTCGTCCCCGACTACCAGCTGTCGCTGGCCATCGGCAAGGAGGGGCAGAACGCCCGCCTGGCCGCCCGGCTGACCGGCTGCCGGATCGACATCCGCAGCGACGCCCAGGCCGACGACGCCGACGCATCCCCCTCTCCGGGGGTAGGCCGCCCGCCGCTGCGGTCCGGGTTGCCACCCCACCCGGGCGGGGGGCGTGGCGGGGCGCCCGGGGCCCGATCGCAGGCTCCCGCGGGGGGTTCCCGCTCGGCTCCCCGCCGCGCGGAACAACGCGGACCGGCCACGCGCTAGAGTTGAGGATGGCCGAAACGTCGACTCCGGTCCGCACCTGCGTGGGGTGCCGGAAGCGGACGTCGGTCACCGACCTGCTGCGCGTCGTCGTCGTGGCCGGGGACCTCGTCCCCGATCCGCGGCGGCGCCTCCCCGGTCGTGGTGCCTCGCTGCACCCGACCGCGGAGTGCCTGCGCGCAGCGGAGCGACGCCGGGCCTTCCAGCGGGCGCTGCGATGCAGCACACCGCCGGGGGCCGGCCCGCTCCGGGCTCACGTCCTGGGTGCCTCCGCGGAGGCCACCGGGGCCGGGTCGGGGGAGGACAGCAGTACCCAGTCGGGTCGGCACCAGGCCGGTCCGCACGTCGACAGGACACCGTCGGATGACTCAGCCGTGAAGTTCTCACGATGACCATGCGCCACTAACGACGAGGTCGAGCGGGCAAGCCGCCGGCCTCACCAAGAGGAGACCCGTGCCAGGCAAAGCCCGCGTACACGAACTCGCCAAGGAGTTCGGTGTCGACAGCAAGACCGTGCTCGCCAAGCTCAAGGAGCAGGGCGAGTTCGTGAAGTCCGCGTCCTCGACCGTCGAGGCCCCCGTGGCCCGACGGCTCCGCGAGGCGCTCGGCGCCGCCACCGGTGGCGGCAACGGCGGGGCAGCCCCGCGCCCGAGCGCCCCCGCTCCCACGCCGGCCGCGCCCACGGCTCCGGCCGCGGCGCCTGCTCCGCAGGCTCCGGCCCCGCAGGCCCCGCAGGCCCCGCAGACCCCGGCGGCGTCGGCGCCGGCGCGCCCGGCCGCTCCCGGACCGCGCCCGGGTCCGCGTCCCGCGGCGCCCGCTCCGCAGCCTCCGGCCCAGGCCCCGGCGCCCCAGGCCCCGGCAGCCCAGGCTCCGGCGGCGCAGGCTCCGGCGGCCCAGGCTCCGGCGGCCCCGCCGCAGCAGCCGTCGGCCCCGCGTCCCGGAGCCCCCCGCCCGGCCCCGGCCGGCGGATCTGCGCCCGGTGGTCCGCGTCCCGGTCCCCGGCCGGCCCCGCGTCCGGGCAACAACCCCTTCAGCAGCGCCCCCCGCCCGGCCCCCGCGGCCGGCGGCCCGCGCCCCGGCCCCACAGCCGGCGGTCCCCGTCCTGCGCCCAGCGCCGGCGGTCCCCGTCCTGCGCCCGGTGCCGGCGGTCCCCGTCCTGCGCCCGGTGCCGGCGGTCCCCGTCCGGCCGGGCCCGGCGGGCCGCGTCCCGGCCCCGGTGCCGGTGGCCCGCGTCCCGCGGCCGGTCCGGGCGGTCCGCGCCCGAACCCGGGCATGATGCCGCAGCGCCCGTCGCCCGGCATGATGCCGCCGCGGCCGGCCGGCGGCGGCCGTCCCGGTGGTGGCCCCGGAGGTGCGGGTCGTGGCCGTCCGGGTGGTCCCGGTGGCGGCGGTGGCTTCCGTCCCGGCGGCGGTGGCGGTGCCCCGGGTGCCGGCGCGCCCGCCGGCGGTGGCTTCCGTGGCGGCGGTGGCCGTGGTCGCGGTCGCGGTGGCTCGGGTGCCGGTACGGCCGGTGCCTTCGGGCGTCCCGGTGGCCGGGGTCCGGTCCGCGGGCGCAAGAGCAAGAAGCAGCGGCGTCAGGAGTTCGACTCCATGGCGGCGCCCAGCATGGGCGGTGTCAGCCTGCCGCGCGGCAACGGGCAGACCGTCCGGCTGCCCCGCGGCGCCTCGCTGACCGATCTGGCCGAGCGCATCAACGCCCAGCCCGCCGCGCTGGTCACGGCGCTGTTCCACCTGGGCGAGATGGTTACCGCCACCCAGTCGGTGAACGAGGACACCCTGCAGCTGCTGGGTGCCGAGATCGGCTGGAACATCCAGGTCGTCAGCCCCGAGGACGAGGACCGCGAGCTGCTCGAGACCTTCGACCTCACCTTCGGTGACGAGGAGGGCGACGAGGAGGACTGGTCGCCCCGTCCGCCGGTGGTGACCGTCATGGGTCACGTCGACCACGGGAAGACCAAGCTGCTCGACGCCCTGCGCAACACCAACGTGGTGGCGCGCGAGGCCGGCGGCATCACCCAGCACATCGGCGCCTACCAGATCGTCACCGAGCTCGACGGCAACGAGCGGCCGGTCACCTTCATCGACACCCCGGGTCACGAGTCGTTCACCGCGATGCGTGCCCGTGGCGCGAAGGCCACCGACATCGTCGTCCTGGTGGTCGCGGCCGACGACGGCGTCATGCCGCAGACGGTCGAGGCGCTCAACCACGCGCAGGCCGCCGAGGTGCCGATCGTGGTCGCGGTGAACAAGGTGGACAAGGAGGGGGCCAACCCCGCCAAGATCCGCCAGCAGCTCACCGAGTACGGCCTGGTCGCCGAGGAGTACGGCGGCGAGACGATGTTCGTCGACGTCTCGGCGATCACCCGGCAGGGTCTCGACGACCTGCTCGCGGCGATCCTGCTGACCGCCGACGCCTCGCTGGACCTGCGCGCGAACACCGAGCAGGACCCGCAGGGTGTGGTCATCGAGGGCAAGCTGGACAAGGGCCGCGGCCCCGTCGCCACGGTGCTCGTCCAGCGCGGCACGCTGCGCCAGGGCGACTCGATCGTGGCCGGCGACGCCTACGGTCGCGTCCGGTCGCTGCTCGACGAGCACGGCAACAAGCTGAAGGAGGCCCTGCCGGCCCGCCCCGTGCAGGTCGTCGGGCTCACCTCGGTGCCCCGCGCCGGTGACACCTTCCTCGTCGTCGACGAGGACCGCGTCGCCCGGCAGATCGCCGACCGCCGCCAGGCCCGCATCCGCAATGCGCAGAACGCCTCGATGCGCAAGCGGATCAGCCTGGAGGACCTGGACGCGGCGCTCAAGGAGAACCGTCAGCTCAACCTGATCATCAAGGGCGACAACTCGGGCACCGTCGAGGCGCTCGAAGAGGCGCTGATGAAGATCGAGGTCGACGACGAGATCTCGCTGCGGGTCATCCACCGCGGCGTCGGTGGGATCACCAAGAGCGACATCGACCTGGCGCTGGCCGACGACGTCATCGTCCTGGGCTTCAACGTCCGGGCCGAGGGCCAGGCCACCGAGCTCGCCAACCGCGAAGGGGTGGACGTCCGGTACTACACGGTCATCTACCAGGCGATCGACGAGATCGAGGCCGCGCTCAAGGGCATGCTCAAGCCGGTCTACGAGGAGGTCCAGCTCGGTACGGCGGAGGTCCGCGAGGTCTTCCGGGTGCCGAGGATCGGCAACGTCGCCGGTTCGCTGGTCCGCAGCGGCACGATCGTCCGCAACTCGAAGGCGCGGCTCATCCGCGACGGTGCCGTGGTCGCCGACAACCTGACGGTGGAGTCCCTCCGCCGCTTCAAGGACGACGCGACCGAGGTCCGCGAGGGTTTCGAGTGCGGTATCGGCCTGGGGTCGTTCAACGACATCAAGGTCGACGACGTGATCGAGACCTTCGAGATGCGCGAGAAGCCGCGCGAGTAAGTCGAAGGACCCCCGTGCCCCCCACCACTCGCAGGCTCGTGGCGGGGCCCAGCACGAGGGCCGGCCCAGTTCGTCGCCAGCAGCAGGTCGTCGGGAGGTGATCCGGTGTTCACCGGGTCACTGACCGCCGACCTGCTGCTGGGCGACGTCCACTCGCTCAAGGGCAAGCGATCGGTCGTGCGACCGATCGTGGCCGAACTGCGCCGCCGCTTCGCCGTCGCCGCCGCCGAGGTGGGCGACCAGGACCTGCACCGTCGGGTGCAGGTCGCGGTCGCCACCGTGGCGGGGGAGGCAGCCCAGGTCACCGACGTCCTGGACGCCTGCGAACGGTTGCTGGCCGAGCGGCCGGAGGTGACGCTGCTGTCCACGCACCGGCAGCTGTTCAGCGACACCGACTAGAAGGACCCCCTCGCCCCCCACCGCTCGCAGGCTCGCGGCGGGGCCCTGCGAGGGGGCCGTTCCATCCACGCACCAGGAGGTCCCGATGGCCGATCCGGCCCGCGCCCGCAAGCTCGCGGTGCGCATCCGACAGATCGTCTCCGCCGCGATCGAGTCCCAGATCAAGGACCCCCGCCTGGGCATGGTGACCGTCACCGACGCCCGGGTGACCAGCGACCTCCGCGAGGCCACGGTCTTCTACACCGTGTACGGCGACGAGACCCAGGTCGCCGACTCGGCCAAGGCGCTGAGCAGTGCGACCGGTGTGCTGCGCTCCACCGTGGGACGGCAGACCGGGATCAAGTTCGTCCCCTCGCTGACCTTCGTCGCCGACATCGTGCCCGACACCGCGCGTGAGCTCGAGGAAGCGCTCGAGCGGGCGCGGCACGCCGATGCGGAGTTGGCCCGCGCCCGTGAGGGCGCCAGCTACGCCGGCGAGCCGGACCCCTACCGGAAGCCGGTGGAGGACGCGGACGACGACGAGGACGAGGACGACATGGTGGCGTCCGACCCCGTCGACGACGGATCCGAGGACGCCGCCGACACGAGGAGTGCGCAGTGACCGAGAACGACCCCGACCCGTACGAGCCCGACGAGGGCCACGGCACATCGGTGCTGGGCGGTGCACCCGTGCCGGACACCGGCGACCCGACCGACGGCGGAAAGCGCGGCCAGATCGGCGAGGCGCCCAGCATCGCGGCCGACGAGCCCGACGACGGCGGCCCCGGCTACCCGGTGGGCGGGGGCGACATCACCGAGCACCAGGGCGGCCGCATGGCCGACCCCGATCCGGGCGCGTGACCCCCGTCCCCGACGAGCGCCCCGCCGCGGATCTGGCGGACGCGACCCGGTCGGCGACCGCGGTACTGGCCGAGGCCGCGCGATCGCGTGCGACCGTCGTGCTGTCCGGCCACGTGCAGCCCGACGCCGATGCGCTGGGCAGTTGCCTCGCGCTCGCCGAGGCGTTGCGCCGGCGCGGCGCCCGGGTGCTCGCCACCTTCCCCGGTCCGTTCACGCTGCCCGCCTCGCTCGGGTGGATCCCCGGCGCCGAGGGGCTGGTGCCGTCCGCCGACGTGCCGTCCTCCCCGGACGTCTTCGTCGCCCTGGACGCGGCCTCCCCGGGACGGCTGGGAGAGCTGGCCCCGCTGCTGGACCGTGCCGGGACCTCCGTGGTCGTCGACCACCACGCGAGCAATCCGGGTTTCGGCCGGGTCCGCCTGGTGGACCCGGCCGCACCGGCGACGGTCACGCTGGTGGCCGACCTGCTCGACGGCCTCGGTGTCGCGCTGGACGACCGACTGGCGACCTGCCTGTACGCCGGCCTGGCCGCCGACACCGGCTCCTTCCGGTTCGGCAGCACCCGCCCCGAGACCCACGAGCTCGCCGCGCGCCTGCTCGCCACGGGGATCGACCACGCGGCGATCAGCCGCCGCCTCTTCGACACCGCGCCGTTCAGCTGGCTCGGGCTGCTCTCGGTCGTCGCGGGCCGGGCGGTCCTGGAACCGGGGGTCGGCGCCGGGCTGGTCTGGACCTGGTCGAGCACCGCGGAGGCCGGCGAGCACGGCCTGCCCGGCGAGCAGCTCGAGGCGCTGGTCGACGTCGTCCGCGCCACGGAGGAGGCCGACGTGGCCTGCGTGCTCAAGGGGCAGGACGACGGGTCCTGGTCGGTGTCGCTCCGCTCCCGCGGCCGGACCGACGTCGCCCGTGTGGCGATGGCGCTGGGCGGTGGCGGGCACCGGGCCGCCGCGGGGTACACCTCCTCCCTCGATCGCGAGATGACCATCGAGGCCCTGCGCCGCGAGCTGGACGCGGTGTCGGCCTCCGGCCTCCCCCCGCGACCAGGTGCCTAGAAGGACCGAGCCCCCCACGCCTCGCACGCCCGGCGCGGGCCCCCGCACCGAGGCCGATCGGGGCGCTGAGCGGGACCCGGCGGGGCTCCCGTCGCGCCCGGCGTCCGTCCTCTCCCTCGCCCTGCCGGCGTTGGTCGTCCTCGCTGCCGAGCCGCTGTACCTCCTCGTGGACACCGCCGTGGTCGGCAACCTCGGGACGGTCGCGCTGGGCGGCCTGGCCGTCGGGGGTGGCCTGCTGGCGTGGGCGGCCGCGCTCTTGAACTTCCTGGCCTACGGCACCACCGCGCGGGCCGCCCGCCGGGCCGGGGCCGGCGACCGGGCCGGCGCCGTCGAGGAGGGCGTGCAGGCGACGTGGTTGGCCGTCGGTCTGGGCCTGCTCGTGCTGGCCCTCTTCCAGGCGCTGGCCGGACCGCTGACCCGGGCGCTGGCCGGCGGCGCGGGCCCGGTCGCCGAGGCGGGGGAGCAGTGGCTGCGGGTCGCCTCGCTCGGTGCCCCGCTGCTGCTGGTCTCGCTGGCCGGCAACGGGTGGCTCCGCGGCGTGCAGGAGCTGCGCCGACCGGTGCGCTACGTCGTCGCGGGGAGCCTGCTCAGCCTCGTCCTGTGCCCGCTGCTGGTGCACCCAGCGGGGCTGGGCCTGGTCGGCTCCGCCGTGGCCAACGTGGTCGGGCAGGCGCTCACCGCGGCGCTGTTCGTGCGGGCGCTGCTGCGCGAGGGGGCGGCCTGGCGGGCGCGGCCCGCCGCGATCGTGCGCCAGCTGGTCATCGGCCGGGACCTGCTGCTGCGGGCGGCGGTGCTGCAGCTGTCGTTCCTCGTCGCCGCCGGCGTGGCCGCCCGGGCCGGGACCGCCGCCTTGGGCGCCCACCAGATCGCGCTCCAGCTCTTCTTCTTCCTCGCGCTGGTGCTCGACGCCTACGCGATCGCCGCGCAGACCCTGGTCGGGCAGGCGCTCGGCGGCGGGCGTCCCGACGACGCCCGGGCGACCGCGCGTCGGGTCGCCGTCTGGGGGCTGGTCACCGGCTGCCTCGTGGCCGCCGCGCTGGTCGCGCTGCGCGGGGTGCTGCCGCCGCTGTTCACCGACGACCCGGCGGTGCTCGCGCAGGCCGCCGTCGTCTGGTGGTTCCTCGCCGGCTTCCAGCCGCTGGCCGGCGTGGTGTTCGCCCTGGACGGCGTCCTGATGGGCGCCGGGGATGTCGGCTACCTGCGCACCGTCACGATCGCGGCCGCCCTCGTCGGCTTCCTGCCGCTGTCGCTGCTCGCCGCCCCGCTGGGCCTGGGGCTGGCCGGCATCTGGACCGGTCTCACGCTGTTCATCGGGCTGCGCCTGCTCGCCGTGCTGGTGCGGGTGGCGGGTGACCGCTGGCTGCGGGCACCTGAGACGGTTGCCGGGTGAGCCCGAGACGCCCCGACGCCGACGTACCGCCCGGTCTGCTGCTGGTGGACAAGCCCGGCGGCATGACCTCCCACGACGTCGTCGCGCGCGCCCGGCGCGCCCTGTCGGTGCGCAAGGTCGGCCACGCCGGGACCCTGGACCCCATGGCCACCGGCCTGCTGGTGCTGGGTGTCGGCACCGCGACCCGGCTGCTCGGGTACGTCGGCGGCCACGACAAGACCTACGAGGCCACGATCCGCCTGGGGCAGGCCACCGTCACCGACGACCGCGAGGGGGAGCTGCTGAGCTCCGCCTCGACCGCCCACGTGCCGGACGACGCCGTCCGCGCGGCCCTGGCGGCGCAGACCGGGCCGCTGCGGCAGGTGCCGTCGGCGGTGAGCGCGGTCAAGGTCGACGGCCGCCGGTCCTACGACCGGGTGCGCGCGGGGGAGGAGGTCGTCCTCGAGCCCCGCGCGGTCACGGTGCACCGCCTCGAGGTGCACCGGATCGCCCGGCCGGAGCCGGACCTGGTCGACGCCGACGTCACCGTCGAGTGCACCGCCGGCACCTACATCCGGGCCATCGCGCGCGACGCCGGGGCGGCGCTGGGCGTCGGCGGCCACCTGACCGCGCTGCGCCGCACCGCCTCCGGCCCGTTCACCGTCGCGCAGGCGGGCACGGTGGAGGAGTCCGCCGCCTCCCTGGTGGCCGGCGGCGGCCCCGGGTTCCTGGGGCTCACCGAGGCGGCCCGGCTGGTCTTCCCCGAGCGCGCGCTCGCCGCCGAGGAGGCGCGGGCGCTGGGGTACGGGCAGCGCATCCCGGCCACCGGGGCCGCCGGTTTGCACGCCGCCGTGGACCCCGACGGCCGCCTGGCGGCGCTGGTCGAGGACGCCGGCCGCACCGCCCGCGTCGTCGTCGGCTTCCCGCCGGCCTGAGCCGGTGGCAGCCTGGCGGCCGTGACCCTCGACGCCCGGCTGGCCGACCTCGACGCGCAGCTCCGCCCGCTGCCCGGGGTGGTCGTCGCGTTCTCCGGGGGCGTGGACTCGGGGGTGCTCCTCGCCGCCGCGGTGCGTGCGCTGGGCCCGGGGCGGGTGGTCGCGGCCACGGCCGTCTCGCCGAGCCTGCCCACGGCCGAGCTGGCCGGCGCCGGGGACTTCGCCTCGTCGCTCGGCGTCCGGCACGAGCGGCCGCGCACCGACGAGCTCTCCCGCGCCGGGTACCGCGCCAACGCCGGCGACCGGTGCGCCTTCTGCAAGTCCGAGCTGGTCGACGTCCTGATGCCGCTGGCGGCGCGGCTGGGCATCGGAGACGTCGTCACCGGTACCAACGCCGACGACGTCGTGGCCGGCTTCCGGCCGGGGATCCGGGCCGCCGCCGAACGCGGTGCGTGGGCGCCGCTGGCGCGGGCGGGCCTCACCAAGGACGACGTCCGCGCCGCCGCCCGGCGCTGGGGTCTGCCGCTGGCCGAGAAGCCCGCCGCCGCATGCCTGGCCAGCCGGATCGCCTACGGCGTGCCGGTGAGCGCCGAGGCCCTGGCCCGGGTCGAGCGCGCGGAGGTGGCGCTGCGCTCGGCCCTCGCGAGTGCGGGCCTGCCGGTGCGCGACCTGCGCGTGCGCGACCTGGGGGACGACGTCGCCCGGGTCGAGGTGGACGCCGCGCTGGTGGACGAGGTCGCCGCCCGGGTGGACCTGCCCACCGCCGTCCCCGGCTTCGGCCGGGTGGAGCTCGATCCCCGGGGCTTCCGGTCGGGCGCGATGAACGAGCTGCTGCCCGACCCCGTCCGCTACCGCTGAGCCGAGCGGACGATCCGGGCGGCGGCCACCCCGGCGCCGAACCCGTTGTCGATGTTCACGACGAGCACCCCGGGTGCGCAGGCGGTGAGCATGGTGAGCAGCGCGGCCAGCCCCTCGAACGCCGCGCCGTAGCCCACCGAGGTGGGGATGGCGACGACGAGGCGGTCGGTCAGGCCGGCGACCACGCTGGGCAGCGCGCCGTCCATCCCGGCGGCGACGACGACCGCGTCGGCCGCGGCCAGGTCCGGCGCGACCGCCAGCACCCGGTGCACGCCGGCCACCCCGACGTCGTCCACCCGCCGGCAGCCCACTCCGCACGCGCGCAGGGTGGCGGCCACCTCCGCGGCCACCGGGCCGTCGGAGGTGCCGGCCGTGAGGACCAGCACCTCCCCGACCGGGGGCGGCGGAGTCCCCACGAACGCGCACCGCGCCTCCTCGTCGACCACCGCGTCGGGCCAGCGCTCGCGGATCGCCTCGGCCGTGGCGTCGTCGACCCGGCTCGCCCAGGCGAACGCCGCCGGCGACCCCTCGAGCAGGCCGGCGAGGCAGGTGACCGTCTGCGTCGGGGTCTTGCCGGCCGCGTACACCACCTCGGGGGTGCCGGTGCGGGCCTCGCGGTCGAGGTCGAGGCGGGCGAAGCCCAGGTCCGTGGTGCGGGGTGCGCTCACCTGCGCCAGCGTGCCGCACGGGCGGGTGGCCGTGGGGTTGGCGGCCGCGCCGACCGGGAAGGGGACGACCATGAGCGTCGTCAAGATCAACGCGATCACCGTGCCGAAGGACAAGCAGGAGCGCTTCGAGGAGCGGTTCCGCGGGCGTGCCGGAGCCGTGGAGAGCACCCCGGGCTTCGAGTGGTTCGAGCTCCTGCGGCCGGTCGAGGGCACCGACCAGTACCTGGTCTACACGCGGTGGAGCAGCGTCGAGGCGTACGAGGCATGGCAGTCCAGCCAGGACTTCGACCGCGCCCACGACGGCGGCGGCGACACCCTCGCCTCGGCCGCCCCGCACTCGGCGCACGTGTGGACCTACGAGGTGCTGGAGTACGCCGGGCCGAAGGTCAACCAGGACCACCAGGCCTGACCGTCGCGGACCCGGACGCCGGCCGTCCCGGAACCGGGTCGGCCGGCCGGCCGCGCAGCAGGAGGATCCCGTAGGCCAGCAGGCCGGCGTGCGCCGCCACGTACCAGCCGGTGGGCGCCTCCTGCCCGAGCACCGACGTGACATCGGTGGCCGCGTGCACCAGCACCAGCGGCCACAGCCAGGTGAAACGGGCCTGGAAGGCGGCGAGGGCGAAACCGTGGACGCCGGACAGGACGACGTTCACCGCGACGTCGGCGAGGGCCCGGTCGCCGGTGACCAGGTGCGAGAGGTGCTGGGTGCCGAAGAGGGCAGCGGTGACCAGGACGGCGACCCCGACCGGGAGGTCGCGCCGCAGCCTGGAGAGCACCACGCCCCGGCTGATCAGCTCCTCGTTGACACCGACCAGCAGCAGGGTCAGCAGCCAGAGCGGAAGCCCCGGTGCCCGGACGGTGATGCCTCCGGGCAGCGCCCACAGCGCCGCCTCCGCCACCAGGGGGAGGAGGGACAGCAGCGCCAGACGGGAGGGCAGCAGGCGGAGCAGGCCGGTCGAGCGCCACAGCCGCATCCGGGTGACCAGCGCGACGGCGTACACGGTGCAGGCGACGTTCGCCGCCAGCCCCAGGTACCAGCTGGAGATCCCGGCCAGCGGCCCGAGCGCGAGGGTGGCCAGGATGACCACCAGGCGGGCCGCGTGCACGGCGATCCCGAACCCGACGGCGCGAAGCGCCCCGGACGCGGGGGTCCGCGCGGGATCCCCGCCCATCCACCGGAGCCTAGGGCGGCCGGGTGCCCCCCCGGGCGACGTCCGGGTGACCGGGCGCCGCCCCTGGGGTGGCCGCCGATCGTCGCGTGGTCGCGGGCGCCGGGGGTGCTTCGCCGTCGGCTCCCGCGCGGGCGCGGGCTAGGGTGAGCCCGCGGATCCGGCGCTCGCCGCTCCGTCCGAACACCCGCCCGTCAGGTAGGAGCCATGACCGAGACGCTCGCCGACAGCCGTACCTCGTCCCGGACGTTCGTCGAGGGCGTGCCGGTGGTCGTGGAGGACGTGCAGCGCCGCCCCACGGCCGAGCGCGAGGAGCTGCTGGCGGACCCCGGGTTCGGCCGCTACTTCACCGACCACATGTTCGTGGCCCGCTACCAGGCCGGCCGCGGGTGGTACGACGCCCGGCTCACCCGGTACGGCCCGCTGCCGATGGACCCGGGCACGGCCGCCCTGCACTACGCGCAGTCGATCTTCGAAGGGCTCAAGGCCTACGCCCAGCCCGACGGCAGCGTGGCCACCTTCCGGCCGGAGGCCAACGCCGCGCGCTTCGTCCGCAGCGCCGAGCGGCTGGCGATGCCGCCGGTGCCCGAGGAGGCGTTCCTCGCCGCCGTCGACGCGCTCGTGGACGCCGATCGCGAGTGGGTGCCGACCGGGCCCGACCAGACGCTGTACCTGCGTCCGTACCAGCTGGCCAGCGAGTCCTTCCTCGGTGTCCGCCCGGCGCACGAGTACCTCTTCCTGGTCATCGCCAGCCCGGCCGGCGCCTACTTCCCGCGCGGCGTGCACCCGGTCTCGGTCTTCGTCTCCGAGGACTACGTGAGGGCCGCGCCCGGCGGAACCGGCGACGTCAAGTGCGCCGGCAACTACGCCGCGAGCCTCCGCCCCCAGCAGCAGGCCGGCGAGCTGGGCTGCGACCAGGTCGTCTACCTCGACGCCGTGGAGCGGCGCTACATCGAGGAGCTGGGCGGGATGAACCTCTTCTTCGTCCTGGGCTCCGGCGAGGACGCCGAGCTGGTCACCCCCGAGCTCTCCGGCACGCTCCTGCCGGGCATCACCCGCGACTCGCTGATCACCGTCGCCCGGGAGCTCGGGCACCGGGTGACCGAGCGCAAGGTGACCCTCGACGAGTGGCGCAGCGGCGCGCTCGACGGCTCGATCACCGAGACCTTCGCCTGCGGGACGGCCGCGGTCATCACCCCCGTCGGCGAGGTCAAGGCGCGGACCGGTGACTTCACCGTGGGCGACGGCGAGCCCGGCCCGCTGACCATGCGGCTGCGGGAGACCCTCCTGGACATCCAGCACGGGCGGGTGGCCGACACCCACGGCTGGCTGCACCGGGTCTCCTGATCGCGGCTGGAGGCGGTCGCATGCTGCGCTGGCGGGGGCTGGAGGCCACCCCGGGGGACCTCGGGCGGACCGTGGTCACCGTCGGCATGTACGACGGCGTCCACCGCGGGCACCAGGAGCTGATCGGGGCCGCCGTCGCGCGCGCCCGGGCGATGCGCCGTCCGTGCCTGCTGCTGACCTTCGACCCGCACCCGGCCGAGGTCGTCCGACCGGGTTCGCACCCCGCGATCCTCACGTCGCTGGACCGGAAGGCGGAGCTGGTCGCGGAGCTCGGGGTGGACGCGATGTGCGTGCTGCCCTTCACCCCGGAGTTCATGAAGCTCCCGCCGGAGACGTTCACCCACACGGTGCTCGTCGAGCGGCTGCACGCGGCCCAGGTCGTCGTGGGGGAGAACTTCACCTACGGCCACCGCGCCGCCGGCACGGTGGCGTCGCTGACCGCGGAGGGACGGCGCTTCGGGTTCGCGGTCGAGGGGATGGCCCTGGCGCAGGACGCGTCGGAGGACGGTGAGGTGACCATCTCCTCTACCTACATCCGCGCCTGCGTCGCCGCCGGGGACATGGTGCCGGCGGCCCGCGCGCTGGGCCGGCCGCACCGGGTGGACGGCGTCGTGGTGCGTGGTGACCGCCGGGGGCGGGACCTCGGTTACCCGACGGCCAACGTGGAGACGCCCCCGTACACGGCGATCCCCGCCGACGGTGTCTACGCCGGCCACCTCGTGACCCGTGACCCGCGCAGCGGTGCCAGCCGCGACCGGTTCCCCGCGGCCATCTCGGTCGGGACCAACCCGACGTTCCAGGGCAGCCGCCGCACCGTCGAGGCCTACGTGCTCGACTACGACGGCGACCTCTACGGCGAGCACGTCGGCGTGGAGTTCGCCCACCGGCTCCGGCCGATGGCCGCCTTCCCCGACGTCGACGGACTGCTCGCCGCCATGGCGCAGGACGTGGCCGACACCCGGCGTCTGCTCGGGCTCCGCTGACGCGGGACCCGGTCCTCGCCCGGGCGGTGTGTAAGGTTGGCAGCAACGTCGGGTGACCGACGTGTGTGTTCACCTGCCCTCGTGAGTCGGACCGAGGGCCACACGTGACCCGCCCAGGAGGCGAACCATGGCGCTCGACAGCGCGACCAAGCAGCAGATCATGACCGACTACGCGACGGTCGAGAAGGACACCGGTTCGCCCGAGGTGCAGGTCGCGATGCTGACCCGCCGGATCAGCGACCTGACCGAGCACCTGAAGATGCACAAGCACGACCACCACAGCCGGCGGGGCCTGCTCCTGCTGGTCGGCCGCCGCCGTCGGCTGCTGAACTACCTGGCGAAGACCGACATCAACCGCTACCGGTCGCTGATCGAGCGGCTCGGCCTGCGCCGCTAGCACGTCGAGGGGACCGCTCCGGATCACCGGGTCGGTCCCCTCTCTCGTGCGGCACCCGCCGCACGGGCCAGGCGGGACCTCCGTCGGCCGCCCGCACAGGGCCGGTCCTCGGTAGTGGCCCCCGGGAGGAGTGGCCGGACCCCGGACGGGGAACGGCACGGCCCGAGGGCTTCGATCGAGCACCGGTCGCCCCGGGCGCAGACGGCGAACGCTCGCCGTAAGAGGAGTCGCGAACCGGTACGAGGCCGGCGCGACGAGACGAGAGAAGGACAGATGTCCGCACCCACCACCAGCGGCCCCATCGCCGCCGAGTTCGACCCCGAGGACGGGGTCACCACCGCCACCGCGGTGATCGACAACGGCGCATTCGGCAGCCGTTCGATCACCTTCGAGACCGGCCGGCTCGCGCGTCAGGCCGCCGGCTCCGTCGTCGTCACCATGGGCGACACCATGCTGCTGTCGGCCACCACGGCCGGGCGCCAGCCCAAGGAGCAGTTCGACTTCTTCCCGCTGACGGTCGACGTCGAGGAGCGGATGTACGCCGCCGGGCGCATCCCCGGCTCGTTCTTCCGCCGCGAGGGCCGGCCGTCGGAGGACGCGATCCTCACCTGCCGGCTGATCGACCGCCCGCTGCGCCCGACGTTCGCCAAGGGCCTGCGCAACGAGGTCCAGGTCGTCATCACCGTCCTGTCGCTGGACCCGGCGCACCTCTACGACGTGCTGGCGATCAACGGCGCCTCGGCGTCCACCCAGCTCTCCGGGCTGCCGTTCTCCGGCCCGGTCGGCGGCTGCCGCGTCGCGCTGATCAACGGCCAGTGGGTCGGCTTCCCGACGCACGCCGAGCTCGAGGACGCCGTCTTCGACATGGTCGTGGCCGGTCGGGTCCTCCCGGACGGCGACGTCGCGATCATGATGGTCGAGGCCGAGGCCACCGAGAAGACGGTCCAGCTGGTCGCCGGCGGCGCGCCCGCCCCGACCGAGGAGGTCGTGGCGCAGGGCCTCGAGGCGGCCAAGCCGTTCATCAAGGCGCTGTGCGACGCGCAGTCCGCGCTCGCCGACAAGGCCGCCAAGCCCGCCGCGGAGTTCCCGCGCTTCCTCGACTACCAGGACGACGTCTACGCCGCCGTCGAGGCGCAGGTCGGCGACAAGCTGGCCCAGGTCCAGCAGATCGCCGGCAAGCAGGAGCGCGAGGACGCGACCGACGCGCTCAAGGACGAGGTCAAGGCCGCGCTGGCCGGTCAGTTCGAGGGCCGGGAGAAGGAGATCTCCGGTGCCTTCCGCGCGCTGACCAAGAAGGTCGTCCGGCAGCGCATCCTGCGCGACAAGGTGCGCATCGACGGTCGTGGACTCACCGACATCCGGCCGCTGTCGGCCGAGGTCGAGGTCGTGCCCCGCGTGCACGGCTCCGCGCTGTTCGAGCGCGGCGAGACCCAGATCCTGGGGATCACCACGCTGAACATGCTGCGCATGGAGCAGCAGCTGGACACCCTCTCGCCGGTGGACCGCAAGCGCTACATGCACAACTACAACTTCCCGCCGTACTCCACGGGTGAGACCGGCCGCGTGGGTTCGCCCAAGCGCCGCGAGATCGGCCACGGCGCACTCGCCGAGCGCGCGCTGCTGCCGGTGCTGCCCGACCGCGAGGAGTTCCCCTACGCGATCCGTCAGGTGTCGGAGGCGCTGGGCTCCAACGGCTCCACCTCGATGGGCTCGGTCTGCGCCTCGACGCTGGCCCTGCTCAACGCCGGTGTGCCGCTGAAGGCTCCGGTCGCCGGCATCGCGATGGGCCTGGTCTCCGACGAGGTCGACGGGAAGACCGAGTACGTCGCGCTCACCGACATCCTCGGTGCGGAGGACGCCTTCGGTGACATGGACTTCAAGGTCGCCGGCACCCGCGACTTCGTGACCGCGCTGCAGCTGGACACCAAGCTCGACGGCATCCCCTCCGACGTCCTCGCCGGTGCGCTCACCCAGGCGCGTGCGGCCCGCCTGCACATCCTCGACGTGATGAACGAGGCCATCGACGCGCCGGACGAGATGAGCCCGTACGCGCCGCGGGTCACCACGGTGCGCATCCCGGTCGACAAGATCGGTGCGGTCATCGGCCCCAAGGGGCAGATGATCAACGCCATCCAGGACGAGACCGGCGCCGACATCACCATCGAGGACGACGGCACGATCTACGTCGGGGCCTCCGACGGTCCCTCGGCGCAGGCCGCGGTGGACCGGATCAACGCCATCGCCAACCCCCAGATGCCGAAGGTCGGCGAGCGCTTCCTCGGCACGGTCGTCAAGACCACGCCGTTCGGTGCCTTCGTCTCCCTGCTCCCGGGCAAGGACGGGCTGGTCCACATCAGCAAGCTCGGTGGCGGCAAGCGCATCGGCAAGGTCGAGGACGTCGCCAACGTCGGCGACAAGCTGCAGGTCGAGATCACCGACATCGACGCCCGCGGCAAGATCAGCCTCGCGCCGGTCGCCGCCGACGGTGCCGACACGCCCGCCGAGGCTCCGGCCGACGCCGCCCCTGCGGGTGAGTGACCACGACTGATCTGATCCGGGCCGGGGGGGGGGGGGGGGGGGGGGGGGGGGGGGGGGGGGGGGGGGGGGGGGGGGGGGGGGGGGGGGGGGGGGGGGGGGGGGGGGGGGGGGGGGGGGGGGGGGGGG
>NZ_JBJHAJ010000016.1:0-95148 GCF_054051015.1 Blastococcus sp. SYSU DS0616
TTTTTTTTTTAATTTTTTTTTTATTTTTTTTTGGTACTTTTGTTGTGGGCGGGGGGTGGGGGGGGGGGGGGGGGGGCCCCCCCCCCCCCCCCCCCCCCCCCCCCCCCCGCGGGCCAGCGGTCACCCGCCTCCGGTCGCCGCCTGCTGGGCCTGCTGGTAGGCCGTCACGGCCTCCTGCAGATCGGCCAGCGCCTGCCCCTGGGCGGCGAAGTCACCGGACCGCTGGGCGGTGGCCAACGCCTCGAGCGCGGCGTTGATGTCCTGGACGGCCTGCTCCATGTCCGGCGTGGCCGGCAGACCGTCCGTGCCGTCCGGCGGGATCGGCACGTCGGTGGGATCGGCCGGCTGCTCCACGCCGGGGTTGTCCTCCCCCTGCTCCGCCTCGGTCGGCACCCCGTCGGCGTCGGACGCGACCACCCCTGCGCCGTCGCCGAACACCTGGTCCAGCGCCTCGGAGAGGGTGTTGGCGTAGCCGATGCGGTCACCGAAGTTGACCAGCACCCGCTGCAGCAGCGGGAAGCCGCCCTCCCCGGTGCTCTCCACGTAGAGCGGCTCCACGTAGAGCAACCCGGCGTCACCGATCGGCAGCGTCAGCAGGTTGCCGAACACGGCAGCGGAGTTCTGGCTGTCGAACAGCGTGAGGTCGGGCCGCACCTGGTTGTTCGTGATGAACGCGTTCTGCACCTGCCCGGGACCCCGGAACGGAGTGTTGCCGGGTAGCTGCAGCACCTGGAGTGCGCCGTAGGTCTCCGGCGCACTCGACGCCGAGACGAACGCCGACAGGTTCTCCCGTTGGAAGGCGTTCAGCGCACTGGTCAGCTGGAACGTCGCCTCGTCGTCACCTGGTCGCTGGGCCAGGATGTAGTACGGCGGCTGGTTCTCCTCGATGTTCCGCGTCGGGTCGTCGGGGATCTGCCACCGGTCGCTGCCCTCGTAGAAGGCGATCGGGTCATCGACGTGGTAGCGGGTCAGGATGTCCCGCTGCACCTTGAACAGGTCCTCCGGGTACCGGACGTGGCTGATCAGTTCGTCGCTCATCTCGCTCCTCGGCTCGACCACGCCGGGGAACGCCTTCATGAAGGTCTGGAGGACCGGGTCCTCCTCCTCCCAGGCGTACAGCGTCACCGTGCCGTCGTAGGCGTCGACGGTGGCCTTCACCGAGTTGCGGATGTAGTTCACCGTCTCGTTCGGCAGCGCGGTCGTCCCGGTGCCGGTGAGCGCGTCCGCCACCGCCTCGCCGAGCTGCATCTGCTCGGAGTAGGGATAGGAGTCCGACGTCGTGTAGGCGTCGAGGATCCAGGTCACCCGGCCGTCGATCACCGCGGGGTACGGGTCGCCGTCGACCTCCAGGAAGGGCGCCGCCTTCTCCACGCGTTCGCGCGGGTCCCGGACGTAGAGGACCTTCGACTCCTCGTTCACCGCGCTGGAGAGCAGGAAGTTGCGCTCGCGGTAGTAGATCGCGTACGTCAGCTGCCGGAAGAAGCTGCCGACCGAGACACCGCCCTCGCCGTCGTAGGTGTTGTTGATCTGCCGATCCTCGGATCCGCCCTCCGGCAGGTCGAACTCCCGCGGCGCGCTGCCCTCCGGAGCCCCGACCACCGAGTAGTCCTGGATCAGCTCGCCGTAGTAGATCCGGCTCTGCTCGACCGGGATGTTCCCCCGGGTCGGCAGGTCGCCGGTGGTGAAGTTCGGCTCGCCGCCCTCGGAGCCGGCCACGACCTCGTTCGCCGGAGCGGCGACGAAGCCGTGCCCATGGGTGTAGACGGTGTGCCGGTTGATCCAGGTGCTCTGGTTCTCCGACAGCCCGGCGCTGTCCAGCTCGCGCACCGCCACGACGTAGTCCCCGGTCTCGCCGTCGATGGTGTAGCGGTCGATGTCGAGCTTCTCGGGGAAGCCGTACACGTTCCGGATCTGCTGGCGGGCCGTGAACGTGTCGGTCAGGACGTTCGGGTCGAGCAGCCGGGCGTTCGGGATGGTCTCGGTGTCGTTCCGCAGCTCGGCCAGCGCGACGTCGGGGTCCACCTCGTTGCCGGTGGTCTCCTGCGCGTACTGGACGTAGTCGATGTCGTCGAGACCGTAGGCCTCCCGGGTCGACTGGATGGCCCGCTCGATGTAGTCGGCTTCCTTCTCGTTGGCGCTCGGGTTGACGACGAACTGCTGGACGATCGCCGGGTAGGCCACGCCGATGACCAGGCTGGAGACCAGGAGCAGCACGAGGGCCGCGGCCGGCAGCAGGAAGTTGCGGACGACGATGTTGGCGAAGAACGCCAGGGCACACACGGCCGCCACGAAGACCAGGATCGTCTTGGGCGTCAGCAGCGCGTTGACGTCGGTGTAGCTGGCACCGGTGAAGACGCCACCGCGGTTGGAGTAGACCAGCCCGTAGCGGTCCAGCCAGTAGGCGACGGCCTTGAGGGCGAGGAAGAAGCCCAGCAGCACCGACAGCTGCACCCGCGCCGCGGCGGTCAGCTTCTGCCCGGGCGTCTGCAGCCGCAGCCCGCCGAACACGTACTGCGTCAGCAGCGAGCCGATGAGCGCCAGGATGACGATCGCGAACCCGAAACCGAGCAGCAGCCGGTAGAAGGGGTAGTCGAAGACGAAGAACGACAGGTCGATGCCGAACTGGGGATCGGTCCGGCCGAAGTCGGTGCTGTTGCGGAACGACAGCCACGTCTCCCAGCTGCTCTGCGCGGTGAACCCCGCGAACAGGCCGAGGACGACGGCGATGCCGGTCAGCACGAGGCCGCGCCGCGGCTCCAGCGACTGGCGGTAGCGCTCCAGGTTCTGCTGCTCGAGCGACATCGGCCGGAAGGTGGGCCGGAACCGGTAGGCCAGGTACACGGCCAGCGCGGTGAGCCCGCCGGTCGCCACGCCGGCGACGGCGAACAGCAGCACGCGTGACTGCAGCTCGGTCCAGAAGACCTCGGTGTACCCGGTCTCGTCGAACCACAGGTAGTCGACGTAGACGTTGGTGAGGGTGCCGACGGCGGTGAACAGCACCAGCAGCACGGCGATGGCACCGATGACCAGCTTCGCGCGCCGGGACAGCGTCGGCACCGGCACGGGGGGCCGCATGGCCACGAGCGGTCTCCTTCACTTGCAGGCGTGGCCTCTCGGCCACGCGACGATCGACCGTGGGGTCGGGTGGTGCGGCGCCGGGCGGACCCGGCCCCCAGGACAACGCACCGGACGGCGCGGGGTTCCCGGTGGGGGCGCGTCGGCGCCGTGTGGGCTCGGGTCAGCAGCTCTCCGGTGTCCGGCCGGCGCGCACGTCGGCAAGGGCCGCCAGCGCGTCGTCGAGGGTGGCGACCCGGGCCAGTGGGACGCCGGTGTCGGGAGCGGCCAGCGCCTCGGCGCAGTTGTCGGCGGGGACCAGGAACAGCTCGGCGCCGATGTCGCGGGCGGACACCATCTTCAGCGGGACACCGCCGATCGGTCCCACGTTCCCCGCCAGGTCGATCGTCCCGGTGCCGGCTATGACCGCGCCGCCGGTCAGATCCTCCTCGCCCACCAGGTCCAGGATGCCGAGGGTGAGCATGAGCCCGGCCGACGGGCCGCCGACATCGGCCACCTGGATGTCCACGTCGAACGGCGCGGACGGCTGGTCGAGCACGCTGACGCCCAGCCGCGAGCCCTCCCGCTCCTCGGCCGCCTGGGTGGTGATCGTCGCGGTACCCGGCTCGCCCAGCCGCGTGTAGCCGACCGTGACCGGCGTCCCGGGCGGGATGCCGGCGAGGACGTCGGTCAGGACCTCCGAGTCGGGCACCGGCTGCCCGTCGACCGACTCGATCGCGTCGCCCTCCTCGAGCAGCCCCTGCGACGGCGAGCCCTCGGGGACCTCCCGCACGACCACCTTCTGCGGGTAGCCGAGCTCGCCCAGGGCGACGCTCTCGGCCGCCTGCTCCGAGGTGAGGAAGGCCTGGCGGTTGACCTGCCGGGTCTCCTCCTCGGTGCGGTCGGGCGGGTAGACGGACTCCTCGGGGACGACGCTGACCTCGTCGTCGAACCAGCCGCGCACGGCCTGCACGAGGCTCAGCCCGCCACGGCTGACCCCGACGGTGGTGAGGGTGAGGTCGCCCTCGACCTCGTTGCGCTCCCTGCCCTCCACGGCGATGATCGGCTCGCCGTCGACCTCCCCGAGCGTGTCGAACGTCGGGCCGGGGACCTGTGCCACGTAGGGCACCGGCACGCTCGTGCCGAGCACGCCGAACAGCAGCAGGAGAACGGCGCCGACACTGAGGACGGCGATCCGACGGGTCACGACCGGCGAGCTTAGGGCCCCGTCGCCGGGGCGCGTCGCGAGCCCGCGGCAGCGGGGCCGGTGGGAGCCCTCCGGCCGTCCCCCACCGCGCGCCGGCGGGGCGCCCGCGCGACCTGGTGCGCTCCTGGCGAACGCGATCCCGCCCCACGGCCGAAGATCACGCGTCTACCGTGGACGCATGAGCGACCACCCGTTCGGCTTCGGCCTGCCCGACCGCGACCCCGAGCGCCGGGAGCCCGGCAAGGGCGGTGACCAGGGCGGCGACCCGTTCGGCCTCGGCGCCCTCTTCGGCGGCATGGCCGGCGGCGGGTCGCCCGAGGACGTGCTCGGCAAGATGCCGCTGTTCGCCGAGCTGCAGAAGCTCATGAACTGGTCGGGGGGCCCGGTCAACTGGGACCTGGCCCGGCAAGGGGCGATCAGCCAGCTGGCGGCCGGGCACCAGCCGTCGTCGGAGCAGGAGCGCTCCGCGACCGCCGAGGCGCTCCGGCTGGCCGACCTGTGGCTCGACCAGGTGACCGAGCTGCCGTCGGGGATCGAGCGCACCGCCGCGTGGTCGCGGGTGGAGTGGGTCGAGCAGACCCAGCCGGCGTGGGCTGCGCTCATCGATCCGCTGGCCGAGCGCGTGGTGGCGGCGATGACCAGCGCGTTGCCGCAGGAGGCGGCCATGTCCTTCGGGCCGGTCGCCGGGATCATGGGCCGCATGGGCGGGCTGATGTTCGGCGCCCAGGTGGGGCAGGCCCTCGGCACGCTCGCCGGCGAGGTGCTCACCAGCACCGACGTCGGGCTGCCGCTGGCGCCGGCCGGCACCGGCGTGCTCGTGCCGCAGAACCTGGCCACGTTCGCCGAGGGGCTCGACCGCCCGGCCGACGAGGTCCGGCTCTTCGTGGCGCTGCGCGAGGCGGCCTCCCAGCGGCTGTTCGCCCACGTCCCCTGGCTGCGCCAGCAGCTCCAGGACGCCGTGCACGCCTACGCCCGCGGCATCACCATCGACCGCGAGGCGATCGAGCGGGGCATCAACGAGGCGATGTCCGGCGGCATGGGCGCGGGGCTGGACCCCAGCGACCCGGAGAGCATCCAGCGCCTCCTCGGCAGCGGCGTGCTCGAGCCCGAGGAGACGCCCGAGCAGCAGATGGCGCTGCGCCGTCTCGAGACGCTCCTGGCCCTGGTCGAGGGCTGGGTGGACACCGTGGTCGCCGCCGCGGCGGGCGACCGGCTGCCCGGGCACGACGCTCTCGCCGAGACGATGCGCCGCCGACGGGCCTCCGGTGGGCCGGCGGAGCAGACCTTCGCCACCCTGGTCGGGCTGCAGCTGCGTCCCCGCCGGCTGCGCGACGCGGCCACGGTCTGGGGCGCCATGGGGCAGCAGCACGGCAGCGCGGAGCGGGACCGGCTGTGGTCGCACCCGGACCTCCTGCCGACCTCGGAGGACCTGGACGAGCCGCTGGACTTCGTCGCCCGTCAGGGCCTCGACGACGAGCTCGCCGCGCTGACCGCCGACGACGCGGAGCGGGCTCCGGACCGCGCGTCCGACGCCGAAGGGAGCTCCGACACCGAGGGGGGCTCCGACCCCGAGGAGGGCGAGGACCGGCGCGAGCCGGGCGGCCAGGGGTAGCCGGCTCAGCCGTCGACGTCGAGCGGCGGCTCGGCTCCCGCCGCGCCTGCGGTAGCCGCTAGCTCGACGCCCTCCAGGAAGCCGCGGGCGCGCTCCGCGCGGGGGTACCGGGCGACGAGCGCCCAGAAGCGCTCGTCGTGACCCGGCTCGAGCAGGTGCACCAGCTCGTGCACCAGCACGTAGTCGACGACGTACTCCGGCATGGAGCGCAACCGGCTCGACAGGCGGATGGTGCGGTCGGCCGGGGTGCAGGACCCCCAGCGCCGGTGCTGGTTGTCCACCCAGCGCACGCTCGCCGGTTCGGCGAGGCCGTCGAGGTGCGCCGCCGACAGCGCCCGCGCCCGCGCCAGGAGCTCGACGTCACCACCGAGGGAGCGCTTGCGGCGCTCCTCGCGCGTGCGGAGCTTGGCGACCATCTGGGCGACCCAGCGCTGCTCCTCGGCCGGGCTGAAGGCCGCCGGGATGAGCACCACGGTCCGGCCCATCTCCCGGTAGGCGGTCACCGTGCGCCGCCGACGGCTGCTGCGCCGGACCTCCACGACGTCGCCGTCCCCCGGTCCAGGCAGGGCGCTCGCGTCAGGGGGCGTTCGGGGCACGGGAAGACCGTAGGACACCGCCTCGGCGTGGCGCCTGCGCGGAGACACCCGCTCGGGTGCAGGTCGCACGGACGGTGGACATCGCCGCCGCTCCAGCCGGTGACCACGGTGGCCGGACGCGGGCGTCCACACCCGTACGGGGACGTCTGTGCTGGTCGGCGGGGCGGCGGGGGTCACCGCGGGCGATCCGTCCCCGGCCCCTCCCTCGGTTCCGCACAGGGACACGCCATGCCGTCCCCACGGCATCCACAGCGTCGTCCACAGCTGTGGGGAAGGGAGGGCCCCCGACCGCCGGGGAACTCGCCGCCGGGCGGCCGCCGACGGGGATGGCGACCACCGGGCACGGGTAGCGTGCTCGCCCAACGGTGCCCGGCGTGCGAGCCGCGGCACCCCGGAGACGAGGAGATCCCGTGGCGGAGAGCTACAACGGCTATTGCGTGAAGTGCAAGGAGAAGCGCGACTTCGACGGTGAGGTCAAGGTCAGCGAGTCCGGCCGCCGGATGGCGCAGGGCACCTGCCCCGTCTGCGGCACCAAGATGAACCGGATCCTCGGCAAGGCCTAGAAGGACCACCCTCCTCCCCGCACCTCTCAGGCTCGGCGCGGGCCCCTGGAGGGTGGCCGTTCCAGGCAGTTGCGGTCGGCGGCGTTCCGGGAAGGGGCGCCGCCGTCGTCGTCCTTTCCGGCCCTGTGGACGACGAGCGCGCCGCCGCCGCGCAGCTGCCACCCTGCCGGGGTGAGCGACAACGCCCATCCCCTCCTCCCGGCGGCGACGCCGCTGCTCGTCGGTGACGACGAGGGCGTCCAGATCGGCGGGGTCGACTCCACCGACGGGCTGCTCCTCCACCCGGCCGCGGGGCTCGCTCCGCTGCTCCGCGCGCTCGACGGGCGTCGATCGCGGCGGGTCGTCCGGGCCGAGGCCGCCCGCGCGGGCCTGGCGCCCGGCCTCGTGGACGCAGCCCTCGACGCGCTCACCTCGGCGGGCCTGGTGCGGCAGCTGGACCCGGCCGATCTGCTCGCGATCGGTCCCGGTCCGGCCGCCGCCGCCCGCGCGGCGGTCGAGCTGCCGGCGGCCGGCTCCACCCCGGGAACGGCCGGCTGGCGGACCAGGCGGCGAGCCACCGTGGTGGTCGAGGGTGCGACACGTGTGGGCACCCCGCTGGCCGCTGTCCTGGCCGCGAGCGGGATCGGCCGCGTCGTGGTGCGGGACGCGGGCGTGGTCACCGCCGCAGACGCGATGGTCGGCGGCCTGACCGCCGCCGACGAGGGGCGACCCCGCGCCGTCGCGGCGGCGGACGCCGTCCGCCGGGCCAGCCCGCAGACCGATCTCGGGCCCCTCCCGGCGGGGCTGCGGCCCGACGTCGTCGTCCTCACCCGCCCCTGGGACGCATCGGACCCCCTGGTCCCCGCCGTGCCGGGACCGCACCTGGTGGCCACGGTGCGCGGTGAGACGGGCGTCGTCGGGCCGCTGGTGATCCCGGGTGCCACCAGCTGCCTGCGCTGCGGCGACCTCCACCGGCGCGACGCCGATCCGCGCTGGCCCCGGTTGGCGGCCCAGCTGACCGCCGCGGAGCCGCCCGCCAGCGGGGCCACGCTCACCTGCCTGCTGACCGCGCTGCTGGCGGCCGGTCAGGTGCTCGCCTGCGTCGACGGACGCGGTGCACCGGTCACCCTGGACGCCACCGTGGAGCTGCGCCCACCCGACCTGCTGCCCCGCCTGCGCCGATGGCCGCCGCACCCGTCCTGCGGCTGCGGCGCGGCGGCGGGCGGGGAGACCGACTCCACGGACGGCGAGGGACGCCCTCCCGGCGGGATCCCGGTTCGTCGGGCGACAATGGCCGCTGAGCGAGCTCACGGGCTCACCGGACACGACACGGCGCCGCTCCGACCGGACGCCGGCGAGGAGGACGTGTGAGTGACGAGCGACCGGCCATGCCCCGGGGGTCGGTCGCGCGGACCGCGCGCCTGGCCTCCCTCCCCCTGGGCGCCGCGGGCCGCGCGACCATGGGCCTGGGCAGGCGTCTGTCGGGGCAGTCCGCGGACACGGTGAACGCCGAGCTGCAGCAGCGCACCGCCGAGCAGCTGTTCGCGGTGCTGGGGCAGCTCAAGGGCGGCGCCATGAAGCTGGGCCAGACCCTGTCGGTGTTCGAGGCGGCGGTGCCCGAGGAGATGGCCGCGCCGTACCGCGAGGCCCTCACCAAGCTGCAGGAGGAGGCGCCGCCGATGCCCGTGCGGACCGTGCACGCGGTCCTCGCGCAGCAGCTGGGTGGCTCGTGGCGCCAGCGCTTCGCCGACTTCGACGACGCCCCGGCCGCGGCGGCGAGCATCGGCCAGGTGCACCGGGCGACGTGGCGGGACGGCCGCGACGTGGCGGTGAAGATCCAGTACCCGGGCGCGGCGACGGCGCTGATGAGCGACCTGAACCAGCTGGCCCGGTTCGCCCGGCTGTTCGCCGCCGTCTTCCCCGGGCTGGACGTGAAGCCGCTGATCGCCGAGCTGAAGGCGCGCGTGGTGGAAGAGCTGGACTACGGCCTGGAGGCCGACGCGCAGCGGGCGTTCGCCGCCGCCTACGCCGGGGACGCCGAGATCGCGGTCCCGCGGGTGGTGGCCAGCGCACCCAAGGTCATCGTCTCCGAGTGGCTCGAGGGCACGCCGCTGTCCCGGGTCATCACCTCGGGGAACCGTGAGGAGCGGGACCGCGCCGGCCGGCTGCTGGCGACGCTGCACTTCTCCGCGCCGCAGCGCGCCGGGCTGCTGCACGCGGACCCGCACCCGGGCAACTTCCGGCTCGTGCCCGACGGCCGCCTCGGGGTCATCGACTTCGGGGCCATCGCCCGGCTCCCCGACGGCCACCCCGAGCCGATCGGGCGGCTGCTGCGCTGGGCCCTGGCCGGCCGTGCGGCGGAGGTGCTGGCCGATCTGCGCGCGGAGGGCTTCGTGCGGCCGGGGGTGCACGTCGACCCCGAGGCGGTGCTCGACTACCTGCTCCCCCTCCTGGAGCCCATCGCCGGGCGGCACTTCCACTTCACCCGCGCCTGGATGCAGGAGCAGGCCACGCGGATCGCCGATCCGCGGACGGAGGCCAACCGGCTGGGCAGGCAGTTGAACCTGCCACCGGCGTACCTGCTGATCCACCGGGTCTCGATCGGATCGATCGGGGTGCTCTGCCAGCTGGATGCCGCGGCCGACTGGCGGGCCGTCCTCGAGGAGTGGCTCCCCGGCTTCGCCGACTGAGACCCCCGACCGACGCGGGGGGACGGTTTCCGGACCGCACCGCCGGCCCCACGGCGCCGGGACGGCTCGTGGTGGCGGTGCGGTCCGGAGGACCGCCGGCGCCGTCCCGAGGCTCACCCCGAGCGTGCGAGGGGTGAGGAGGACGGGGTCCTTCTAGTAGACGGCGGCGCTGGCGCGGGCGGCCCGGCGGACCGCGCGCTCGGCGCGACGGGCGGCCCGCCGTGCCAGGTAGAGACGACGGGCGCGCGAGACGGCCATCGCCTCGGCCTGCAGCTCGGTCATGCGGCTGCAGGCCATCTCGTGCTCGAGCATGTACATGGCTGATTCCTCTGATCGGCTCCCCCACGGGAGCACGGAACTGCTGGTGGTGTGGTTACCGGACCCGGATGACCGCGGGCTCACGCCGCGACGACCTTCCGGGGTCGGCCACGTGGCCGCTTGCGGGCGATCACGGCGCCCCGGTCGAAGATCTCGCCGCCCCAGACGCCCCACGGCTCGGCGCGCGAGAGCGCGCCGGCCAGGCACGCCTCCCGGACCGGGCAGTCGCCGCAGAAGCTCTTGGCGAGCTCCAGCTGTGCCGGGCTCTCGGCGAACCACAGCTCGGGGTCCTCCACCCGGCACGGCAGGGGGCGCCGGACCGGGGCGGGGGGCAGGGACGGACGGGGTCGCCGCGGGACGGGGCCTCCGGTCCGGGAGAGCCCGGGCCGGCGGTGGGACGTCGGGCGGTCGATCGTCTGCTGCACTGCCGCTCCTCCTCGTACTCGTCGGGTACGGCCGGCGGGGGCCCGCCGACCGAAGTGGGGGCCGGGCGCCGCGGAGGAAAGAAAAAGGCCGCGGATCCCGGGGTTCGGGTTCCGCGGCCTCGAGGAGGTCCGGTGAGCGGCTAGCTCAACGGTCTCCCGGGGGAACGGATCCCGAGGGTGGTGCCGTCGTTCGTGGGCAGGTAGGTGGGCGCGAAGGGGCGCTCGACAGCGCGGAGCGACTTCGGGCGCCGGTCGAGGGCGGCGGCCGCGAACGGCGTGCCGACGGCCCACTCGCCGCCGGCGCAGCCGGCGGAGGACAGACCGGTGCCCTCGTGCTGAGCGGCGGGACCAGCCATGACCAGGCCCCCCGTACGCGTGTCGATGCCGCCCAGGCCGAGGAGGTCGGCGGAGGCAGCGGTGATCGAAGTGATGATGGTCATCGGGATGCCCCCTCCTTCCTCTCTCCGCGCCCGGCCGGTCGGCCGGGCGCGCTACGGGGCGCAGCTCGTGTGGAACGGGACACTATGACCGCCCGGATTCCGGGTCAATCGAATTAACGACGAGTCCCTCGGACGGTGTCCCCACCGGTCTCGGAACCGCCTGCCGTCGCCCTCGGCGACCGCTCCCTCACCGCCTCAGCCGGTGACGGTGGCCAGCACGTCCTCGCCGTAGAGCTCCAGCTTCCGGGCGCCGATCCCGGGCAACCCGGACAGCTCGCGGAGGCTGGCCGGCCGGCTCTCCGCAATGGCCTGCAGGGTGGCGTCGGAGAAGACGACGTAGGCCGGCACCGAGGCTGACTGGGCCGCCTGGCTGCGCCAGGCGCGCAGCCGCTCGAACAGCTCCCCGGCCTCGCCCTCCAGGACCACCTTGGGGCGCTTGGCGGGGCGCCGGGCCGGGGGCGCGGTCGGCCCGGAGCCCGGCGCCAGCCCCTCGAGGAACCGGCTCCGCGGCCGGGAGCGCCGGCCGCCCGGGTTGCGGGCCAGCGACCAGGACAGGGTCAGCTGCTCGCGGGCGCGGGTGACCGCCACGTACAGCAGCCGGCGCTCCTCCTCCACCGCCACCGGACGGCTCAGCGACTGGGCGATCGGCAGCACGCCGTCGACCAGTCCGACGACGAAGACGACGTCCCACTCCAGGCCCTTGGCGGCGTGCATCGAGGCGAGGGTGACGCCCTGGACGGTCGGTGCGTGCTGGGCGTCGGCCCGCTCGGCGAGGTGGGTGACGAAGCCGGCGAGGTCGAGCGAGGGGTTCTCGGCGACCAGGTCGACGGCGAGGTCGACCAGCGCGGCGAGGGACTGCCAGCGGTCGCGCGCCGCGCCCCCGGCCGGCGGGCGGTGCTCCACCCAGCCGGTGGAGGCCAGCACGTCGCGGACGGCGGGCACGAGCATGCCCGGCTCGTTGCCCCCGGCGGCCGCCCCGCGCAGCAGCAGCACCGCCTCCCGGACCTCGGGCCGCTCGAAGAAGCGCTCCCCGCCCTTGAGGACGTAGGGCACGCCCGCGTCGGCGAGCGCGGACTCGTACACCTGGGACTGCGCGTTGATCCGGAACAGCACGGCGATCTCGGCGGCGGGCGTGCCGTCGTCGATGAGGGCCTTGCAGCGCGCCGCGACCGCCGCCGCCTCGGCCGGCTCGTCGGGGTGCTCGACGAACGTCGGCTCCGGGCCCTGCGGCCGCTGGCCGAGCAGGCGAAGCCCGGGCAGGCCCTTGCGCGGAGGCGCCTGGCCGATCAGCCGGTTGGCCAGCCCGACGACCTGCGGGGTCGACCGGTAGTCGCGCTCGAGCTTGACCACGGCCGCGTCGGGATACCGGTCGGCGAAGCCGAGCAGGTAGTCGGGGTCGGCGCCGGTGAAGGAGTAGATGGTCTGGTTCGGGTCGCCGACCACGCAGATCTCGGCCCGCCCTCCGAGCCAGGCGTCGAGCAGCCGCTGCTGCAGCGGGTTGACGTCCTGGTACTCGTCGACGACGAAGTGCCGGTACTGGCCCCGGACCTGGCGGGCGACGTCCGGGTGCTCCTCGAGCGCGTAGGCGGTGACCAGCAGCAGGTCCTCGAAGTCGAGGGCGCCGTCGCGCTGCTTGGCCTGCTCATAGCTGGCGTAGACGGCGGCGACGGCGGCGGGCTCGAACGGGGCCTCGCGGCCGGCCGCCTGCGCGCGGGCCGGGTAGTCCTCCGGCGTCGCCAGCGTGGTCTTGGCCCACTCGATCTCGCTCGCGAGGTCCCGCAGGCTCGTCCGGTCGGTGGTGAGCCGGTTGCGCGTAGCGGCGGAGGCCACCACCCGCAGCTTGTTCTCGATCAGCCCGGGCATCGGGCCGCCGAGCACCCGGGGGGCGAAGTACCTCAGCTGCCGCATCGCCGCGGCGTGGAAGGTGCGCGCCTGCACCCCGCCCACGTCGAGGGCGGCCAGGCGGGCGCGCAGCTCACCCGCCGCCCGCGCGGTGAAGGTGACCGCGAGCACCTGCTCGGGGACGTAGGTGCCGGTGTGCACGCCGTAGGCGATCCGGTGGGTGATCGTGCGCGTCTTCCCGGTGCCGGCACCGGCGAGGATGCAGACCGGCCCCGACACCGCCTGCGCCGCCGCACGCTGCTCGTCGTCGAGGCCGTCGAGCACGGCCTCCGCGTCCGCGTGCGCCATCGCCGGCGTCCCTCCCCGTTCCTCACCCGACTCGTACCCGGGAGCCGACGGCCCCCGGCGACGATCCTCCCAGCCGGCAGCGACGGACGGCGGGAAGGATCCCCAGGAGCACCACGTTGGGACCCACGCACCACCGCCACCCCGCCACGGGGCTGGACCGACCCGGCACGAACAGGGAGACTCCCCGCGATGACCACGACCCCCGGCGCTGCCGTCACGATGTACACCACCACGTGGTGCGGCTACTGCGTGCGGTTGAAGAAGCTGATGCAGCGCGAGGGCATCGAGTTCGCCGAGGTGGACATCGAGACCGATCCCCAGGCGGCGGACCTGGTCATGCAGGCCAACGGCGGCAACCGGACGGTGCCCACGCTGGTCTTCTCCGACGGCACCGCGTTGACCAACCCGAGCATCGACGCGGTGAAGGCCCAGCTCGGACAGCTACCGGAGGCGTGAGCACCCGTGGTCCCCGGCCCCAGGCCCTCCGACGAACTCGACGGGCACGTGTCCCCCGATGCGCCGCCCCGCCCCGAGGTCTCGGCCGTCCCTGGGGCCGGTGACCGGCCGCGGGTCGCCCTGACCAGGTCGGGGCGCGGGTGGGTGGTCGTCCCGCTCGACGGCGATCCGGTCGGCGGTGACCTCGTCGACGACCTCGTCGAGGGGATGACCCTGGCCGACCTGGTGGCCGACGAGATGGGCGGTCTGCCCGAGCCCGACCGCTCCGCCCGGCGCTCGGCCCGCGGCCCGGTGACGCCACCCGGTGACGCCGACCCGGTCGACGTGCGGATCGCTGCCCTGCAGCGCACCGTCGCCCAGCTCGAGCACGCGCTCGCCGCCCGGGTGTCCACGGAGCGGGCGATCGGGGTGCTGGCCGAACGGCAGGGCGCCAGCCCGCGGACGGTGTTCGAGGGGCTGCGCCGGGAGGCGCGCACGCAGGGCCGTCCCGTGGTCGAGCTCGCCCGCGAGGTCCTCGCGAGCCTGGCGCCCGATGCCGTCGCCCCCGCCGGTGGACCGGGAGGCACCGCGTCGTCCGCGCCTGCGCCGGTGCCCCCGCCGCCGCCGCGCGTCGAGCCGGTGCGGCCCGACGCCGTGACCACTGCGGACGGCCGCTCCTGACCCGACCGGAGCCGCTGTCCCCCGGCGCCCTCGCCGACCGCCTGGCCGAGCTGCTGGCGGAGCTCCCCGCCGAGCCGGGCGCCACCGCGCTGCGCGTGGCCGTCGACGGCCCCGAGCTGGCGGAGCCGGAGGACCTGGCGCGCTCGATCGCCGATCGCCTGCCGACGCTGGGCCGGGCCGCCGTCGTCGTCCCCGCCACCGGGTTCTACCGGCCGGCGTCGCTGCGGCTGGAGCACGGGCGCACCGATCCCGACGCCCGCTACACCGACTGGCTGGACGCCGGCGCGCTCGCCCGCGAGGTGCTGGGTCCGGTCGGGCCGGGGGGCTCCGGGGAGTACCTGCCGGTCCTGTGGGACCTGGAGCGCGACCGGGCCGCCCGGGCGCCGCGCCGTCCGGCACCCGCCGGCGGCGTGCTGCTGGTGGCGGGCGCCCTGCTGCAGGGGGTCGGCCTGGCCTTCGACGTCGTGGTGCACCTGCGGGTGACGCCCGCCGCGCGGCGACGCAGGACCCCGTCGGAGGCGGCCTGGGCGCTCCCGGCCTTCGACCGCTACGACGACGAGGTCGATCCCGTGGCGCTGGCCGACGCCGTGGTGCTGGCCGACCACGCCGACCGCCCCGCGCTCGTGCTCGGCGGTCGCTGGGGTGCCTAGAGCTCGCCGCGCAGCCAGCGGTCGAGGATGTGCCGGGCGATGGAGATCGACGGCGGCACCGCCAGCTGCCCGCCGGGCGCCCGGAGCTCGTCGCGGGTGAACCAGCGGGCCTCCTCGATCTCGTGCGGATCGAGCCGGAGGTCCTGGTCGCCGTCGGCGCGGGCCACGAACCCGAGCATGAGCGACTGCGGGAACGGCCAGGGCTGGCTGGCGACGTAGCGGACGTCGCTGACGCGGAGCCCGACCTCCTCCTCGACCTCGCGGGCGACGGCCGCCTCGGCGGACTCCCCCGGCTCGACGAAGCCGGCGAGGATGGAGAACCGGCCCGGCGGCCAGGTCGCCTGCCGGCCGAGCACCACGCGGTCGCCGCCGTCGTGGACGAGCATGATCACCGCGGGGTCGACCCGCGGGAAGAACTCGGTCCCGGTGGTGGGGTCGCGCTGCGTCCAGCCGGCCCGCTCGACCGTCGTCGGGGCGCCGGTGAGCGGGCTGAACCGGTGCCGTTCGTGCCACTCCAGGATGCCGACGGCCTCCGCCAGCAGGCCGGCGTCCAGGTCGCCGAGCTCCGCACCGACGTCGCGCAGCCCGGCCCAGCGGTCGACCGGCCGGCCGTTGACGGTCAGCGCCCGTTCCCCGCGCACCGCCGCGTACGGGACGCCGTCGGCCTCGCCGAGGAAGACCGCGCCCGCCGGCAGCTCCGGCCGCTCGTCCCAGACCAGGCGGGGGCCGTCGGGGCCTTCGGCCACCGGCACCGTCCGGGCGGCGTCGACGGTGAGCACCCGCACCGGCCGGCCGCCGGTGGGGTCGGGCAGCACCCGGGCGAGGTGCGCCCGGTCGTGCGCGACCCGGGACAGCAGGGGGCCGTCGCCGCCGCCGGCGGTCACGCCTGCTCGCCGCCCCCGGTGACGGTGACCGGCGCCAGGGCGCCCAGCTCGGCGGCCACGCGGTCCGCGTCGCCCACGACGACGGCGGTGAGCGCCTCGGGCGCCAGGTAGCGCGCGGCCGCGGCCTGCACCTGCTCCACGGTGACCTCGGTGAGGTCGCGCTGGTGGGTGCTCAGCCAGTCCGCCGGCAGCCCCACGCCGAGCAGCGCCGACAGCGTGCTGGCCAGGCCGGCGTGGGTGGAAGTGGACAGCGCCATGCTGCCGAGGACGTAGCGGCGGGCGGCGTCCAGCTCCGCCTCGGTCACCGGGGTCAGCGCCATCCGCCCGAGCTCGTAGAGCGTCTCGAGCAGGGCCGGCCCGGTCACCTCGGTGGCCACGTCGGCCTCGACCAGGAACGACGACGCCGCGCGCTGGTGGTCGATGGCGCTGCGCGGGCTGTAGCTGTAACCGCGCCGCTCGCGGATGTTCTCCACCAGCCGGGAGGAGAAGTACCCGCCGTAGACCATCGCCGCCAGCCGTGCCGCCGGGAGGTCGGGGTCGGTCCGGCTGGGGGCCGGGCCGCCCAGCCGCAGGTTCGACTGCACCGCGCCGGACCGGTGCACGAGCTGGATGCCGTGCGCCGGCTGCTCGGCGACCGGCGGGGTCTCCACCGCCTTGCCGCTGCCGGTCCACGCCTCGAGCGCCGCGGCGGCGGTGTCGGTCGCGGCCGCGGGGTCCAGGTCGCCGACGAGGACGAGGGTGCTGCCCGCGGGCAGGACCCGCTCGCGGTGCAGCCGCCGCAGCGCCGGGGCGCGGACGGCGGAGACCAGCTCGGCGTCGGGCAGCTGGATGGCGTACGGGTGGGTGCCGTACCGGCGGGCGGCCAGCGCCGAGCGGGCGATCATGCCCGGCTGCGTGCGGGCGATCGCGATCCGCTCGGCCAGCCGGTCCCGCTCGCCGTCCACCCGGCCGGCCGGGTAGCTGGCGCCGGTGAGCAGCTCGGCGAGCAGCTCGAGGACGGGGCCGAGACCGCCGGGCAGCAGGGTGGTGCCGAAGATGAGCCGGTCGGCGTCGGTGCTCACCGACAGCTCGGCGCCGTGGCTCTGCAGCAGCTGGGCGACCTCGGCCTGGTCGTGCCGCTGCGTCCCGAGCAGCACCGCCCCGGAGAGGACGGCGCCGCGCGCCGCGTGCACGCCGGCGTTGCGGGTGTTGGGCGCGGCGAACGGCACCCGCAGCCGGAGCTCGACCAGGGGCACCCCGGGGCGCGGGACCACGACGACCCGGAGCCCGTTGGGCAGCGTGGTCTCCTCGGCCACCGGCGCCGGCTGCGGGCGCGGCTCGCCCAGCGGCGGGATCAGCGAGACCTGCTCGGGTGCGGTCATCGGGTACCTCCAGCAGGTCGCAGCTCCAGCACCGCGGCGGTGCCCGGATCGAGCCCGCGGGCGGCTCCCTGCACCGCCTCGGGGGTCACCGCCGCGAGGCGGGCGGCGAGCTCGCCGGCGAGCTCCGCGCGCCCGTGGACGAGCTCGGCCGCGGCGAAGGCGAGGGTGCGCCCGAGCACCGAGTCGGCCTGCTGGAGCAGCTGCGCCTCGATGCGGGCCTGCACCCGGCGCAGCTCGTCCGCGTCGACGCCCTCGTCGGCGATGCGCGCCACCTCCTCGTGCACGGCGGCCATCACGCGCTCGGCCGGCACGGCGGCCGGGTGGTGCACCTGCGTGGTGAGCAGGGTCGCGTCGCGGACGTCGAAGGGGTCGCCGAACAGGCCCACGTAGCTGCTCTGCGCGATGGCGATCCGGTCGTCGTGGACCAGCCGGCGCTCCAGCCGGGAGGCGTCGCCCTCGCTGAGCACCTCGGCCAGCAGCACGCTGCCCAGGTAGGTGTCGAAGTCACCGACCGGGTCGGGCACCCGCCAGCCCAGGGCGAGCGCGGGCGCCGGCGCCAGGGGGTCCTCGATCACCGCGGAGCGCACCGTCGTGGGGGACGGCTCCCCGGTGGCCGGCAAGGGCGGGACGTGCCGGCCGGGGATGGGGCCGAACCAGCGGCGGACCAGCTCCTCGGTCGCGGCGACGTCGAGGTCGCCGCCGATGCACAGCACGGCGTTGCCCGGCGCGTAGTACTTCTCGAAGAAGTCGGTGGCGTCGGCGACCGTGGAGGACTCCAGGTCGACGAAGGAGCCATAGCCGTCATGGGTGTTGGCGAAGGTCTCGAAGGCGACCTGCGGCAGCTGCAGCCACGGGAAGGCGCCGTAGGGGCGGTTGAGCACGTTGACCCGGATCTCCTCCTTCACCACGTCGATCTGGTTCCGGAGGTTCTCCTCGGTGATCGCCGGCGCCGCCATGCGGTCGGCCTCGAGGAAGAGGGCGCGCTCGAGCGCCTCGGCGGGCAGCGCCTGGAAGTAGTTCGTGTAGTCCTGGTGGGTGGACCCGTTGAACGTGCCACCGGCGGCCTGCACCAGCCGCGCGTGCTCCATCTTCGCGACGTTGGCCGACCCCTGGAACATCATGTGCTCGAAGAGGTGGGCGAAGCCGGTGCGCCCCTCGGGTTCGTTGCGCATCCCGACGTCGTAGTAGACGCTCACCGCCACCACCGGCACGCTGCGGTCGGGGGCGAGGACCACCCGCAGGCCGTTGTCCAGCGTGAACCGTTCGATCGGGTGCCGCAGGGTCAGTTCGGTACCAGCCGCAGTCACGCGCCCGACCCTACGACGACGTCACCCTCCGGGTGACACCGCGGCCAGTTGCCGTCCCCATCCCTGGTGAGCCCCTGCTGCCGCGTTCCTCCTCCGGAACCCTCCGGGCTCCGCTCGTCGGTCGCCCGCACAGCTCGTCACTCCAACACCTCGACGGCGCCGAGGACCCGGTCGATGACGCCGTACAGCTCGGCGTGGGTGTTGGGGATGGAGACGTAGAGCAGCGCCGGGGCCGGCCGGCCGACGTCGATCAGCAGCAGCGCCGCCCGCTCCCCCGAGGCGTCGTAGCCCTCGACGTCCCACGCCAGCTGGAACTCGACGAGGTGGGCGGCACGCCCGTCGACGGTCCGGGGCTCGTCGCGCCGGATCTCGATCGTGTTCGGCCACGGGTAGTAGTTGGCGCGGACGCTGGCGGCCAGCGTCGTCACCGTGCTCTGCAGGGTCGAGGGACCCGCCCACCCGTATCCGTCGGGCACCGGCCCGGAGGTGCACTGGGAGATGAAGATCCCGCCGTCGGGCGTGGCTTCCTGCGTCGTGAAGTACTGCCCGGCGGTCGTGGTCGTCTCCAGCTGCCGGCCCAGGTCGAACTCCCGCCAGCCCTCGCCCAGGTACGGGTAGGAGATGCCGGCGGCCTCGTCGATGATCCGTACCGTGCCCGGCGGGAACGCCTGGCCGGGTGCCGGCGCGGGGGCCGCACCGGGCTGCTGCGCGGGAGCGGCGGTGGTGCCGCCGTCCCCGCCCGAGCCCAGCGACAGCACGGTGACGACGGCGGCCACGAGGAGCACCAGGACGGCGCCCGCGGCGACCCATCGCCGGATCCGCGACCGGGCCCCGGCGGGGGCGACGGGCGCCGCAGGGGCCACCGGCTCCGGGAGCCGCGGAGCCGCGGTCCGCGCGGCGGCCCGGTGCACCTCGACCCCGGGGCCGGCGGGCATCATGACGTCGGACCACGCGCTGCCGCTCCACCAGCGCACCATGCCGGGGGCGCCACCCGGGTCCGGATACCAGCCCGGCGCCGCTTCCTGGCCCACTCCGGTCACGGGCTCAGCGTAAGGGCGTGGCTCGCGGCGGCACCGTCGCCCGCGCCGTCGAAGGAGGCCGCCGTGCACCCCGCCGGAACCGCGCCCGACCCGGCGGTCGTGGCCCGGCTGCGGGCCGTCGGCTGCGTCTTCGCCGAGGAGGAGACGGCCCTGCTCGTATCCGCGGCCGGCGACGCCGCCGACCTGGCGCGGCTGGTCGAGCGACGGGTGGCGGGGACGCCCCTGGAGGTGCTGCTGGGCTGGGCGGAGTTCTGCGGGCTGCGGATCACCGTCGCGCCGGGGGTCTTCGTCCCGCGCCGCCGGACCGAGCTGGTGGTCCGCGCGGCCCTGCCGTTCGCCCGCCCGGGCGCCGTCGTCGTCGACCTGTGCTGCGGTACGGGAGCGGTCGGCGCCGCGCTCGCGGCGGCCGTGCCGGGCATCCAGCTGCACGCGGCCGACCTCGACCCCGCCGCCGCGGCCTGCGCCCGGGACAACCTTCCCGGGGTGCCCGTGCACGAAGGCGACCTGTTCGACGCGCTGCCGGCGGGGCTCCGCGGCCGGGTCGCCGTCCTCACCGCGAACGTGCCCTACGTGCCGACCGGCGCCCTCGGGCTCCTCCCGCCGGAGGCCCGCGACCACGAACCGCGGACCGCCCTCGACGGCGGCGCGGACGGGCTGGCGCTCGCCCGCCGGGTTGCGGCCCGGGCGGCGGAGTGGCTGGCGCCGGGTGGGACGCTGCTGTTCGAGTGCGGCGAGGGGCAGGCGCAGGCGGCGGTCGACGTCGTCACCCGCGGCGGCCTGCTGCCCCGGCTGGTGACCGACGAGGACCTCGGCGCGACCGTCGTCGTCGGCACGCTCCCGGACGACCTCCCGGAAACGCGGTGACGGCGTTCCCGCGGGAATGCCGTCAGGTCCTCAGCGCCGCGGCGCCGCGGCCAGCTCCCGCCACAGGTGCGCCGCCGCCTCCGCGCCGCGGTACAGCATCGGCAGCAGCACCCGCTCGTTCGGCGAGTGGATGCGGTCGGTGGGCAGGCCCGCGCCGAGGAACAGCAGCGGCGCACCGAGCGCCTCGACGATCGCCGCCTCGGGGCCGCTGCCTCCCTCGCGGGTGAAGAGCACGTCGGCCGGATCGCGGTCGAAGGCCTGACCGATGGCGGTCAGCAGCGCGTCCATGTACGGGGAGTCCAGGTCGCTCGCGCACGGGGCGACGCCGCCCGGCGGCGTGTGCACCTCGGCCTCGATGCCGGCCGGGACGTTGGCCGCCACCCAGGCGCGCAGTCGCGGGCCGACGTCCTCCGGCCGCTGGTCGGAGACGAGCCGGAAGGTCACCTTGGCGTGCGCCTCGGCCGGGATGATCGTCTTGTGGCCGGGGCCGGTGTACCCGCCCCACATGCCGTTGACCTCCGCGGTCGGGCGGGCGCCGGTGCGCTCCAGGGTGCTGAAGCCGGCCTCGCCGTAGGTCGCGCGCGAGGCGGCCGGGCCGGCCAGCCAGGCCTGCTCGTCGAAGGGCACCCGGCCCATCAGCTCGCGCTCGCGGTCCGACAGCGGCCGCACCTCGTCGTAGAAGCCGGGGATGGTCACCCGGCCCTGGTCGTCGTGCAGCTTCGCGATCAGCTCGGCCATGGCGTGCAACGGGTTGGGCACGGCGCCGCCGAACGACCCGGAGTGCAGGTCCACCGCCGGGCCGCGCAGGGTGATCTCGGCGTCGGCCAGCCCGCGCATCGCGGTCACGGCACTGGGCACGTCGGGTGCGGCCATGCCGGTGTCGCTGACGACGACGACGTCGCAGGCGAGCCGGTCGGCCTTCTCCCGGAGCAGGGCCTCGAAGTGCGGGGACCCGGACTCCTCCTCGCCCTCGATCAGCAGCTTCACCGTGACGGCGGGGGTGTCGCGGCCGGTCGCCGCCAGGTGGGCGCGGATGCCGAGCAGGTGGAAGGCGACGTTGCCCTTGTCGTCGATGGCCCCGCGGGCGTGCAGCTCGGGGCCGTCGGGGCCCTCGACCCGGGTGGGCTCGAACGGCGGGTGCTCCCAGAGCTCCAGCGGGTCGACCGGCTGCACGTCGTGGTGGCCGTAGACCAGGGCGACCGGCGCACCGGTGTCAGCGCTGGGCCACTCGGCGAAGACGGCCGGCGCGCCGGCGGTCGGCCAGATCTCGACGGTCGGGAAGCCGACCCGGCGCAGCGCGTCGGCCAGCCAGGTGGCGCTCGCGGCGACGTCGCGGGAGTGCGCGGGGTCGGCCGAGATGGACGGGATGCGCAGCCAGGCGTCGAGGTCTGCGTGCAGGTCGTCGAGGTGGTCGAGGACGAAGTCACGTTCGGCGCTGGTCACGGCGTCGACGGTAGTGCCGCCAGCGCAGCGCTCTCCGCCCGGCTAGCGTCCGGGGCATGCCCGGAGAGCTGCTGCGGACCGATGTCGGCGACCTGACCTTCGACGTGCGCGTCGACGGACCCGAGGACGGCCGGCCGGTGCTGCTCCTGCACGGCTTCCCGCAGACGTCGGCGTCCTGGGCCGCGGTGACGCCGCTGCTCACCCAGGCAGGTCTGCGCACCTACGCGCCGGACCAGCTGGGCTACTCCCCCGGCGCGCGGCCCGCCGAGGTGGGGGCCTACGCCATGCCGAATCTGGCGCAGGTGACGGCGGACCTCATGACGGCGCTGGAGATCCCGGTGGCCGACGTGGTGGGCCACGACTGGGGTGCCAACGTGGCGTGGACGCTGGCCGCGTGGCACAGCGACAGGGTGCGGTCGCTGACCGCCGTGTCGGTGCCGCACCCGGCGGCGTACACCGCGGCCTTCCGGATCGACCCGGAGCAGAAGGAGCGCTCGGCCTACATCCGGCTGTTCTGGCAGCCGGGCAAGGCGGAGGAGGTGCTGCTGGCCGACGACGCGCGGCGGCTGCGCCGGATGCTGCTGGGCGCCGACGGCGAGACCGGCGTCTCCCCCGAGGCCGCGGACGAGTACGTGGCGGCGCTGTCGGCGCCGGGCGCGCTGACCGCGGCGCTGAACTGGTACCGCGCGATGAGCTCGGACATCCGCGTGGACAAGGTCGAGGTGCCCACCACCTACGTGTGGAGCGACGCCGACGTCGCGATCGGCCGCACGGCCGCGCAGGCGTGCGAGGAGTTCGTGACCGGCGACTACCGGTTCGTCGAGCTGCCCGGGATCACGCACTGGGTCCCCGAGCAGGCGCCCGAGCAGCTGGCCGCGGCGATCCTGGACCGCGTCGCCTCGTCCTGAGCGCGCCGCCGCCGACGCCGACCCGCTCGCACCGGCCCCCGACGGCCCCCCTGCCCAGCAGTCCGGCCTGACGCCGTCCTGAGCACGATCGCCGACGACATGTCGACTCGTCGACGAGCCGACGTGTCGGCACCGGCTGGGCCCTCCGCCCAGGAGCCGCTGGGGCCGTCGCCCCCGCACGGTCGGCCGTCACCGTGCGCCGGGGTGAGCTCCGGTGCCCGCGACGCGTTCCCGCGGGAACGTGTCAGGCACGTCGGGCCGTCATCCCCCGGGAAGACACCCGAGGGAAAGGATCGCACCGCCATGGCCGGACGACGGATCCGCGCGGGGCTCGTGACAACCGTCCGCGTCGCGATCGGGCATCGACGCCGGTCGGTGGCGGCCCAGCGGCCTGCGGTCCGGCCCGTGCGGCGCTTCCTCGGCGCGGCAGCCGCGGCCCTGGCACTGGCGCTGCTGGCCGGCTGCACGGGCTCGCCGGGCGCGGAGTCCGGTAGCGCGGACGGCGGTGCCGGCGGGGGCGCGGTCGCTCCCGTGCCCGCGATCCCGGGGGATCTCGGAAGTGCGCCGGACGACCCGCTCGAGACCGATGGCGACCGGCAGATGGTGACCACTGCCAGCGCCTCCGTGGCGGTCGAGGACCCGGCCGAGGGTGCCCAGCAGGTGAGCGAGCTGGTCGAGTCCGTCGGCGGGCGGATCGAGGAGCGCACCGAGCAGACGGCGTCGGGGGACGGCACTCGAGGGGCCGTCGCCGAGCTCGTGGTGCGGGTGCCGGCGTCCGAGCTCACCGGTGTGCTGGCCGAGCTCGAGGACCTCGGCGACGTCGCGAACGTGTCGGTGTCCCACTCCGACGTCACGACGACGGTGGTCGACCTGGACGCGCGGATCGCGGCGCTGCAGACCTCCGTGGCGCGGCTGCAGACGCTGATGGAGGGGGCGGCCGACACCGAGGCCCTGCTGGCCGCCGAGAAGGCCCTCTCCGACCGGCAGGAGCAGCTGGAGTCGCTGCTGTCGCGGCGCGCGCTGCTGGCCGACCGGGTGGAGCTGTCGACGCTGCGCGTGCACCTGGAGCCGTTCGGCGTGGCGCCGCCCGGTGGGCCCGACGGCTTCCTCGGCGGGCTGGGCACCGGGTGGCGGGCCCTGGCGTCGACCGCCGGTTCGGTCGCCGTCGTCCTCGGGGTCGTCCTGCCGTGGGTGGCCGTCGCCGCGCTGGTGGCCGGTGCGGTCCTCGTGCCGGTCCGCCGAGCGCGGCGGCGAGCGCCCGCGGCGGCCCCGCCCCCGGCGACGCCACCCCCGGCCCCGCCCACCACGCCGCAGGGCTGATGGGTTCTCCTGCCGAGAGGAAGGACGGGTCAGCCCGTTCCGGTGATCAGCGCGAGCAGCCCGGACTCGTCGAGCAGGTCGACAGGCCGGATCGTCTCCTTGGCGGCCACGTGGTGGAAGCCGGCGCTCACCCGTTCGACCGGCACCCCGGTCAGCCGCGACCAGCCCAGCCGGTAGGCGGCCAGCTGGACACCGGCGGCGGCCAGCTCGCCGCCCGAGGGCGGTGGACCGGTCTTCCAGTCGATGACCTCGTAGCCGCCGTCCTCGCCCTGGAACACCGCGTCGATCCGGCCCCGCAGCGTGATCGGCCCCAACGGCGTCTCGAACGGCACCTCCACCTCGACGGGCTGGCGATCGGCCCACTCGCTGGCGAGGAAGGCCTCGCGCAGCTCGTCCAGGGCGTCGTCGGGCGCGGCGAGCTCGTCGCCGGAGCCGGGCAGCTCGTCGAGGTCGACCAGCCGCGCGGCGCCGAACCGCTCCTCCAGCCAGGCGTGGAAGGCGGTGCCGCGGCGGGCCTGAGGAGCGGGCGCCGCCGGCATCGGGCGGCGCAGCCGGCGGGCCAGCTCGGCCGGGTTGCGGCGGAGGGTGACCAGCGCCGACACCGACAGGTGGGAGGGCAGCGGGACGTCGACGGTCGGGCTCTCCTGCCGCGCCCGCTCGCGCAGCAGCAGGTCGGCGTCGCGCACCCACTGCCCGACGAGCTCGTCCTCCCCGCCGAGCGACCGCTCGGGTTCCAGCGGGTGCGGCGCGGCGCCCTCGACCAGCTGCGCGGCGGCGGTGAGCGCCCGCCGGCGCGGCTCGGAGAGCGGGTCGGCCGGCCAGACACCGACCGGCCACTCCTCCAACGCGGGGTTGGTCGCGCCGTCCTCGGGCGCCGGGGCCCAGTGGACGACGGTGCCGGCGCCGGCCTCGCACGCCTCCTTGGCGGTGTGCAGCAGGGACGACGGCCCGCACGGCTTCACGCCGTCACGCCACCAGCTGCCCGAGCACAGCAGCAGCCGCTTCGCCCGGGTGACGGCGACGTAGCCGAGCCGGATCTCCTCGTCCCGGCCGAAGTCCTTCCAGTCCTGGACGTACTCCTCCAGGGCGTCCCGGACCACCGCCTGGTCACCGGAGCCGGGCACCGGCAGGCGCAGCCGGGGCAGCTCCTCCCGGTCGGTGAGCCGGAGGTCGACCGGGACCGCGCCCGGGTCCTTGATCCAGGAGTCGCTGGCGTTGGTGCGCGCCGGGAACTGGTCGGCGGTCATGCCGGGCACGGCGACGACGTCCCACTCCAGCCCCTTGGCCGAGTGCCCGGTGAGCAGCTGCACCGCCTCCGGGTTGACCGCCACCTCCCCGGGCTCCAGGCCGCGTTCCCGCTCCTCCGCGTCGCGCAGGTAGCCCAGGAACGCCGGCAGCGAGGGCAGCTCGGCCAGCTCGGTGAACTCCGCCGCGACACCGTGCAGCGCATCCAGGTGGGCGCGGGCCCCGGCGGGGCTGATCCCCGGCGCGCTGGCCAGCTCGGTCTCCAGGCCCAGGGTGCGGGCCACCTCGTCGACCAGGTCGGGCAGCGACTCCCCGATCCGGCCGCGCAGGTGGGCGAGCTCGGCACCCAGCCGGCGCAGCCGCCGGTAGCCCGCGGGCGAGTACTGCGCGGCGTCGCCGAGGTCGTCGAGCGCCTCGACGATGCTGCCGCGCTCCTGCGGCACCTCGACCGCCCCGGCCTCCGCGCCCTCGGCCGGGCGGGCCGGCCGGCGCGCGTGCACGAGCGCGCGGGCGCGGGCCTCGAGGGCGGCGAGGTCGCGGGGGCCGATCCGCCAGCGGGCACCGGTGAGCAGCCGGCCCATCGCGTCACCCGCCGTCGGGTCGACCAGCACGGTGAGGGTGGCGACGACGTCGGATACCTCCGGCACCTCCAGCAGGCCGCCCAGCCCCACGACCTCGACCGGCAGTCCGCGCTCGCGCAGGGCCGCCGCGATGCCGGGCAGCTGCTTGCGGGTGCGCACCAGCACGGCCATCGACGGCGGGCGGTCCTGCCCGTCCTTCGCCGGGACGGCGGGGTCCGCGCCGTCCCAGCAGGCGGCCAGCCGGTCGGCCAGGGCCGCGGTCTCCTCGGCGACGGTCTCGTACAGCCCGACGGTGACCGAGCCGCGGCCGGCGGTGGGCGCCGGGGCGAGGTCGGGCAGTGGCTGGGCCGGTTCGGGCAGCATCGCCGACACGGCGTTGGCCACCGCCAGCACCGCCTCGTCGTTGCGCCAGCTGGTGGCCAGCGTCAACCGCTGCGCGGCGCGGCCCGGACGCCCGGGGAAGGTGCGGGCGAAGCGCTCGATGGTGCCGGCCGAGGCCCCGCGCCACCCGTAGATGGACTGCCGGGGATCACCGACGGCGAGCACCGGGTGGCCGCTCGCCCCGCCGAAGAGCGCCTCCAGCATGCGCAGCTGCCCGACGCTGGTGTCCTGGTACTCGTCGAGGAGCACCACCTTCCAGCGGGCGCGCTCGCGCCGGCCGACCTCGGGCGCGGCGACGGCGATGCGCGCGGCGTGGGCCACCTGGTCGGCGTAGTCGATGGAGCCCAGGGCACGCTTGCGCGCCTCGAACGCCTCGACCAGCGGCAGCAGCGCCACGCGGGCCTTCTGCCGGGCGAGCATCTCGGCGACCGCGGCGTAGGGCCCCTTCTTCCTCGGGGCGTCCGCGTAGCCGGCGATCTGCGCCTCCAGCCGCGCCGTCCAGGTGCGCAGGGCCGCGGGGGTCACGTCGTGCTCGCCCATCTCCGCGGCCAGCGCCAGCACGTCCTCGACGGTGGTGAGCAGGGTGAGCGGGACGTCGGCCATGTCGCCGGTCCAGGCCGCGACGACGGTGGCCGCCTGCCCCCAGCACATCGCCGGGCCGAGCACCCCGGCGCCGGGCTCCACCCCGATCCGCAGGCCGTGCTCGGCGACCAGCGCGGCGGCGTAACCGTGGTAGGTCGAGACCGTGGGCTGCGCGATCGCCAGCCGTTCGCGCAGGTCGTCCTCGGTCTCCGGGTGGCGGGCCAGCGCACCCAGGCGCAGCCGGATGCGCTCGTTGAGTTCGCTGGCGGCCTTGCGGGTGAAGGTGAGGCCGAGGATCGCCTCGGGCTCGACGATCCGGTTGGCCACCAGGTAGGAGACCCGCGCGGCCATCGTCTCGGTCTTGCCCGACCCGGCCCCGGCGACGACCACCAGCGGCCGGTCCGCGGGCGCGGAGACGACGCCGGCCTGCTCGTCGGACGGGGCGTAGGACAGCCCGCAGCGCGCCGCCACCTCCGCGGGCGTGAGCAGCCGGCGGGGCGCGGGTTCCGCTGCGGGGACCTCCGCCAGCAGGTCCTCGAAGGACAGTTGAAGGACCCCGTCCTCCTCCCCGCTCGCAGGCTCGCGGCGAGCCTCTGGACGGGGCCGCTCATGCCTCGGGGTCACCCGGTCACCTGCCGGCCGGGCTCCTGCAGCGGGCAGCTGCGCCGCGCCGGGCAGCGCGAGCAGTGCGAACCGGTGCGCACCTCGAAGGTCGCCCCTCCCATACCGGCGCCCACCTCCGCGACGAGCTCCCCGGCCCACGTGCCCTCGAGGGGCACGTCGGCGGGCAGCGGCTCCTGGTGCTGTTCCTTGGCCTTGGCGCCGGTGCCGACCTGGAGCAGGGCGGCGCCGCCGGAGACGGTGCCGTGCCCCTCGAAGGCCCCGGCCGCGACCGCCACCTGGTAGGCCGCGAGCTGTCCGTGCTCCTCGGTGTTCTTCGCCGCGCTCTTCCCGGTCTTCAGGTCGACGACCACGAGCCGCCCCTCGGCGTCGCGCTCGAGCCGGTCGACCTGGCCGCGGATGCGGGCCCGCCCCACGACCACGTCGAAGTCGACCTCCGCGCCGACCAGCTCCCGCGGGTTGGCGGCGTGCCAGCGCAGGAAGCGGTCGAGCATGTCGTGGGCGTGCACCCGCTGCCGCTGGTCGGCCCAGCCGGGCCCGAGGTCGAGCTGGTCGAGCTCGGCGTCGAGCACGGTGCGCGCGTCGGGCGCGGGCAGCCCCTCGGCCACCTGCTGGGCCACGGCGTGGACGGCCGAGCCCACGGTGCGGGTGGCGTCGGGCGAGGCCTCGGCGCCGACCGCGCCGAGCACCCACCGCAGGGGGCAGCGCTGGAACGTCTCGATCGCCGACGGGCGCACCCGCACCGGCAGCTCCTCGTCGACGAGCGGCGCGTCGTCCGAGAGCGGTGCGAGCCCCCACCAGCGGGCTGGTGCCGCACCGGGCACGCCCTCGTCGGCGAGCCGGCGCAGCAGCGCCGCCGCGGCGGAGCGCCGGGCCGGCGGGGTGTGCGGGTCGGTGACCGCCCGGCGCAGCTCGGCGACGAGCGCGGGCAGGGTGAGCGCCCGGGGCAGCTCGGTGAGCGGACGCCCGTCGGGCGGCGGCGGGGACACCAGGTCGAGGAACCGGGACGCCGACGCACCGGCGTCGGCCCCGTCGAGGGCGCCCTCGACGGCGGTCACCACCAGCCGTCGCCGGGCCCGGGTGCAGGCGACATAGAACAGCCGCCGCTCCTCGGCCAGGGCCAGGGCGCGCCGGTCGGTCGAGGCGCCGTCGATGCCGGCCGCCATCTCCACCAGCAGCTCGGCGCCCAGCAGCGACGCGCGCTCCCGCAGGTCCGGCCACAGTCCCTCCTGCACCCCCGAGACGCAGACCAGGTCCCACTCCAGGCCCTTGGCGGCGTGGGCGGTGAGCAGCCGGACCGTCTCGCCGGCGACCGCCCGCGCGGCGCCGGTGTCGCCGGGGAGCTCCTGCGCGGAGAGGTGCTCGACGAACGCCCGCACGTCGGCGGACGGCAGCCGGTCGACGAAGCCGGCGGCGGCGTCGAACAGGGCCACGACCGCGTCGAGGTCGCGGTCGGCCACCGCCCCCGACGGGCCGCCGGCGGCGCTGGCCCGTGCCCAGCGCGTCGCCAGGCCGCTGCGCTGCCACATGGCCCACAGCACGTCCTCCGCGGTGCCGTCCTGGGCGAGCGCGAACCGGCCGGCGTCCAGCACGGCCGCCACCCGGATCGCCGGACGGGCGACGTGCTCGGGCAGCGCCTCCAGCAGCGCCGCGTCGGTGAGCGCGGCAGCGAGCGGGGCGCCGCGCTCCGCGGCGTCCAGCCCCTGCTTGGCCAGCGCGGTGCGCACGGCCCGGCGGAGCCGCCGCAGGTCCAGCACGGTGGCCCCGCCCAGGGGCGAGGACAGCAGCGCCTCGGCGCCCGGTTCGTCCAGACCGGCGGGCTCCCCGTCCGGGCCGGGCAGCAGCGCCGCCAGCACCCGCAGGAACGGGGCGACGGCGGGCTGGGCGGCCAGCGGGAGCTCGTCGGTGGAGACGGCGACCGGCACCCCGGCCGAGGCCAGGGCGCGCCGGAACGGCCCGAGCACCGCCGCGGTGCGCACGACGACGGCCATCTCCGACCACGGGATGCCGTCGAGCAGGTGCGCGCGGCGCAGCACGTCGGAGACGTAGGCGGCCTCGACCGCGGCCGAGCCGAACACGTGCACCTCCGCCTCGCCCGGCGGGATTCCCTCCCCCGCGGCCAGCCGGCGGTGCTCCCAGGGACCGGGCAGCCCCTCGGCCACCTGGCGGCTGATCCGCAGCAGCTCCGCGCCCGATCGGCGGCAGACTCCCAGCGACACCCGCCCGGCGGCGCGCCCGCCGGAGTGCCGGAACCGCTCGGTGAACTCCACGATGCCCCGCGGCTCGGCGCCGCGGAACGCGTAGATGGACTGGTCGGGGTCACCGACGGCGACCAGGTTCCCCCCGCCCCCGGCGAGCAGCTCCAGTAGCTCGACCTGCGCCGGGTCGGTGTCCTGGTACTCGTCGACGAACAGCCAGCGGGCGCGCTCGCGCTCCTGGCGGAGCAGCTCGGGGTCACCGGTCAGCTCGAGGATCGCCTGCCGGACCAGCTCCGCGGGGTCGTAGCCGGAGGCGTCGCCCCGGGACGCCACCCAGAAGTCGCTGACGTTCTCGTACTGCTGCTGGAACGCGGCCGCGTGCACCCAGTGCTCGCGGCCGGTCTCCCGGCCCCAGGCGGCCAGGCGCTCGGCGTCGACCCCCCGCTCGGTCGCCCGCAGCAGCAGCTCCCGCAACTCCGCCCGGAAGCCCTCGGTGCCCAGCGCGGGGGCGAGGTCGTCGGGCCACCGGACGGTGCCCTCACCCTCGGCGTCACCCCGCAGCAGCTCGGCGACGACGGCGTCCTGCTCGGCGGAGGTGAGCAGCCGGGGCGGCGGATCCCCCCGCAGCACGGCGGCGCGCCGGAGCACGCCGTAGGCGTAGGAGTGGAAGGTGCGCGCCAGCGGCTCGCGGATGGTGCGGGCGACCCGGGAGGTGATCCGGGTGCGCAGCTCGGCGGCGGCCTTGCGGCTGAAGGTCAGGACGAGGATCTGCTCGGGGTCGACGCCGGCGTCGATGCGCGTCGCGACGGCCTCGACGATCGTCGTCGTCTTGCCCGTGCCGGGGCCGGCGAGCACCAGCAGCGGCCCGCCCGGGTGGTCGACGACGGCCTGCTGGGTGGGATCGAGCAGCGGCGCGGTGGAGCGCGGCGGCTCCCCCGGCAGCAACCGGTAGACCGGACCGCCCTCACCCCCGCGCTGTGCCACTCCTCGATGGAAGCACGGGGGTACGACGATCCGGGGACGGGCGGGGTGGATGGAGCGGGTGGGTCAGGCCAGGGAGTCCAGCAACGACTGCTCGAGCATCAGGTCGGCCGCGGTGGTCAGCCAGCCGGCCACCAGGAGCAGCGGGAATGCCTGCTCCCGGTCCAGCGACGCGGTTCCGGCGACCAGTCCGGCCTGGGCCACTGCCCTGCACGCCATGGTGTTCATGTCCATGTCGTCGGCAGCCGGGGACCGGAACTGGAGTCATCCGCCGGTGAGGTTCCACGGTTCGGCGGCGATCCGGTCGGCCTCCGACCGGGAGAGGGTTCCCACGGCCACCAGCCGGTCGAGCACGTGGGCCTGCCGGGCGGCCGCGCGCTCGGGGTACACGAAGGGGTCGTAGGCGCTGGGACCCTGCACCAGCCCGACGAGCACGGTGGCCTGCGCCCAGTCGAGCTCGTCGGGGGCCAGCCCGAAGTAGCCCTCGGCCGCCGCCTGCACCCCGTAGAACCCGTGGCCGAAGTACACGGCGTCCAGGTACATGCGGAGGATCTGGTCGTCGGTCCAGGTCTGGTCGAGCTTGACGGCCAGCACCAGCGATCGCGCCCTGGCCGGCGTGTCCGTGGCGCCGTCCTCGTAGAGCACCCGGGCCAGCTGGTGCTGCAGGGTCGAGCCGCCCAGGTCGCGCCCGACGACCAGCCCGAGCGGCGCCCGCAGCGCGCCGCGCCAGTCGATCCCGGGGTGCGAGCCGAACCGGCTGTCCTCGGTGGCCAGCAGCGCGTCGGCGATGCGCGGTGGCACCTCCCCGGTCGTCGGAGTGCCGCCGTGCTCCGCCAGCCGTTCGGCCACCCGCTCCTGGGCGTCGACCACGTCGGGGGTCACCGCCCAGCCGACGGCGAACGCCGCGCAGAGCAGGACGAGCACGCCGGCCACCAGGCGGACGCAGGCCCGCCGGATGCGGGCGCCGCGGGACCGCACGGGTCGGGACCGCGCCGGAGCGGGCGGAAGGGGCTGCTGCCGGGCCGGGGACGTCACCGGGTCAGCTCACCGTGCGGCCCGGTCGGCGCGCATCGCCCCGGAGGGCGACCCGGCACCGGTCCGCGATCATCCCGAGGGAGGACACCGCCGGCTCCCCGGTCGGGCCAGCCGACGGCCGCCAGGTCCACCTTCCCGTTGCGCACCGGAACCCCCTCGCCGGCCAGCAGCTCCAGCTGGCGGGCGCGCACCGGCTCGGCGGCCGAGCCGTCGGCGCGCACCACGCGGTACCAAGGCACTGCGCCCCCGCCGGAGCTCAGCGCCCGCGCCACCCTGCGCGGCCCGACGCCCACCAGCCGGCCGATGGCGCCGTAGGTGCTCACCCGCCCGGGCGGGATCCGCTCCACCTCGTCGAAGACGGCCTCGTCGACGTCGAGCGCGGCATCGGTCACGCGCCCATCGTGGTACGCCGGGCGGCGGGTCAGAAGTCCTTTCGCCCGAAGCGGGCCAGCAGCCTGGTCTGCGGCGGCGCCGCCGGGGAGACGTCCAGCGGCGGGTCGAACAGCCCGGGCACCCCGTCCTCGGGGAGACGTTCGGCGTAGACCAGCGCGGCGGTCACCAGCTCGCCGTCCAGCTCGGTGTCGCCGCCCGTGGCCCGGGCGAGGTCCCAGGCGTGCACGGTCAGATCGGTGGTCATCTCGAAGATGTACTCGGTGGTCGGCGTCGGGCCCCGCGACAGGTGCACGGTGCGGACGAGGCCCTCGTCCTCGGCGAACGCCGACAGCGCGCCGTCGGCCGCGGACTCCCAGCCCAGCAGCGGATCGTCGCCCAGGAGGTCGGTGGTGTCGTCGGGGAACCGGCCCTCGATCACGTCGTAGGGCTCACCGGCGAGCAGCGGGGGCACCCACAGCGCCTCGTTCACCAGGTGCGCCACCAGGTCGGCGACCGTCCACCCGGGCAGCGACTCGTCCTCCCACTGGTCCGGCGCCACGGCGTCGACCCGGTCGGTGAACTGGTTCTGGGCGCGTTGGAAGAGCTCCAGGAGCTCCACGGGCGAGAAGTCGGCCATGGCGCCAGTCCAACATGCCGAGGGCCCGGCCCGCCTCCCCTGGTGGGAAGCGGACCGGGCCCCGGTGAGCTGCTGGAACGGCCCCGTGGTGAGGGCCTGGAACGGCCCCCTCGCAGGGTCCCGGCCCGAGCGGAGCGAGGGTCGGGGGCGAGGGCGGCCTCGTCCCAGGGCCCCGCGGCGCGCGAAGCGTGTCGCGGGGCCCTGGGACAGGGTCCTCTCAGTAGGTGGGCAGCGCCTTGTCGATGCGGGTGGCCCACGCCGTCACGCCGCCCTGGACGTGCACGGCGTCCTTGAAGCCGGCGTTCTTGACCGCGGCGAGCGCCTCGGCCGAGCGCACGCCGGTCTTGCAGTGCAGCACGATCGGCTTGTCCTGCGGCAGCTGCGCCAGGGCACGGCCGGAGAGGATCTCGTCCTTGGGGATCAGCGTGGCGCCGGGGATCGAGACGATCTCGTACTCGTTGGGCTCCCGGACGTCGATCAGCTCGAACTCCTTGCCGGCGTCCATCATGTCCTTGAGCTCGTCGACGGTGATCGTCGAACCCGCGGCAGCCTCCTGGGCCTCCTCGGAGACGACGCCGCAGAACGCCTCGTAGTCGATGAGCTCCGTGATCGGCTCGCCCTCGGGGTCCTTGCGGACCTTGATCTCGCGGAAGGTCATCTCCAGGGCGTCGTAGACCATGAGCCGGCCGAGCAGCGTCTCGCCGATGCCGGTGATGAGCTTGACCGCCTCGGTCGCCTGGATCGCGCCGATGGTCGCGCACAGCACGCCGAGCACGCCACCCTCGGCGCAGCTGGGGACCATGCCGGGCGGCGGCGGCACGGGGTAGAGGTCGCGGTAGTTGGGGCCGTGCTCGTTCCAGAAGACCGAGACCTGGCCGTCGAACCGGTAGATCGAGCCCCACACGTAGGGCTTGTTCAGCAGCACGCACGCGTCGTTGACCAGGTAGCGCGTGGCGAAGTTGTCGGTGCCGTCGACGATCAGGTCGTACTGGCCGAAGATGTCGAGGACGTTGTCGCTGTCCAGCCGCGTCTCGTGCAGCCGGACGTCGATCAGCGGGTTGATCTCCTTGATGGAGTCCCGCGCGCTCTCGGCCTTCGACCGCCCGACGTCGGACTGCCCGTGGATGATCTGACGCTGCAGGTTGGACTCGTCGACGGTGTCGAACTCGACGATGCCGAGCGTGCCGACTCCGGCCGCGGCCAGGTACATCAGCACCGGCGAGCCCAGACCCCCGGCACCCACGGCCAGGACCTTGGCGTTCTTCAGGCGCTTCTGACCGTCCATGCCGACGTCGGGGATGATCAGGTGGCGGCTGTAGCGGCGGACCTCGTCGATCGACAGGTCGGCGGCCGGCTCCACCAGCGGTGGCAGGGACACGCTTGCTCCTTCACGTCGCGGACACGGCCCCACGGGCCGGTAGTCGTTGGCGACAACAGCGTGGCACGCGCCCCTAATCCCACCGACCCCGGAGGTCCCTGCCGACGCACCCGGCCGGTCGGCACCGGGGCCCGGCCCGGGCGCGGCGGACCGCGATCAGCGGCGCGTGCGGACCCGCTGCGCCGCTCCGCGGCCCGCGGCGAGGGCGACGCCGAGGCGATGGCGGAGGGGATCGGGCAGCCGCCGGGCGGCGGCCCGGGCCGCCGCCGCCAGCGACGTCCGAGCCGACGGCGGCTGCGCGATGTGCACCACGAGGTCCCCGTGGGTGCCGTACCCCAGCACCGGCTCGTGCCAGGAGGTGCCGTCGAAGGTGACCATCCACCACGGCCCGGAGTGGTCGCCCACCGGGACCACCATGGGGTGGGGGATGTTCGAGCCGTAGGGCGCCCGCAACGCCCCGATCCGCCGGAGGCCGAGGTCGTACACCGGGTACGCCGCGGCATCCCGGTCGCTGGCCAGCACGTACCAGGAGCGCCCGAGCCGCTGCAGGATCGTGCCCTCCGCCTGCTCGAGTGCGTCGTCGGACCCGACCCGCTCCAGGCCCGTGACGGGCTCGGCGGCGGTCGTGGTGGCCAGCGCCGGGCGGAAGACGTAGCGCGGGGGCCCGAACGACGGGCACTCGGTGAAGGCCAGGTACCAGCGGTCACCCACACGGGCCAGCGAGGGATCCCAAGCGCTCACCTCGGTGGGCAGGGCCAACCGTTCGGTGCGGAGCACGTGCACCCCCCGGAGCAGGTCGGTGCCGGTGACGGTTGCATGCCGGACGTGGACGCCACGCTCGGGTGTGTGGTCGCCCCACGAGGAGACGAACACCAGGTACCGGTCGGACTCCTCCTCCCACACGATGGCGCCGGCGTGGTCACCGAGGAGCAGACCGTCCCGCTCGGAGAACACCGCGCCCACCTGGGTCAGCCGGGAGGGGTCGGCGAGGTCGAGGGTCCACACCCCCCAGTGCGCGTGCTCGAAGAAGCCCAGACCCGCGTTGGTGGCGGTGAGGTAGAGCTGCCCGTCGCGTACGACCGGGCGGCCGTCGGGGCGCCGGACCACCTGGGGATCCCGGAGCCCCACGGCCCCGGAGTAACCGGCGGCCAGCCGGGCCAGCACCGTCCCCTCCGGGCCGCGGACTCCTGCGGCGTACTGCAGCGCGCCCAGCACCTGCGGGTCCCGGAGGTCGGTCGTGCGGACGATCTCGTCGCGCAGGCTGAGCACGGGACGCCAGCCGTCGTCGGCGGCCACCAGCACGGTCACCCGGTTCTCGTTGACCACGCAGGCCAGCCGGAAGGGGGCGGCCAGCGTCACCGGCGCCGTCCCGACCACGACCGGCCCGTCGGGTCCCTCGACCTCCAGCACGACCGCGCCGTCGGCGTCGCGGTACCCGGCGAACACGCCCCCCGGGCCGGCGAGCCCGCACACCACCGTTCCGCCGTCAGCCATCCGCGCGACGTCCAGGACGACGGCGCAGAAGGGCGCCCGCGGACCCGGACCCGGCCCCAGCCTGAGAAGCGTCCCGGCCGGCGCATCGAGCCCGTCGGTCAGGTCGTGCTCGACCAGCGGCGACAACGGCTCGTCCGGGCGGTGCCGCACCCGCTCCTCGAACGTCCGCAGCATCGGGTCGTGCGCCCACCGACTCGGCCACCGAGGGACCGACCGGCTCGCCCCCCGGCCACGTGCACCCGGCGTCACGGGAAGGGCCAGGCGTTCGGGACGCACCCCTGCAGCCCGAGGGTCTGCTGCTGCATCACCGGGGCGAGCTGCCCGGGCCCGGGGCACTGCACGTGCCCGTTCCCGAGCACGTGCCCGACCTCGTGGTTGACCACGTACCGCCGGTAGGTGGCGATGTCGCCCCCGTAGTGCGGGACGGCGGTCGCCCACCGGGCGAGGTTGATCACCGCGCGGTCGCCGTACCGGCAGGAGGTGTAACCGCCGGTGCCCACGCCCGGGCAGTAGGTCTCCATGCTGCCGGGGCTGACCAGGCTCACCCGGAAGTCGAACGCCGCGCCCTCGCCCACCCGCTGGAAGGAGTAGCGCCCACCGTTGCCCCAGGACCGCGGGTCGCCGAGCGTCTCCGTGACGGCGTCCGCGAACGCCGCGCCGTCCACGCCGATGCCGTCCTCCACCTCGACGATGAACCGCTGCAGCGGGCCGGTGCCGTACACCTCCGAGCCGCCGCCGACCAGCGAGACGCTGCCCGCCCCCTGCTGCACGTACTCCTCCGCAACCGCTTCCGGCGGGGCGGTCTCCGACGGGCCGGCATCCCCCTCGGCGGGGGCCACCGGCTCGGCCGGTGGGGAGGGCGCCGGGGCGGAGGTCTCGACCGCCGGGGCCGAGGTGGCCACCGCGGCGGGGGCGGCGGGCGTCGCGCCCGGAGGGTGCAGCGCGAGGTCGACGAGGACGGCGACCGTGGCGAGCGCCAGGAAGGGGATCGCGTAGGCCCGCCAGCCGTGGCGCCGCACGAACCGGCGCAGCCGACCCCGGGGGCCGACGGTCGGCCGCGGCCGACCGCGGGCGGGGGGCGGGCCGGGACGGGCCACGGGTCGGCCGTCGGTCAGACGTCCTCCCACCGGTCGCCTCCCCGCTCGCTCGCTCCGTCCCCCGGTGCGTTCAGCGTCTCACGCTGCGTGGCGCGTCGGCGACAGCCGGCGGGTCCGCCACGCCCGGCCCCGTGGTTCGGCCCTCCACCATCCCGAGCACCGCCCGCGCCGTCGGCTCCGCGGCCTCCAGCATGGCCACGTGCCCGACGTCGTCGAGGAGCAGGAGCCGACCGTCCGGCACGGTCGCGGCCAGGCGCGGCGCGAGGGCGGGATCGACCAGCCGGTCGCGCCCGCCCCAGATCACCAGGACCGGCATCCGCAGCCCCCGGGCCGTCCGCCAGGCGTTGGCCGGGCCGAGCCTCAGGTAGGAGGTGATCAGCCCGCGCATGCTCCGGGCCAGGGCCCGGTCCGCCCAGGGCTGCTGGGCCCGTTCGTGCATCTCCTGGACCGCCTGCTCCACGCGCTCGGGCGGCACGGCATGCGGGTTCCCGAAGCACATCCGCACCATCGACCGGACGCTCTCCTCCGGGGAGACGGCGGCCAGCCGGCGCTCCGCGAGGGTCGGCACGCCGGGGACGAGCAGGAGCAGCAGCGCCCGGCTGAACGCCGACGGCACCCGGTAGACGGGCATGGCCGGGGAGACCAGCGTCAGCGTCGCCACGAGGTCGGGGCGCAGCGCGGCGACGAGCAGGCTCACCAGGCCGCCGAGGGAGTTGCCCACCAGGTGCACCGGATCCCCGGCGCCCGCGCCCGGCTGGGCCGCGACGTGCTCGAGGACGTCGACGACGGCGCGCACGTGGCTGCGGATGGAGTACCGCCCGCGCGCCGGGGGCCGTGACCGGCCGAACCCGGGCAGGTCCACCGCCCAGCCGTCGAACCGCACCGCGAGCAGGGCCGCGAGGTCGGTCCAGTTCGTGGAGGCGCCGCCCAGACCGTGGACGTACAGCGCCCGCTCCCGGGGCGCGCCCGCCGGCGGCCCGTCCCCGACGGGACCCCGCCACGGCGTGCGCCGCACGAACACCGCCCCGCCGCGTACCGGCACCTCCTCGCCCGGCCACGGCGGCACCGCGACCTCCAGCGCCGGTAGCGGGGTGGTGGAGAGCGGGGCCTCGGACATCACCGGCGACGGTAACGCTGAGTGCCGTCTGTCGATCACTCCGGCAGCCCGCCGGTACCATCCCCCTCGCCATGCAGCCCTCACGCCCCGCCGCGGCCAACCGGCGCACGTCCCGACTGCCGCGCGGCGCGCGCCGTCTCCAGCTGCTGCGCGCGGCCCAGGAGGTCTTCGTCGCCCACGGCTTCCACGCGGCGGCCATGGACGACATCGCCGTCCGGGCCGGAGTCAGCAAGCCGGTGCTCTACCAGCACTTCCCGGGCAAGCGGGAGCTCTACCTGGCGCTGCTGGAGGAGCACGTCTCCGAGCTGGCCGACCGCGTGGGCGAGGCGATGGGCCGCACCGCCGACAACCGGGCCCGGGTCGACGCCGCCGTCGGCGCCTACTTCGACTTCATCGACGCCGACGGCGAGGCCTTCCGCCTGGTCTTCGAGTCCGACCTGCGCAACGACGACGACGTCCGCGCCGTCGTCGACCGCGGTACGGCGGTGTGCGTCGAGGCCATCGCGGGCGTCATCGCCGCCGACACCGGAGCCGACCCGGAGCGTGCGCTGCTGCTGGCCTCGGGGCTGTCGGGGCTGGCCGAGAGCAGCGCCCGCTGGTGGCTACCGCGGAAGGGCACCGTCTCCCGCGACGAGGCGGTCTCGCTGATGTCCGCGCTGGCCTGGCGGGGCATCTCCGGCTTCCCCCGCGTCGACGGCGAGCCGGCCCAGGGCTGAGCGGCGGCGTTCGCTGACGGCGCACGGGTTCGGACGGTGCCCGCGACGACGGCTGGACTAGCGTTGGCCTCAGTCGCGCGAACCGAGGAGGCATCGCCCACGTGGAAGTCAAGATCGGCGTCCAGCACTCGCCCCGGGAGCTGGTCATCGACAGCCCCAAGACCCCTGATGAGATCGCGGCCGAGGTGGCCAAGGCCATGTCGGGCTCGACGAAGGACGGCCTGCTCACCCTGGTCGACGAGCGGGGGCGCCAGGTCCTGGTCCCCGTCGACCGGATCGCCTACGTGGAGATCGCGCAGGCCGACCAGCGCCGCGTGGGCTTCATCGCCGGTACCGGCAGCTGACCGCAGCCGGCCACGAGCAGCACCTGAGCGAAGGGGGCGTCTCCGCTGCGGCGGAGCCGCCCCCTTCTGCGTGGTCGTGCCGAGTGGGGCCCGGAGGGTCCCGCGCAGGCCCGACGGACGCGCTCGGCGCACCAGGGGGACGGCACGTGGCCGCGGTGTCGGCCGGAGGCCGACGATGTGATCGCCTCAGGGGTTCAGGCCGAGGGTCTTCATCCGGGCCGTGTGCGCGCTGGTGATGCGCTCGATGAGCCGGCCGATCCCCGACAGGTCGCCGGTGCCGGAGACGATCAGCTCGGCGAGCGGGTCGTGCTCGGCGATCACCGCCTGCGACCGGGTCATGGCCTCCCCCACCAGGCGGCGGCCCCACAGCGCCAGCCGGCCGGCGACCGCGCGGTCGGCGGCGATCGCCGCGCGCACCTCGCGGACGGCGAAGTCCGCGTAGCCGGTGTCGGCGAGCACGTCGAGCACCAGCCCCCGGTCGGGCTCGGGCAGGAAGCCGGCGATCTCGCGGTAGAAGTCGGCGGCCAGCCCGTCGCCGACGTAGGCCTTCACCAGCCCCTCGAGCCACGTGCTGGGCCGGGTGCTCTCGTGGAAGGTGTCCAGCGCCGAGACGAACGGCGCCATCGCCGTCGCGGGGTCGACGCCCAGCTCCTCCAGCCGCGCGGTGAGCCGGAAGTGGTGCGCGATCTCGGCGGCGGCCATCCGGGCGAGCGCAGCCCGGCCGGTGAGCGACGGCGCCATCCGGGCATCCTCGGCCAGCCGGTCGAACGCGGTCAGCTCGGCGTAGGCGAGCACCCCCAGCAGGTCGGCGACCGCCGTGTTCTGGACCGGTGGCACGGCAACTCCTGGGCTCGGCAGCGGTGGCGCCGCGTGCCCCGGAGGGGTGACGCACCCGACACCGGGCAGCGCGGCGCCGAGAGGCTAACCGGTGCTCGCGCTAGCATGGGAATCGGCGAGCCTCCGGGCGCGCTCGAACATCTGTGCGCTGACGATCGCTGGACGACGCCCCCCGGGCTGTCTCCCGGGCCGTGGCGAGGTCCGGTTCCGCTGGCCGCGTCGGCGCAGGAACCGATCCCGCGACAACCGACCCGGGACGGGCGCGAGGCGGCGACACCGCTGCCGCAGCCGGTCCCCAGCAGACCAGAGGCGAGAGTTTGACCTCCACCGAGAAGACCTCCACCGAGACCACCGCCCCCGAGCTGGAGCACGCCGAGACCGGCGCGCCCGCTCCCGAGGAGCTCGCGCAGACCGTCGAGGAGCTCGGCGGCGCCCCCGTCGCCGCCGACAGCCCGCTGTTCAGCGACTTCGACGTGCACCCCGACATCGTCGCCGCACTGGCCGACGTGGGCATCCACCGCACCTTCGCCATCCAGGAGCTCACCCTCCCGCTGGCGCTCGCCGGCAACGACCTCATCGGCCAGGCGCGCACCGGCACCGGCAAGACCCTGGGCTTCGGCGTCCCGCTCCTGCAGCGCGTCGTCCCGCCGGCCGAGGGCGGTGACGGGGTGCCGCAGGCACTGGTCGTCGTCCCCACTCGCGAGCTGTGCGTGCAGGTCGCCCGCGACCTGGGCGCCGCCGGCGCCAAGCGCGGCATCCGCGTGGAGGCGATCTACGGCGGCCGCGCCTTCGAGCCGCAGATCGAGTCGCTCCGCAAGGGTGTCGAGGTCGTCGTCGGCACGCCGGGTCGACTCCTCGACCTGGCCCAGCGGGGCGACCTGATCCTGGGCAAGGTCAAGGCGCTCGTTCTCGACGAGGCCGACGAGATGCTCGACCTCGGCTTCCTGCCCGACATCGAGCGGATCCTCGCGATGGTTCCGGAGAAGCGGCAGACGATGCTCTTCTCGGCCACGATGCCCGGCCCGATCGTGACCCTGTCGCGGACCTTCATGACCCAGCCGACGCACATCCGTGCCCACGGCAACGACGAGGGCTCGACGGTTCCGCAGACCACCCAGTTCATCTACCGGGCGCACAACCTGGACAAGCCCGAGCTGCTCTCCCGCGTGCTGCAGGCCCGCGACCGCGGCCTGGTCATGGTCTTCTGCCGCACCAAGCGCACCGCGCAGAAGGTCGCCGACGAGCTCGTCGACCGCGGCTTCGCCGCCGCGGCCGTGCACGGCGATCTGGGTCAGGGCGCCCGGGAGCAGGCGCTGCGGGCCTTCCGCAGCGGCAAGGTGGACGTGCTGGTGGCCACGGACGTCGCCGCCCGCGGCATCGACGTCACCGGCGTCAGCCACGTCGTGAACTACCAGTGCCCGGAGGACGAGAAGACCTACGTGCATCGCATCGGCCGCACCGGCCGCGCGGGGTCGACCGGTGTCGCGGTCACCCTGGTCGACTGGGACGACATCCCCCGGTGGCAGCTGATCAACAAGGCGCTGGACCTGGACTTCGCCGACCCACCGGAGACCTACTCGACCTCCCCGTGGGTCTACACCGACCTCGACGTCCCCGAGGGCGCCAAGGGCCGGCTGCCGCGCTCGCAGCGGACCCGTGAGGGGCTGGACGCGGAGGTGCTCGAGGACCTCGGCGAGACCGGCAAGCGGAACCGCGCCGCGGGTCGCGGCGACTCGCGCGGCCCGGCGCAGCGCCAGGAGCCCGGCGACGAGCAGTCCGCGGGCAGCGGCAAGAGCCGTCCGCGGCGGCGGACCCGCCGCAGCGGGGAGACGGCGGCCGCTGCCGACGGCCCGGCGGCAGAGGGCGCCGCACCGGCCGGAACGACCCCGGCGGCCTCCGCCGAGGGTGGGAGCGCCCGGCCGCGCCGCCGGCGCCGGCGTGGCGGTGCCGGACGCGGCGGCTCGGGCGCGGGTGGCGCCGGCGCGGAGAGTTCGGGCGCCGGCTCCGAGGGCTGATGACGGAGCACCTCCCGGGGGCCCACGCCTCGCACGCTCGGCGCGGACCCCTGGCGGGTGGCCGGTCCACCACCGTCGGCGCGCCGCCGCTGCGGGTGTGGGTCTGGACGGCGGCCACGGTCGCACTGGTCGTCGTCGCCGCGCTGCTGTGGCGGGGCTCGGACGCGGCCGCCACGTCGAGCAGCACCGCGCCCGCGGCCGATCCCCCTGCGGGGGCGCCGGCCGACACCGTCGCCGAGGCGTGGTCCACCGAGGGCGACCCCGTGCCCGGGGACGTCGTCGAGGAGGGGCGCGTGCTGGTCGGCTCGCCGCAAGGGGTGCGCGGGCTGGACCCGGCGACCGGCGAGGAGGCCTGGCACTACACGCGGGCCAACGCCCGGCTCTGCGGGCTCACGGCGACCGACGGCGTCGCGGTGGCGGTCTTCCGGACCGAGGACCGGTGCGACGAGGCGGTCGCCCTGGACGCCGGCACCGGCGTCCGCGCGTGGACCCGGAACGTCGACTTCCGCGCGGACGCGACCCTCTCCTCCACCGACCGCATCGTGCTGGCCCGCAGCCCCACCGGGATCGTCACGCTCGACCCCACCGCCGGCGGCATCCGCTGGCGGTACGCCCCTCCGGAGGGCTGCCGGTTGCTGCGGTCCGCGGCCGGCGACGCAGGCGTGGCGGTGCTGCAGCAGTGCGCCGGCTCCGACACCGCGCAGCTCGAGCTGCTGGACGGGTTCGACGGCGCCCCGCACTGGACCCGCGACCTGCCGGGATCCGACGGTGGGACCACCGAGCTGGTGGGCGCGGACCAGCTCGTCACGGTGCGCCTGGGCGACGAGGTTCAGCTGCTCTCCGCCGCCGACGGCTCGCTGCTCGCCACCCTGGCCGCCGGCCCCGGGTCCGCGGTGCGGGCGTCGGCCACCGACACCGCGGTGCTGGTCTCCGCCGGGGGCACGCTCACCGCGCTCGACCCGGAGTCCGCCCGACCGTTGTGGACGGCTCCCGCCACCGGTGTACCCGGGGAGGCGACCGCGGACGGCACCACGACGCTGCCCGTCCCGACGTCCGACGGGATCGTCCACCTCGACCCCGGCACCGGCGACGAGCTGGGCCGGTCGGGAGCGATCGACCTGCCCGAGGGTGCGGTGGCCACCGTCGTCGGCCCTGCGGTCGTCCTCGCGCTGCCCGGCGAGGTCCGCGTCTACCGCTGAGGCCGCCCCGCCCCGGCGCGCCCGCTGCGTTCGGGGTTCACTGGGGGCCATGGTCCTGCCCGGCGGCCCCGATGCCCGACCCGTGTCCCTCGCCATCGCGCCCGACGACCTCCGCCAGCTCGCGCGGCACGACGCGGTCGCGCGCACCTTTCCCGGTGGCGCCGGGCCGCTCGCCGCCCTGGACACCGGGGGAAGCGCCGCCCGCGGCACCGTGCTGATGGTGGCCGGCTACACGGGCAGCAAGGAGGACTTCGCCCCGCTGCTGAGCCCGCTCGCCGCCACCGGGTACCGGGTGGTCGCGCTGGACCAGCGGGGGCAGTACGAGTCACCGGGCCCCGACGAGCCAGCCCAGTACTCGGTGGCGGCCCTCGGCGCCGACGTCGTCGCGGTGGCGCAGGTGCTGCGGGAGGAGTCCGGTGCGCCCCTCCACCTGGTGGGGCACAGCTTCGGAGGGCTGGTCACCCGGGCCGCAGTCCTCGCCGAACCGGGCTTGTTCACCACCTTCACGCTGCTCGGGTCGGGGCCCTCCCGGCTCACCGGACGCCGCGCCGAGCTGCTGGACCACCTCGGCCCCCTGCTGGACGCCGGAGGCGTGCCGCTGGTCCACGAGACGCTGGAGCAGCTGGCGATGACCGATCCCAAGGCGCAGGCCGTACCGGCGCCGACCCGGGAGTTCTACTCGCGCCGCTTCCTGCGCAACTCCGCCGCCGGGCTGCGGGGCATGGCCGACGCCATGCTGGCCGAACCCGACCGGGTGGCCGAGCTGAAGGAGGCCGGTGTGCCGGTCCTGGTGGCGCACGGGGAGGCCGACGACGCCTGGCTGCCGCACGTGCAGGCCGACATGGCCCGCCGGCTGGGCGCCCGGCACGAGGTGATCGACAACGCGATCCACTCCCCCGCCGTCGAGAACCCGCCGCGCACCCTCGAGGTGCTCTGCGACTTCTGGTCGAGCGCCGAGGAGCGGTCGTGAGCCGGCTGGCACCGCTGCCCTCGCCCGACGACTGGACCGAGGAGGAGGACCGGCTGGGCTTCTTCGGCCCGGGGAGCGTGACCTGGCGGATCCACGGCGACCCCGCATACCACGTCGGCGCGATGGGGGCGCTGATGCTCCAGGCCCTGCACCCGGTGGCCATGGACGGCGTTGCGCGCAACTCCGCCGGCTTCAAGGACGACTGGTGGATGCGCATGACCCGCACCGGCCAGTACATGGAGACGGTCGTCTTCGGGCGGCGGACCGAGGCGCGCCGGATGGCCGCCCGGGTGCGGGGCTACCACCGGAAGCTCTCCGGCGTCGAGGAGACGACCGGCCGCGCCTACCGGGTCGACGACCCGGACCTGCTCCTGTGGGTGCACGCCTGCGCCGTCGCGTCGATCCTGACGACGGCCCGCCGGGCGGGGGTGGCGCTGACGGACGACGAGGCCGACCGCTACGTGGACGAGCAGGTGACCTTCGCGCACCTCGTGGGGGTGCCGCTGGCGACGGTGCCGAGGTCGGTGGCCGAGCTCGACGCGTACTTCGAGGGCATGCGGCCCTCGCTGGCGGCCACCCCGGCGGCCGTGAAGGGTGTCCGGGACCTCTTCCTGCCGCCGATGCCCGGGTGGCTGCAGGTGCTGACGCCGGCGAGGCCGGTGTGGGGCACCCTGGCGGCGCTCTGCTTCGCGCTGCTGCCCGCCTGGGCCCGGAGGATGTACTCCCTGCCGGGGCTGGCGCTGACCGACGCCGCGGCGACCGCCGGGCTCCGGGCGTTCCGGACCGCGTTCCTGGCGCTGCCCGATCGGGCGTACCGGTCACCGATCGTGCGCGCCGGGCTCGTCCGCGCGCCCGTGGCGCCGGCCGCCTGAGAGAGGACCACGCTGCCCCCCACCCCTTGCGAGCTCGGGGCGGGACCCTGCAGCGTGGCCGTTCCATCAGGTGGCCGCGTCGTCCTCGGGGAGGAAGCTCCACGGCTCCCGGGCCGGGCCGGCGGCCTGCCCCGCCGGGCAGCTGGGCCGGAAGTCGCACCACCCGCACTGCTTGCCCGGGACCGCCGGGAAGGCGGCGTCGGGGTCCTGCCCGGCGGCCACCGCCTCGCTCGCCGCCTGGATGTCGATGGCGACGTCCTCGGCCCGCCGGGCGTGGTTGGCCAGCGACCGCTCGGTGTGCTCGAAGGCGGCCACCGTGCCGGAGGGCACGTGGTGCAGCTCGACCCGGGTGCACGGCCGGCGGAGCGTGCGGCGGACGGCGAGGACGTAGAGCGCCAGCGCCTGGGAGCCGCGCGCCTCGTCATCGGTGCTCGGTGCACGGCCGGTCTTGTAGTCGACGACGACGAGCTCCTCGCCGCGTTCGTCGATGCGGTCCACCCGGCCCGAGAGCGTCATCCGCTCGGTCATCGTGCTGACGGTCCGCTCCCGGGCGCGGGGCTCCTCGGTCGGGTCGACGCCGGCGAGGTAGTCGGTGAGCCAGCCGGCCGCCCGGGCCCGCCAGCGGTCGGACTGCTCGTCGTCGCGGAACCCCGCGGGGCTCCAGGCCGCGACGAGCAGCTGCCGCGCGGCCCCGGGCGTGCGGCGCTCGACAGGCAGGTCCCACCACGAGGAGAGCACCTGGTGCAGCGCCGTGCCGACGGTGTGGTGGGCGAACCGCGGGCCGCGCGGCGGGCTCGGCCGGTCCACGTTGGCGAACCGGTAGCGCCGTGGACAGTCGGAGAAGTCGGCCAGCGACTTCGGGCTCGCGCGCAGCAGCCGCCGGGGCATGCCGGGCAGGACGCCCTGCCCGCCGTCCGTGGGGTTGCGCATACCGGTCACGGTAGCCGCGGGGGGCGACGCTTCCGGATCAGTCGCGCCACGGCGCGGTGCCGGTGCCCGCCGCCAGCAGCCGCTCGAACTGCGCCGGGTCCGTCGTGCACGCGCCGAGCGGCGTCGCCTTGTTGGTGCCGTGGTGGTCGCTGGAGCCGGTGGCGATCAGGTCGAGCTCGGCGGCCAGCCCGCGCAGGTGGGCGCGCTGCTCGGCGGTGTGGTCGGGGTGGTCGACCTCCAGGCCGAGCAGCCCGGCTGCGGCCATGGCGGCGATCGCGTCGTCCCCGACCACCCGGCCGCGCGCGGTGGCCAGCCCGTGGGCGAACACCGGCACGCCGCCGGCCGCCCGAACGAGGGCGATCCCCTCGCGGACGTCGGTGTCGGCCTTGCTGACGTAGTACGGGCTGCGGTGGTGCAGCAGCCCGGCGAACGCCTCCGCGACGGTGCCGACGACGCCGGCACGGATCAGCGCCTGCGCCACGTGCGGCCGGCCGATCACCCCGCCGCCGGCGTGCGCGACGATCTCCGCCCAGACCACCGGGTACCCGTCGGCGGCCAGCGCCGCCACGATCCGCTCGGCGCGACCGAGGCGCTCGTCCCGCAGCCGGGCCCGCTCCGCCGCGAACACCGGGTGCAGCGGGTCGAACAGGTAGCCGAGCAGGTGCACGCTGATCGGCGGCTGGTCGGAGGGGAACCAGCGGCAGGACATCTCCATGCCGGGGACGACGGTCAGCCCGGCCGGACGGCCCTCCACCGCCGCAGCCCAGCCGGCCGTCGTGTCGTGGTCGGTGAGCGCCACGACGTCGAGGCCCGCGGCCCGCGCGGCGGCCAGCAGCGCGGCGGGGTCGTCGGTCCCGTCGGACACCGAGGAGTGGGTGTGCAGGTCGATCCGCATCACCGGTCAGCCTGCCGCACGCGGGCGTGCACCACCCGGGGAGCGGCCGGTCACGGCTCTCGCGGCGGGAGCGGCGGGATGGGTTCGGTGTCCCGCCGTCCGCCGGTGGCGACCGGCCCGGCCGGTGCCGGCGACTCGGGGTTGCCCTCGTCGTCCCCGGCGCCGGCGCTGCCCCAGTCGCTGCCGAACAGCAGGCCGCTGACCTCGCGGTAGAGGTCGCCGGCGCGCGGCAGGAAGGTGATCTCCGACAGCCCCTGCTGCTGCCCGGCGGACTCGAACCGGAAGGTGCCGTAGCCCAGCAGCTGGCCGAAGAAGGTCTCCTTCCACGTCAGGTCGGTGATCCGGCGCAGCGGCAGCAGCGTGACGGTCCGGACGATCACGCCCGAGGTCAGCAGCACCCGCCGCCGGCTGACGATGAAGTGCCGCATCCACCACTCACCGACCCGCATCGCGTAGGTGGCCAACGCGACCAGGACCACGAGCATCCCGACGGTGCTGGTGACCCGGTTCTCCGGGTCCAGCACGAGCAGCCAGCCGCCGACGAACAGGACCGGCAGGAACTTGAGGGTGGGGACGACGAGCACCGCCCAGTGCCGGCGGGTGACCACCACCGCGTCCTCGTCGTCGAGCAGGTACTTCCGGACGTCCTTGGCGGCCCTGGTCGGGAGCCCGACAGGATCGGCCACCGGCTCAGACCAGGGAGCCGACGAACTGCGCGAGCGACGACGCCGCCTCGCCGAGCGCCTCGCCGGCGCTGCGGACGATCTCCGCCGAGGACTCCGGCGCCTGGATCACGTAGAAGAGCACGAAGGCGACGACCACCCAGGTGAGGACCTTCTTGAGGTTCACCGCCACCTCCGTGGTGTGGGACGAGGCAGCCCGGGCGTCCGGGCCGGCAGGAGGGTCCGCCGGGTGCGGCGGACGCGTTCGTCCCATGAGTAACACAGGCCCCACGGCGCACCGCACCGACGCGCCGGTCACGAGCGGCCCGGTCGGTTCCGCGACCGGGGATCAGCGGCCGGGCAGCAGGTGCTCCCCCACCGGCCCCAGCGGCAGGTCGGGGTAGATCCGTTCCCGCAGGTCGAGCAGCCGCAGCTCCTCGACCAGCAGCCAGGCGGCGCTCATCGGCCACATCACCAGCCACAGCCAGACCCCGTAGGCCTCCCCCACGAACGCCGCACGGTCCTGGCTCGTCGGCACCGCCCACAGCGGGGCGTGCTGGCCGGCGGCCTCGACGTCGACCGAGCTCGGCCCGGAGATCACGTCCCCCGGGTCGAGCCCCGGGAGACCGGCGTAGCCGCAGCCGACGCCGGTACCGGGTTCCTCGGCCACCAGCACGAGCTCGGCGGCGCCCCCGAGCGGGGCCGGTCCGGCACAGTCGACGACGATCGCCCGGGCGCCCGGCTCACCACCCCAGGCCAGCCCGGTCACCGCCCAGCCCGGGGGCACCGGGTCCGGCACCCACGCCGGCACCCGCGCGTCGGCGGTGACGGCGGCGATCGCGTCGTGGGCGACCAGGGCGGTGTGGTGCAGCGGCGTGACCGCGCCGTGCCGGTGGCACCAGGCGTGCGCCTCGGATCCGGGGCGGACGGCCACTGGCTCACCGCAGCGCGGGCAGACCGGTGACGCACTCATCGGGGAACACGGTCGCGGGAGCGGCCCCGATCGTCAAGCGCAGCGGTGCGGGGCCGCGGCCGGCGTGCGTAGCCTCCCGGGTGTGACCGCCGCCGAGCCTCCCGCGGTGCCGTGCGTCGGCGCCGTCGTGCACGACGCGGAGCGCCGCCTGCTGCTGGTGCGCCGGGGCAACGAGCCGGGGCGGGGCCTGTGGTCGCTCCCCGGTGGCCGGGTCGAGCCGGGCGAGACCGTCGGCCAGGCCGTCGAGCGGGAGGTCCGCGAGGAGACCGGGCTGCGGGTCCGCGCGGGGGCGGAGGTGGGCCGGATCCGCATCGACGGCGGTGCGGTCGTCTACGACGTCGTCGACCTCGCGTGCGCCCTGCTGGAGCCCGGGGCGCAGCCGGTCGCCGGGGACGACGCGCTCGACGTCGTCTTCGCGGACGCGGCGACGATCGCCGCCCTGCGGTGCACGCCGCGACTCGTGGAGACCCTGCAGGAGTGGGGCGTGCTGCCGGGCTGACCCGACCGCACGCCCCGCCGTCGTCAGCCGCGGGGGGTGGGCTCCGGGCGGCCGGGCTGCTCGCCGCCGCGGGCCTCCCCGTACGAGCGCTTGGGCACCATGACCTTGCGCCGGAAGATGCAGACGACGGTGCCGTCCTGCTTGTAGCCGATGGTCTCCACGTACACCACGCCGCGGTCGTCCTTCGACTTCGACGGCGTCTTGTCCAGCACCGTCGTCTCGCCGTAGATCGTGTCGCCGTGGAAGGTCGGGGCGACGTGCCGCAGCGACTCGATCTCCAGGTTGGCGATCGCCTTGCCCGAGACGTCGGGCACGCTCATGCCGAGCAGCAGCGAGTAGATGTAGTTCCCGACGACGACGTTCTTGCCGAAGTCGGTGGTCTTCTCCGCGTAGTTCACGTCCATGTGCAGCGGGTGGTGGTTCATCGTCAGCAGGCAGAACAGGTGGTCGTCGTACTCGGTGACGGTCTTCCCGGGCCAGTGCTTGTAGACGGCCCCGACCTCGAACTCCTCGTAGTACCGACCGAACTGCATCTCGCTGGCTCCCGACGTCGACGCTGACAGACGGCTGGTGATCCTACGGACGCGGCACGGGCCGGCACCCGCCGGCGCCCGGGCCCCGGGCGTCAGAGCAGTTCCAGGACCGGTCCGAGCTCCTGCCTGGCGTACCAGCCGAGCTCGTGCCCCTCGGCCTGGTCGACGACGAACTGCGCGTCCTCGCTGCCGAGGTCCGCCTCCAGGACGACGCCCACCGCCCGGCGGACGTCCTCCTCGGCCTCGGCGTCGTCGATGTGCGCGCTCACGACCTCGGGCAGCCGCACCTCGTGGGCCAGCCGGGCCGCGCCGCGCTCCACGTGCGGGTCGTCCATCGGGGTCACCGCGTCGTCGGGCACGTCGGCGGCGAGCACGACCCGGCGGCGGGCGGCCAGGGGGTCGAGGTCGAGCAGCCGCAGGCTCGCCCGCGCCGCGGCCAGGAGCGCGGCGTACTCCAGCTCCTCGGTGTCGGCCTCCGCGTCGCTGAGCGCGTAGAACTCGCGCAGCTGCGGGGTGACCGCGAAGACGGTCTGCGGAGCGGGCAGGTGCCTCTCCTCGACCAGGGTGCGGAGCACGTTCGTCGTCGCCGGCAGGTACACGCGCACCCGGCTGACCCCCTTCGTCGGTGGAAGGACGACCGTAGCCGCCGCCGGACGGCGGGTCAGGACGAGGTCTCGACCAGCCCGGCGACCTCCTGCTCGATGAGGTCGGCGAGCACGTCGACGTCACCCATGCTGTCCCGGTCGGCGTTGAGGCCGAAGAACACCGTGCCGTCGTAGGAGGTCATGCCGATCGACAGCCCCTGCCCGCGGGCCAGCGGCACCACCGGGAACACCTCCAGCACCCGGCCACCGGCGGCGTACAGCGGCACCTGGGGGCCCGGCACGTTGGTCACCACGAGGTTGAACAGCCGCCGGGAGAGCCCCCGGGCCGCCCGGGCGCCCAGCGCGTGCAGCGTCGACGGGGCGAACCCGCTGAGCGCGATCAGGCTGTCCGCCCCGACCGACTGCCCGTGCTGGGTGAGCCCGCGCATGGCGTAGGTGAGCCGGGCGAGCCGGACCCTCGGGTTGGGCTCCCCCACCGGCAGGTCCACCAGGTGGGAGGTGACCTGGTTGCCCGCGGAGCCGTCCTCGTCCTGCACCGACACCGGCACCAGGGCCCGCACCGAGGTGCCGCCGACGAGCGGCTCACCGCGCGAGAGCAGCCACTCCCGGAGGGCGCCGGCGACGACGGTCAGCAGCACGTCGTTCACCGTGCCGCCGTGCGCCTTCCGCACCCGCTTCAGGTCGTCGAGGTCGGCGCACGCCACCGCGACCCGACGTTGCCGCCCGATCGGGGCGTTGAGCGGACTGTGCGGCGCCGGGAGGATCGCCGAGCGGGCCGTGCGGAGCAGGCCGCCGGTCACCCCGCCGATCCGCACGGCGGTGGCGCGCGCGTCGGTCGCCGCGGAGCGCGCCAGCCCGACCAGCGACGACGGGCGCTGCCGGTAGTCCTCGAGGGCCGACCACACGAGCTCGACGCCTGAGGGCGGCCGGCGGGGTCGCCACTCCGCCGCTTCCGGTGCCGGCGCGTCCGGCGAGACGTCGAGCAGGACCTGCCCGATGTCGACGGCGCTGAGCCCGTCCACGAGCGCGGGGTGCGTCTTGGTCACCACCGCCACCCGGTTTCCACCGAGGCCCTCGACGAGGTACGCCTCCCACAGCGGGCGCCGCCGGTCCAGCGGGCGGGACATCAGCCGGGACACCAGGTCGAGCAGCTGCTGCTCCGTGCCCGGCCGCGGCAGCCCCGACCGGCGCAGGTGGTAGGTGATGTCGAAGTCGGGGTCGTCGACCCACACGGGGTTGGCCAGGTGCCCCGGCACCTCGGCGACCCGCTGCCGGTACCGCGGCACCAGCGACAGCCGCGCCTCGACCAGCGCGGCGAGCGCGTCGAGGCCACCGGGAGGCGTCTCGAGGATCAGCACCCCGCCGACGTGCATGGGGACGCCCGGCTCCTCCAGGTAGAGGAACGAGGCCTCCAGGGTGCCCAACCGCTCGACCATCGTGCTCCTCCCGACGGGGCCCTCACGCTACGACGGCGACGCGGTTCCGGACAGCCCGGCGCTCAGCCCGCCCGCCGACCGCGCACCGCCCCGCGTCGGCCGGCCACGGGGACGGGGACCCCCGCGAGCTGGGCGGCCAGGGCGCGCAGCTCCGTGCGCAGCGCCGAGCCCGCCGCCGCCTCGGCCAGGGTGCGGCCGGCCGCGAGCGCCGCATCGGTCGCGCGCCGGTCGGCCGGGAGGAAGAACCGGGGCCGCCGGCCGGTGAAGCGCTCCAGGGCCTCCCCGATCTCCCGGCGCGGCTCACCCGGGACCGGTCCGCGGCGCAGCTGGTTCACGACCAGCAGCGGCTCGACGTCGGGCAGCACGTCGCGCAGCTGCTCCAGCGCCCGCACGCACCGCTGGAGGGCGACGGGGTCGGCCCCGGTCACGCACAGCACCGTGTCCGCGTGCTCCAGGACGGCCAGCGTGGCGCCGTTCCGGCGCGGCGCCGCGGTGTCGAAGGAGAGCTCCTCGTCGTCCTCCACGGCGAAGGCGCAGTCGACGACGGTCAGCCGCGCGAGGAGGCGCGCCTGCTCGAGGACCGCGGTGACCGCGGCCGGCCGGAGCTCCGGCCAGCGGTCGGCGCGGGCCAGGCCGGTGAGCACGCGCAGGTGGGGGCGGACCGCCCACGCCAGCGCGGCCAGCGCCGCGCCGTCCAGTGATCCGAGGCCGGCCTGCCGGGCCGCGCCGGCGAGCCCGGGCGACTCGTCGAGAAGCCCGAGGACCTGCGCCACCACCCCGCCGTGGACGTCGGCGTCCACGAGCAGGGTGGGCACGTCCAGCCGAGCGGACTCGTCGGCCACGCCGACCGCGACCGTCGTCCGGCCGGGGGCCCCGGTCGGTCCCCAGACCGCCACCACCCGGCCCCGTTCTCCCGGCGGCCGCGCCGGCTCGACGGGGGCACCGGGCCCGGGGAGCGCCGCGCGCAGGTCGGCGACGTCGTGGCCGGACGCCGGTACGCCCGTGACCGCCTCCCGCAGCGCCCGGGCGATCAGCTCCGGATCTGCATCGGCCGGCAGCACCTGGGCGACCCCGAGCCGGCGCAGCCGCTGCGCCGCGGCGTCGTCGCCGGGCTCCACCAACCCGACGACCGCGACGCCGGCCGCGTGCAACCGGGCCACCGTGTCGCCGTCGAGGCGGCGCAGCTCCGCCGACAGCAGGGCCGCCTGACCGGTGCCGGTGGCGGCGGCGGCCAGCAGGTCGGAGATGTCGACGCAGCGCCGGACGACGGTCACCCCGTGGTCGTCGCGGTCGAGGGCGCCGACGAGCTCGGACTCCCAGCCGGCCCCGGTCACGGCGGTGAAGACCTGCAGTGCCATCAGCCGGTCGGTCCCGCCGGTGCGGGTGCTCCCTCGGTGGCCACGGCCGGCCCCGGAGCAGGGCCGGGCGCGGACGACGGTGCGGGCGTGGCGCGCGCCGCGCTCGACGGCGCCGGGGTGCCGGTCCGCTGCACCGCGGTTGCCCCGGCCGGGTGGGCGACGACCACGAGCGGGCGCCCGGCGATGGCCGCCAGCACGTCGGCGGCGTCGTCGGCCGCGACGCTCACCACGACCTGCACCGTGGTGGTCGGCGTGGAGAGCACGCCCGAGGAGCTGCCCGACAGCGCCTGCACCGGCGCGGCGCCGACGACGAGGTCCACGCTGCCGACGGCCGGCCCGGTGGCCCCGGCCGCCGGGTCGGCGACGGCGTACACGTCGACCAGCTGCCCCCGGCGCAGGCCCGGCGGCACGTAGCCGGCCTGGACCGGGAGCGCCAGCTGCACCAGGTCCGACGGCTCCTCGAGGGCCGAGCGGGGCAGGAGCTCCCCGGCCCGGACCCCGCGGGCGAGGGTGCTGCCGTCCGGGCGGGTGCTGCCCGCCAGGTACCGGTCCGCGGCGTCGTCGAGCCGGACGTCGACCACCACGAGGTCGTCCGCGGTCAGCACCGTCCCGGCCGCGAGGTCGTCGGCGGCGCTCCAGACCGGCACGGTGGCGTCCGCTGCGCTGACCACCCGCGCGCCGAGCAGGACCGAGGCGAGGACGAGCAGCACCCCCAGCACCAGCCGGAGGTCCAGCCACCCCGGTGCCCGGACGCGCCGCGGGGTGGGCCCCGCCGGCAGCTCGGGGGCGTCGGGGACGGCGCCCGGGGTGCGCACGGCGGTCACACGACCTTCTCTCTGCCGGCAGGCCACCGGCCCGGTCGGGCGCGTCGACCCGCGGGTACGGGCCGATGGCGGCAATGGGGTGCCGATGATGCGGCACGCGTGCGTACTCGTGCATCCGCCGTCCACACGTTCGGGTGTGGACGGCCGCCACGGGCCACCGGCACGGCTGACAGACTGGACGACGACCGGATGGAGACGCCGATGCCCACACCTCGCTTCCTGACCCTCGACGACGTCGCCGAGATCCTCAACGTCTCGTGGTCGCAGGCCTATGCGCTGGTGCGCCGCAAGGAGCTGATCGCCATCCAGATCGGCGGCCGCGGCCAGTGGCGCGTCGAGGTGGACGAGCTGGAGCGGTTCATCCAGCAGAAGTACGCCGAGGCCCGCGCGGGCACGGTGCCCGCCGAGCCGGCTCCGGGTGCCGGCGCGGAGGAGGCTGCCGACCAGCGGGCCTGACGCCTCAGTCCCAGCCCGGCACCAGGGTGCGCACCACGGCCACCGCGTCCACGACCACGGCCGACACCCGCCGCACCGCGTGCGGGCGACGCGGCTGGTCCGCCGCGTGCTCGGCCACCTCCAGGTAGTCGGCGCCCACCCGGTCGATCGTCCCGGTCAGCTGCGTGCCGTCGTCCAGCACGAGCTGGACGGCGCTCCGGTCCCGCGCTAGCCCGCGCAGCGCCCGCCGCAGGTCCAGCCGCACCCGCACCGGGCCCGCCTCCTCCGCCGGCGCGGTCCACCGGCCCAGCCCGTCGACGGCCCGCACCGCGGCGACCGCCACGAGCTGGTCGCGTGCCCGCTCGTCGGTGAGCAGCAGCCAGTCGCTCCCCCGGTCGGCGAGCACCCCCCGGACCCGTCCCGCGCCGCGGCAGGTCACCACGAGCTCCGCGCCGAGCGCGCCCCCGATGCGGTCGGCCAGCCGGACGGCGCCGATCTCCGCGCGGGCACGCGACGCCCACTCGGCCCGCTCCTCCGCCTCCTCCGCCGCCTCGAACTGCGCCTGCAGGTCGGCGAACAGCTGTTGCCACCGCATCTCCCACCTCCGCCGACAGCCTAGATCGTGCCGATACTTGCATTTGCTTGCGTTTGATTGCTTTAGTGACGCAACGTCAACACGGAGGAGGCGCGGATGTCGGCGCGACGACTGCTCGGCACGGGCCTCGGCATGGCCGCGATCGCCGTCCTGCTGGGGCTGCTGACACCAGCCGTCCCTGCCTCCCTCGCCGCGCTCGGCGCCGCGCAGCGCACGGCCGACACGGGGGGCGCCGACGTCCTCGTCCTCCACCTGGTGGGGCTGCTCGCCTGGGCGGTGTGGGGCTGGGGCGCGCTCGGCCTCGCGCTCACCGCGTGCTCGGCCCTGCCCGGCGCGGCCGGAGCCCTCGCCGACGGCGCACTCCGCGGGCTGCTCCCCCGATCCGCACGCCGGGCCGCCTCCCTCGCCCTGGGCGTCGGCCTGGGCATCGCCCCACCGCTGCTGGTGACCGCCGCGCCCGGGCTGCCGGCCGCGGCCGCGGCGGAGGAGGTCCCGGCCCGGCCCGGTCCGGGAGCGGGGAGCGCTGTCCCCGACTGGCCGGCCCCGGCACCGCCTGCCGCCCCGACGCCGGACGACGGTGCGCGGGCCGATGCGCCGCCCGACTGGCCGCCGGCCCCCTCCGCCGACGAGCACGTCGTCGTGCGCGGCGACTGCCTCTGGCGCATCGCCGGAGACCACCTGGCGCGCACCGCGGGGCGCGCGCCCGCCACCGCCCAGGTGGCCACCGCCGTGACGGCCTGGTGGCGCGCCAACGCCGAGGTGATCGGCCCCGACCCCGACCTGCTGCTGCCCGGCCAGGTGCTGCGCCCGCCCGCCCTGCCGTGACCCGCCCGTCCGCCACCGACCGCCACTCCCGGGAGCCCCGATGACCGCGCCGTCCCGCCACGCCCCGCCCACCGCACGCCCGGCCCTGCGCCTGACCGTCGTCCCCACACCGCAGCCGCCGGCCGACCCGTTGCCGGCTCTGCGGCTGGTGCACCCGGGACGGCCGCTCCCCCGACCCGTCCCACGCCCGGGCCCCCGGCCGAGCGTCGCGGCCCCCGCCGCCGCGCGCGACGAGTTCGGACCCGTCCTGACGGGGCGGGACGAACTCCCGCCGGTCGGCGCGGCGGCCCGGCGGCTGGTGACCACGGCGCTGGAGGCGCTGGCCGGACGGCGACCACTCGCCCAGGTTCGGCCCCTGGCCTCGCCCGGCGTCTACGCGGCGCTGTCGGCCGGCCGCCGCCCGCGGTGGTGCGCCGAGGGCAACGCGCCGGTGGTGATCGGCCGGGTGCGCGTCTGCGAGCCCGTGGACGGGGTCGCGGAGGTCAGCGCCGTCGCGCACCGGGGCGGCCGCGCGCACGCCGTGGCGGCTCGACTGGAGGGCATGGACGGCCACTGGCGCTGCACGGTGCTGCAGATCGGCTGAGCCCCGCGGGCCCCTGCACGACGACGCCCCGCCGACCGTGTGCCGGTCGGCGGGGCGTCGTGGCGTCCGGACGGGGTCCTTCTGCTAGTTGCCGGCCGCCCCGTGGCACTGCTTGTACTTCCGGCCCGACCCGCACGGGCAGGGCGCGTTGCGCGGGGTCTCCTTGGTGCCGGAGACCGTCGCCGTCTTGGCGGCCTTGGCCTTTCCACCCTCGGCCGGGGATGCGTCCAGGCTGGGCGCGGAGTAGGTGAGGTTCTCCGGCGCACGGCGCGGCTCGTCGAGACCCTTGACCGCCAGCACCGGCCCGGTGCCGGCCGTGGCCGCCTCCTCGGCTGCCTCGGCAGCCGGCGCGGGAGCTGCCGGAGCAGGGACCTCCGACGGGGGCGCCGGAGCAGGGGCATCCGCGACAGCGGCCGCCGGATCAGGGGCCTCCACCAGCGGGGCGTTCGGTGCCGCGGGCGCCGACGAGCGGCGCGCCGTCGCGGCCGCAGCGCCACCGGCGGCCGCCTTCGCCGCCGCGGCCTGCCGGGCCAGCAGCTTCGCCGTGCCGGCCTGGGCAGCCGCCAGCGCCTTGGCCTCCGCCTCGGCCTGCTTGGCCTTCGCCTCGGCCTCCTGCTCGCCCTTGGTCTTTACCTCGAGGTTGAACAGGAAGCCGACCGACTCCTCCTTGATGCCGTCGAGCATCGCCACGAACATGTCGTAGCCCTCGCGCTGGTACTCCACGACCGGGTCGCGGTTGGCCATCGCGCGCAGGTGGATGCCGGCCCGCAGGTAGTCCATCTCGTAGAGGTGCTCACGCCACTTGCGGTCGAGCACGCTCAGCAGCACCCGCCGCTCCAGCTCGCGCATGACCTCCGCGCCGAGGGCGGTCTCCCGCTCCTCGTAGGCGCGGTGGACGTCGTCGAGCAGCGCGGCCTTGAGGTCCTCGGCGGAGAGGTCGGACTGCTCCCCGCCGGCCTTCTGCGCGACGAGCTCGTCGACGGTGACACCGACCGGGTACAGCGCCTTGAGACCGCTCCACAGCTGGTCGAGGTCCCAGTCCTCGGCGTACCCGGTCTCGGTGGCGCCGTCGACGTAGGCGGAGACCACGTCGTCGACCATCGACCGCACCTGCTCGTGCAGATCGGCCCCCTCGAGCACCTTGCGCCGCTCGTCGTAGATGACGGTGCGCTGGCGGTTGAGGACCTCGTCGTACTTGAGGACGTTCTTGCGGACCTCGAAGTTCTGCTGCTCGACCTGGGTCTGCGCCGAGAGGATCGCCCGGCTGACCATCTTCGACTCGATGGGCTGGTCGTCGGGCACCCGGAGGGTGTTCATCATCGACTCGAGCATCGGGCCGTTGAACCGGCGCATCAGGTCGTCACCCAGGGAGAGGTAGAACCGCGACTCCCCCGGGTCGCCCTGCCGGCCGGAACGCCCGCGCAGCTGGTTGTCGATCCGGCGGCTCTCGTGCCGCTCGGTGCCCAGGACGTACAGCCCGCCGGCCTCCGCGACCGCCTCGTGCTCGGCCTTCACCTGGGCCTTCGCCGCCTCGAGGGCCTCGTCCCAGGCGGCCTCGTACTCCTCCGGGGTCTCCGTCGGCGACAGCCCGCGGGCACGCAGCGCCTCGTCGGCGATGAACTCGGCGTTGCCGCCGAGCTGGATGTCGGTACCGCGCCCGGCCATGTTGGTGGCCACGGTCACCGCGCCCGGCCGCCCGGCCAGCGCGATGATCGACGCCTCCCGGGCGTGGTTCTTCGCGTTCAGCACCTCGTGCGGGATCCCGCGCCGGAGCAGGTACTTCGACAGCACCTCGGACTTCTCGACGCTGGCGGTGCCCACGAGCACCGGCTGGCCGGCCTCGTGCCGCTCGGCGATGTCGTCGACGACGGCGTCGAACTTCGCCTTCTCCGTCTTGTAGATGACGTCGGAGCGGTCCTGCCGCACCATCGGCCGGTTCGTGGGGATCGGGACGACCCCCAGCTTGTAGGTCTGGTGCAGCTCGGCGGCCTCGGTCTGGGCCGTGCCGGTCATGCCCGAGAGCTTCTCGTAGAGCCGGAAGTAGTTCTGCAGGGTGATCGTGGCGAGCGTCTGGTTCTCGTCCTTGATCTTCACCCGCTCCTTGGCCTCGATGGCCTGGTGCATGCCCTCGTTGTAGCGGCGCCCGGCCAGCACGCGGCCGGTGAACTCGTCGACGATGAGGACCTCGCCGTTGCTGACGATGTACTGCTGGTCCTTCTTGAACAGCTCCTTGGCCTTGAGGGCGTTGTTCAGGTAGCCGATCAGCGGGGTGTTGACGGCCTCGTAGAGATTGTCGATGCCGAGCTGGTCCTCGACGAACTCCACGCCCTCCTCGGTGACGGCGACGGTGCGCTTGTCCTCCTCCACCTCGTAGTGGACGTCGCGCTTCATCAGCGGCACGATCCGCGCGAACTCCTGGTACCACTTGCCGGCGGTCTCGGCGGGGCCGCTGATGATCAGCGGGGTGCGGGCTTCGTCGATGAGGATGGAGTCGACCTCGTCGACGATCGCGTAGTGGTGCCCGCGCTGCACCAGGTCGGCCTTGCTCCAAGCCATGTTGTCGCGCAGGTAGTCGAAGCCGAACTCGTTGTTCGTCCCGTAGGTGATGTCGCAGGCGTACAGCTCGCGCCGTTGCGCGGGGGTCTGGCCGGACAGGATGCTGCCGACCGACAGCCCCAGGAAGCGGTGCACGCGGCCCATCCACTCGGCGTCGCGCTTGGCCAGGTAGTCGTTGACCGTGACCACGTGGACGCCCTTGCCGGAGAGCGCGTTGAGGTAGGCGGGGAGGACCCCGGTGAGCGTCTTGCCCTCACCGGTGCGCATCTCGGCGATGTTGCCCAGGTGCAGCGCCGCACCGCCCATGAGCTGCACCCGGAAGTGCCGCTGCCCCAGGGTGCGGGTGGCCGCCTCGCGCACGACCGCGAACGCCTCGGGCAGCAGCGCGTCGAGGGACTCGCCGTCGGCGTGGCGCGCCTTGAACTCGTCGGTCTTCGCCCGGAGCTCCGCATCGGAGAGGTCGGTGTAGTCGTCGGCGAGCGACTCCACGGCGTCGGCGATTCTGCCGAGGCGTCGGACCAGCTTGCCCTCACCGGCACGGAGGATCTTCGAGAACAGCACGCCCCCAGCGTAGGCGGCCCGGCCGCGGCTGCGGTCGCGGCGACCGCCCCGGGCACCACGCGTCCCATCCGTACGCTGCAGCGATGGCACGCGATCCGTCCGACCCCGGCCCCGGACTGCTGGAGTTCCTCACCGAGCGGCACCTCGCGACGCTGACCACCCTGCGCCCCGACGGCAGCCCGCACGTGGTCCCCGTCGGCGTCACCTACGACGCGGCCACCCGGACCGCCCGGGTGATCACCTCCGGCACCTCCGTCAAGGCGCGGCACGTCCGTGACGGGCGGTCGCGGGTCGCCGTCTGCCAGGTCGACGGGCGGCGCTGGACCACCCTGGAGGGCACCGCCGTGGTCCGCGAGGACGCCGCCTCCGTGGCCGACGCGGTCGAGCGGTACGCGCGGCGGTACAAGCAGCCGCGGGAGAACCCGGCCCGGGTCGTCATCGAGATCTCGGTGGACCGCATCCTCGGCAACCAGTGAGGATCGGGCGGTGAGCCTCGATCTCTCCGCCGTCGACCTGCCCACCGAGACGCTGCGGACCGAGCGGCTCGTGCTGCGCCCGTTCCGGACCAGCGACACCGACGCGGTGCACCGGGCGTCCCAGGACGCGGACACCCAGCGCTGGATCCCGACGATTCCGGTGCCGTACACCCCCGCGGACGCCCGCCGCTTCGTCGAGGACGTGGCCATACGGGAGCGCAGCGAGGGCACCGGGCTGTCCGTCGTGATCGAGGCCGACGGGCGCCTGGCCGGAACCGGCGGGCTGCACTTCCGTCCTGGGCGGCTCGGCCCGGAGATCGGCTACACGGTCGCCCCCTGGGCGCGCGGCAACGGCTACGCCGCGGAGGCCGCGCACGCCCTCGCCGACTGGGCGCTGGGCCTCGGCGCCCCGCGGGCGCACCTGTTCGTCGACGTGGCGAACGCCGCGTCGCAGGTGGTGGCCCGGCGTGCCGGCTTCCGCCAGGAAGGTGTGGTGCGCGCCTGCCTGGACCAGCGCGACGGCACGTGGGCCGACGCCGTCCTCTTCGGCCGGCTCGCCGGCGACTGAGCGGGGCACGGCCGGCGGCCGTGCCCCGCTCAGGTCAGGCGCTCGCCGTTTGCTTCACCGCGGACGCCGGCGCGGCGCCGTCCGAGGCCACGGGGGCCAGGCGGATGAGGCCGTAGTCGTACGCGTGCCGGCGGTAGACGACCGTCGGCTGGCCGGTGTCGGCGCACTGGAACAGGAAGAAGTCGTGGCCGACCAGCTCCATCTCGTGGAGGGCCTGGTCGACGGTCATCGGTGTCGCGGGGTGGTGCTTCTCCCGCACGATCTGGCCGGGCAGGTGCTCGTCGAGGTCGGTGACGTGGGTGCCGGAGGCCAGTTCGCGGTCGAGCTGGAGCTGCTGCTCGATGGTCAGCTCGGGATTGCCGGCGTCCAGCGCGGCACCGTTGAGGCGCACGCTGTCGGGGGTCCGCCGGCCGTGGTGCACCCGGCGACGGTCGGCCGCCCGACGCAGCCGGTTGTCCAGCTTGCCCGAGGCCAGGTCGAGCGCAGCGTAGAAGTCCGGGCCCGCCGCCTCGGCGCGGATCACCGGCCCCTTGCCGCGCAGGGTGATCTCCACCCGCTGGCAGCTGGCCGACTGGCGCGGGTTCTTCTCGTGGAAGAGCTCGACGTCGATGCGGGACAGCTTGGCGTCGAACCGCTCGAGCTGGCCGACCTTGTCCTCGACGTGCTGGCGGTAGTGCTCGGGGACCTCGACGTTGCGACCACGGACCACGATCTCCATGGGACCTCCCGGTTGGGGACGGGCGTTGGTCGCTTCGACGCTAGTCCCTCCCCCTGGACCGCGACAGTCGATCGAGGTCGTGGTGGACGACCGTCCCGATCCGGTACGCGGGGCTCCCCGCGGCACCCCGCGCCGGGCCTGCCGGCGTCCGAGGGGTGGCCGCGACGACCGCCGCGACCACCCCGCCCGCAGCCCCCCGGGCGGCTCCCAGCGCCCGCGCAGCCTCCGTCAGCGTGGCGCCCGTGGTCACCACGTCGTCGACCAGCACCAGCAGCGCACCGGGCGTCGGCTGCGGGCCGGTGACCTCGAAGGTGCCGGCCAGGTTGGCCCGCCGCTCGGCGGTGGACAACCCCGACGAGTCCCGGACGCGGCCGCGCCGGCGCAGCAGCCGGCACTCCTGCGCCGACACCCCGGCCGCGCGCAGCTCGAGCACCGCCCGCCCGGTCAGCTCGCGCACGTGGTCGCGGCCCCGGGCCCGGAGGGCCGCCCGCGACGCGGGTACCGGCACCAGCAGCAGCGGTGGCTCCCCGGCCACCCCGATCCGGACCCCGGCGACCGCCAGGGCGAGCGCGGTGCCCAGCGGCGCGGCCAGCTCCGCACGGCCGTGCTCCTTGAACGCGTTGACCACCGGGCGCACCGGTCCCGCGTAGACCGCGGCGGCGACCGTCGGCGGGAAGCCCGCGGGGAACCGCCGGGGCGAGGCGAGGTGCGGTACGGCCAGCAGCCGCGCGCAGCGGGTGCAGAGCACGGCGCCGGGGAGCCCGCACCCCGCGCAGGTGCGGGGCAGGACCAGGTCGGCCAGCGCCGACAGCACCCCGGAGCCCACCGGGCCAGCCTGCCGGGTGGCGCGGGCACGAGGTGAACGCCGCTTCCGGGTTGTGGACGGCGGTGCACCTCAGGACGGGTGCACCTCAGGACGGGTAGAAGGGCGCCGTCCCCGGCAGCGGCTCCTCCCCGCGGACCAGGGTCACCCACCTCCCGCCGGACAGCTGCCAGATGTCGGCGCCTGTGCTCACCAGCGGCTGGCGCGACGGGGCGGCCGCCAGCGCGGTGGGCTGTCTGGGCAGCCCCGAGGTCGGCACCGGGCTCAGGCCCCAGCCGTCCACACCCACCGAGTACGGGACGATGCGGTCCTGACCCTCGTCGCCGGCCAGCACCAGCAGCTCGCCGCTGTCCCGCCAGCCGACGTCGACGACGCCGGACAGGGTCGGCGCCACGGCGCGCAGGTCGCGGAGCACGACGGCGCCGTCCGCGTCGGAGCGGACGACGGTGCCGACGTGGAGCCGGCGCCCCTGGCTGCCCTCCACCACCACGGCGGCCCGGACGCCGTCGGGCGAGAGCTGCAGCACGTCGGCCCGCCCGAGGCCGGGGAGGGTGGGAGCGGCGACCGGCTGCGGCGGCCCTCCGGCGGGAACGCGGACCAGCTCCGCGCCGTCCCGCACCACCCAGGCCTCCGTGCGGGTCGCGGCGACCGTGGGTGCGCTGAGCGTGCGGCCGTCGAGCACCGGCGCCAGCTCGCCGCCGTAGGGGCCGGCGAGCAGCGTGGCGCCCGTGCCGTCGGCGCGGACACCGGTGAGGAAGTTCAGCTCACCGCCGGCCGCCGCGACGGCGGCGCTCTCCAGCGCGTAGACGCCCTCTCCGGCCGGTCCGGGAACCGGGTCCCCCCGTGGGACCGTGCGGACCGCCCCCGCATCGATGTAGTGGCCGACCCCGTCGACGGGTACGGCGTCCGGGTCGAAGGACGCCCAGTCCTCGGCGGTCTGCCGCTGCGGCACCCCGTCGGGGGCGACCGGTTCCCCGTCGAGCAGGACGACGACGTTGACGATCCGCGGCCGGACCAGCTGCTGCAGGCTCCACACCAGCTGCGCGCAGATCTCGGCGAGGAGCGGCGCCGGCTCGGCCGGCAGACCCGTGAGCTCCACGGTGGCCGTCTGCCCCTCGACGGTCACCGACCGCTCCAGTTCCACGCCGCTCAGCGGGTTGAGGACGCCGGCGGCCAGCGCCGGCGACGGGCCGGCGATCAGCCGTTCCACCATCACCGTGGGCTGGGACTCGCCGCGGATGAGGTAGCGCGGGTCGGGGACCACGCGCGACCCGGTGGGGTCGAGGAAGTAGGCGGCGACCTCGTCGTACAGCCGCCGGAAGTCCGGCTCGAGCATGATCAGCCCGTCCGGCGGGTTGCTGATCCGCCACTCGCCGTCGACTCGCTCCAGGGTGAAGTCCCGGGTGAAGACGCCCCGCTCGGCCACGGTGAACACGCCGCGGGGATCGACCGTGCCGATCAGGTTGGCGGTCACGGTGACCGCGCCCTCGTCGGTCGTCACGACCGCGTAGTCGCTGCCGATGATGCTGATGCCGCTCGTGTCGTCCCAGGACTCCCGCGCCGCCGGTGTCAGGTACTCCCGGGCCACGGGGTGACGGCGCACGGTGCTGGCCGCCGCGTCGATGAACTGGCGGACGATCTCCTCGGTGCTGGCCCCGGGGGCCGGCGCGATCGGTTCGATGCCGACCGCCTCCGGCACCCGGGCCGGCGCCTGGGTGATCAGCACCGTCGGTGAGTCGGTGGGCACCGTCGAACACGCGACCAGCGTCAGCAGCGCCGTCAGCAACGCCACGGCGACCGACGCACGCCGCCTCACCGCGCCGCGCCTGGTCGCTGGAGCCTCACCGGACGCAGCGGCAGGGGCGAGCTGGTCAGATCCCCGCCGGCCATCAGCGGCAGGGTGAGCCGGAACTGGGCGCCGGCGCCGGGCTGCCCCCACACCTGCAGCCAACCGCCGTGCAGACGGGCGTCCTCCAGGCTGATCGACAGCCCGAGGCCGCTGCCGCCGACCGTGCGCACCCGCGAGGGGTCGGCGCGCCAGAACCGGTCGAACACGTGCTGCGCCTCGCCGGAGCTCAGCCCGACCCCGTGGTCGCGCACGGTCACCGCGGCCGCCGACCGGTTGGCGGCCAGCGTGATCTCCACCGGGCGCCCGGCACCGTGCTCGATGGCGTTGCCGACGAGGTTGCGCAGGATGCGCTCGACCCGGCGGACGTCCACCTCGGCCAGGACCGCCTCGGCCGGCCGGGTGACCCGCAGCTCGCAGCCGTGACGCTCGGCGAGCGAGCTCATCCCGTCTACGACCCGGCCGACCAGCGCACCCATGTCGGTCGGGGTCGAGTCGAGCACGGCCGCGCCGGCGTCGTAGCGGCTGATCTCCAGCAGGTCGGTGAGCAGCGCCTCGAACCGGTCGAGCTCGGCGCGCAGCAGCTCGGCCGAGCGGGCGACGTGCGCCGGGAAGTCCTCCCGGGCCTCGTGCAGGATCTCCGCCGCCATCTGCACGGTGGTCAGCGGGGTGCGCAGCTCGTGGGACACGTCCGAGGTGAACCGCTGCTGCAGCTGGGACAACCCCTCCAGCTGCGTGATCTGCCGCTGCAGGCTGTCGGCCATCGCGTTGAAGCTGGTCGCCAGCCGGGCGAGGTCGTCCTCGCCCCGCACCTCCATCCGCTCCTCGAGCTGACCTTCGGCCAGCCGCTGGGCGGTGCCGGCGGCCTGTCGCACCGGGTCGACCACCAGCCGGGTGACCAGGACGCCGATGCCGACCACGAGCAGCGTGAGCGCCACCCCGCTGATGACCACCGTGCTCCGGATCAGCTGGAGGCTCTCCTGCTCCTGCTGCAGCGGGAAGACGTAGTACAGCTCGATCCGGTCGGGCCCCTGCGCGTCGCCGCTGACCGGCGCCCCCACCAGCAGGCCGGGCCGGGGGTCACCGGACTCGCCGGGCACCCGGTGGTACTTCGACGCCTGGTTGCCGGCGTCGACCGCCGACCGCAGCTCGGGGGGCAGCGCGGCGTACAGGGGCCGGCGGTTGGTGGCCGGGACCTCTGCCCCGCCGCTCGGCCGGTAGATCATGACGACGTCGAAGTCGCCGGCCGCGCCACCGCGGTCCAGCAGCCGGTTCACCGTGCGCTCGAGGGTGGCGCGGACGCTGGCGGCGTCCCCGGTGGCGATGCCGGCCAGCTCGCTCTGGGCGTACACGACGCCCGCCTGCACCTGGTCGACCGCCGCGTCGCGCTTCACCCGCAGCAGCTGGTCGCGGATCTGGCTGAACAGCACCATGCTCACGATCAGCACGACCGTGCCGGCGAGGAGCATGGTGATCGCGCCGATCCGCACCTGCAGCGACGACCGCCAGGCCTGCGCCGCCCGCGAGCCGAGAGCACCGGCGGTGCGCCCCACGCGGCGGCGCACCTGCCCGGCGCGGCGGCGCAGCCCGCGCCCTACCCGGAGGAGCTCCTCGCGCGCCCCTGGGCCGCGCCCGGGATCCGGTGAGTACTGCCCGGACCCGGCGCCCGTCTCGGGGGTCCGGGTGGCGGTCACCGCCTCAGTGTCCCTCAGCCGGCTGCCGATCCCGGGACTCCGCGCCCAGCGGGCACCGCTCCGCTCACGGTGCATCCGGATCCGCTCACGGAGGCCCGGCCTTGTAGCCCACCCCGCGCACGGTCAGCACGACCTCGGGCTTCTCCGGATCGCGCTCGACCTTCGCCCGCAGCCGCTGCACGTGCACGTTGACCAGGCGGGTGTCCGCCGCGTGCCGGTAGCCCCACACCTGCTCCAGCAGGAGCTCCCGGGTGAACACCTGACGCGGCTTGCGCGCCAGCGCCACCAGCAGGTCGAACTCCAGCGGGGTGAGCGCGATGGGGACGCCGTCCCGGGTGACCTGGTGCGCGGGGACGTCGATCTGCACGTCGCCGATGCTCAGGTTCTCCGCCTGCCCGGTCTCCCCCCGGCGCAGCTGTGCACGCACGCGGGCCACCAGCTCGACGGGCTTGAACGGCTTGGTGACGTAGTCGTCGGCGCCGGCCTCCAGCCCCTGGACGACGTCGATCGTGTCGCCCTTCGCGGTGAGCATGACGATGGGCACCGTCGACTGGGTCCGGATGTCCTGACAGATCTGCAGACCGTTGCGGCCGGGCAGCATCAGGTCCAGCAGCACGAGGTCGGGCCTGGTCTGCTGGAAGACGCCGACAGCGCGGTTGCCGTCGGAGACGAAGGCCGGCTCGTACCCCTCGCGCCGCAGCACGATGCCGAGCATCTCGGCGAGGGCGGCGTCGTCGTCGACGACCAGGACACGGCCACGGCTGGGTCCGTTCTGCGGAGCAGTGGGGGGCACGGCGCCCATTCTGCGTGACGCACCCCCGAAAACGCTTCGCCCCGCCCGGAGAAGATCCCCCGGGCGGGGCGGAACAGGCTGATCAGGGCCGCAGATCGCCGCGCTGGGTCACGAGCGGCCGGCCCCTGTCAGGGACTGGAACGGCCCCCTCACAGGGTCCCGCCGCGAGCGGTGGGGGGCGAGGGGGTCCTTCCTCAGTAGCGGTAGTGGTCGCTCTTGTAGGGCCCCTCCACCGGGACGCCGATGTAGTCGGCCTGCACCTTGGTGAGCTGGGTGAGCTTCACGCCCAGCGCGTCGAGGTGCAGCCGGGCCACGTGCTCGTCGAGCTTCTTGGGCAGCACCGTGACGCCGGGGGTCTGGCCCTCGTAGGCGGCCCGGTTGTTCCACAGCTCGATCTGCGCCAGCACCTGGTTGGAGAACGACGCGCTCATCACGAAGCTGGGGTGCCCGGTGGCGTTGCCCAGGTTCAGCAGCCGGCCCTCGGAGAGCACGATGATCGTGTGGCCGTCGGCGAACCGCCACTCGTCCACCTGCGGCTTGATGGTGGTCCGCTCGATCCCCGGCGTGCGCGCCAGGCCGGCCATGTCGATCTCGTTGTCGAAGTGCCCGATGTTGCCGATGATCGCCTGGTGCTTGGTCCGGCTCAGCTGGTCGGCCGAGATGATGTCCTTGTTGCCGGTGGCCGTGATGATGATGTCGGCCTTGCCGATGACCTCGTCCAGCGTGGTCACCTCGTAGCCGTGCATCGCCGCCTGGAGGGCGTTGATCGGGTCGATCTCGGTGACGATGACCCGCGCACCCTGGCCGCGCAGCGACTCCGCGCAGCCCTTCCCGACGTCGCCGTAGCCGCAGACGACGGCGACCTTGCCGCCGATCATCACGTCGGTCGCGCGGTTGATGCCGTCGATCAGCGAGTGCCGGCAGCCGTAGAGGTTGTCGAACTTGCTCTTGGTCACCGAGTCGTTGACGTTGATCGCCGGGAAGAGCAGCCGGCCTTCGCGGGCGAGCTCGTACAGGCGCATGACGCCGGTGGTGGTCTCCTCGGTGACGCCGGTGATGCCCTGGCCGATGCGGGTCCAGTACTGGCCGTCCTCGGCGAGCGTGCCGCGCAGCACGTCGAGGATCACGCCGTACTCCTCGGAGTCGGCCTCGGTGGTGTCGGGGACGACGCCGTCGGCCTCGAAGCGGGTGCCCAGGTGGATCAGCAGGGTGGCGTCACCGCCGTCGTCGAGCAGCATGTTGGGGCCGACGACGGCGCCCGACTCGTCGCGGAACTCGAACAGCCGCTGCGTGCACCACCAGTACTCCTCGAGCGTCTCGCCCTTCCAGGCGAAGACGGGGACGCCGGCGGGCTGCTCGGGGGTGCCGTCGCCGACGACGATCGCGGCCGCGGCGTGGTCCTGCGTGGAGAAGATGTTGCAGCTCACCCAGCGGACGTCGGCGCCCAGCGCGGTCAGCGTCTCGATGAGGACGGCGGTCTGCACGGTCATGTGCAGCGACCCGGCGATGCGGGCACCGGCCAGGGGCTGGGCGTCGCCGTACTCGGCGCGGAGCGCCATCAGGCCGGGCATCTCGTGCTCGGCGAGCTGGATCTCCTTGCGGCCGAACGGCGCCAGGGAGAGGTCGGCGACCTTGAAGTCGCCGTCGGTCAGCGTGCGGGTGCCAGTGCTGGCGGTCATGTCGCTCCAGTGTCCGCGCCCGGGCCGTGGCCCGCGGGGCGCTACGGGGTGGTCTGAGAGAGCGAGCATGCCGAGGCTTCGGCGGGGCTCGTGCCGGCGTCCAGCTTAGACGCGCGGCCCGGGACGGGCGCCCGTCCCTGCTCACGCACGTCGGTTGTGCACCGCCTGCATCGGCTGGGCCGGCCGGCCCCCTGAAGGCGGCACTCACCCTTCGCCCGAGAACCACACCGCGCACCCCGCCGGTCGGTGGATCGAGGCCACGGCCGGGCGATGTCGCCCCCATGGTGATCGGGGCCTGATGCGGGGCTCGTCCCGGCGCTTCCACCGCAGACCCGCCCGCCCGTCGAGGTCACCCGCTCTCTCCCCCGGCAGCTCCAGGCCGTCCGTCGGCCGGTTGCCTCGGGGATCGCGCGCCGTAGAAGAGCCAGTTCCCCTTGCCGGGGTGCGGCACTCCCTGGGTGCATCGCGGCCTTCTCCGCCGTGTCGGGCCGCACGAGGGTGAAGCCATGCCCACCACCTTCCCCGCTTTCACGGCCGCCGGACTGGCCGCCGTCCGCGCCGGCGCCGATCGGCCGCTACTGCTGACCAACGCGACGATCCACACCCTCGACCCGCTGATCGGCACCATGCACGACGCCGACGTGCTCCTCGGCGGCACGCTGGTCGTCGGCGTCGGGCCCGGCATCGTCACCGCGGCCGAGGACGACGGCGCCGTGGTCATCGACGCCACCGGCACCACCGTGCTCCCCGCCCGCCTCGACGCGACCACCACCCTCGGCGCCGTCGCGCGCGGCACCGGCCCCGGGACACTCGCACCCGGCGCGGACGCCGACCTCGCCGTCGTGCCCGACGAGCACGCCCCGGACCTGGCCACGGCACTGCACACCGCGTTCACGCGGCCCGACCTACTGCTCGCAGTCCTGCAGGGGGGACGCCCAGTCCACTGGGCCGGCGACCCCCTCGGTTCCGTGCCGCCCCGCACCCGGCTGCAGCCCGACCGGCTCGCGGTCGACCCGGGCCGCGTAGGCGTGTGGGTCGACACCGGCGACTTCCTGCACCAGGAACTGACCGCCGACGGCCGCTACGACGAGACCCGCGGGGGCCGCCCGCACGCCTTCGCGGGCCGCTACTGGGTCGACGGTGACCGCATCGACTACCTCGACGACCTCGGCTTCTGGGCCTTCGGCCGGTTCGCCGACGACGCCTTGCACCACGCCGGCTACACCATGCACCGGAAGGACGCCCGATGAGCACCGACCCCGTCCTGGACGCACTGAACCGCTCCGCCACCGATCCCGACCGCCTCGTCCTGCTGCGCGGCGCGACCGTCGTGACGATGGATCCTGCGCTGGGAACCATCGACACCGGTGACGTCCTGGTGCGCGGGGCGCGCATCGTCGACGTCGGCCGCGACCTTCCGGACGCCGGGGCGATCGCCGTCGACGTGACCGGCAGCATCGTCGCCCCGGGCATGGTGGACACCCACCGGCACGCCTGGCAGGCACAGATGCGCCGCACCATCCCCGACGTCGACGACCTCGCCGGATACCTGCAGTCCACGCTCATGCACGTGGCGCCGACCTACGCCCCCGACGACGTGTACCTCGGCACACGCCTGGCCGCGCTGACCGCACTGGACGGCGGCATCACCACGATGCTCGACTTCTCGCACAACTCGCGCACCACCGCCCACTCGGACGCGGCGATCACCGCGCTGATCGACTCCGGCATCCGCGGTGTGCACGCCTCCATGGCCCCGCACTTCGGCGACTGGGACGGCCAGTGGCCCGCGGACCTGACCCGGCTGCGTTCGACCTACGTCCCCACCGACGACCAGTTGGTCACGCTGCGCGTGGCGGCACTGGCCACCGGAGACATCGCCGGGCACCTCGCCTACGGTCCCGACCTGGCTCGGGTCGCAGCCGACCTCGACATCGGCGTGAGCCTGGACGTCATGTTCGGTCAGGCCGCCTCCCGCGCCATCCTGGACTGGCAGGGGCAAGGGCTGCTCGGCCCGCACCTGGAGTCGATCCACTCCACGGCGCTGTCCGCGGACGCCTGGGCGGCGATGCGCGACCACGGCGTCACCGTCTCGCTGGCCCCCACCTCCGACGCCCAGATCGGGCTGGAGGACGCCGTCCCGCCGGTCGACGAGGCGCTCGCCCACGGGATCCGGCCCGGGCTGTCGGTGGACGTGGAGGTCGCGCTGGCCTCCGACATGTTCACCCAGATGCGGTCGCTGCTGACGATCCAACGCATGCGCGCGGTCAACGCCGCCTACGGCACCGGGCAGGCGCCCAGCCGCATCACCACCCGCGACGTGCTCGACTTCGCGACCCTGTCCGGGGCGCGCACGCTGCGGCTCGACGACCGCACCGGTTCCATCACCCCGGGAAAGCAGGCCGACCTCGTCATCGTGGACGCCGAGGCGATCAACACCATGCCGCTGCACGACGCCGTCGGAACCCTCGTGCTGGGCGCCGACCGCTCGAACATCACCTCGGTGTGGGTGGCCGGCCAGGTGCGCAAGTGGGACGGCGCCCTCGTCGGGGTGGACGTCGACGCCCTGCGCACCCAGGTGCACGACTCGGTCGCCGCGATCACCGAGCGTCTCGCCACCACCGGAGCCGGCCGGTGACCCCGCCCGACGCCGACACGTTCGTCGTCACGCGTGCGCACGTCAGGACCGGGTCCGGGACCGTGGCGCCCGGCGATCTGCACGTGGTCGGGGAGCGTCTGGCCGCGGGGCCGGCCGACCCCGGGGTGGAGGTGATCGACGCCGACGGCGCCTACGCCGTCCCGCTGCTGGTGGACAGCGCCGTGGCGCAGCTGCCGCCGGCCCGGCGCGGCGGGTACGACCTCGTGCCCGGCAACCCGGCCACCTTCGCCGTCGTGCGCCGCCCGGTCAGCGAGGCGCAGGTGCACAGCATGCTGGTCGTCGACCCGCAGGACCTGCTGGCGGTGTGGGTCGCCGGACACCTCGAGGCCTGGGACGGCGAGCCGACCCGGCCCGCGGGACAGGACGTCGCGGACCCGGCCGTCCGAGAGACGTGGGTGGGCACCTGGCACGACCCTGGCCGCGGCCTGCTGCAGCACCTGCGACCAGACGGCCGCTACTCCGAGACCCGGGGCGGGCGCGCCGACGCGTACACCGGCCGCTACTGGCTGCACGAGGACCGGGTCACCTACCTGGACGACTCCGGCTTCTGGGCGTTCGGCCAGCTGCTGGACGGCGTCCTTCACCACGCCGGGTTCGTGATGACCCGACGCTGAGCAGGCGGCGCGCCGGGCCGAGGGGCCCCGGCGCGCCGCGGCCGACGGCTGCCAGGGAGCACCAGGTCCTGGTTGCCGAGGTGAGCGGCCCCTACGGTCGGAACGTGCGCACCGCAGACCTCGGCCCGTTCCTCAAGGCCCGCCGCGGCCACCTCCAGCCCGACGACGTCGGGCTGACCGGGCACACCACCCGCCGCGTGCCCGGGCTGCGTCGCGAGGAGGTGGCGATGCTGGCCGGCGTCAGCGTGGACTACTACGCCCGCCTGGAGCAGGGCCGCGAACGCAACCCGTCACCGTCCGTGCTCAACGCGATCGCCAGCGCCCTGTGCCTCGACCCCGACCAGCGCGAGCACCTCTTCCGCCTGGCCCACCTGGCGCCCACCACCCTGGCGCCCACCACCCCGGCGCCGCCGCAGTCACTGCTGGACCTGCTGGAGGCGTGGCCGCACACCCCCGCGGTGATCATCAACCGGCAGCTCGACGTGCTGGCGCACAACGCCCTGGCCGGCGCCCTGTACTCGGACTTCGACCGGATCGACAACGTCGCCCGCATGACGTTCCTCGACCCGGTCGGCTCCAGCTTCTACGCCCACTGGGACCGAGCCGCGGAGTCCTGCGTGGCCAACCTGCGCCTGGCCCTGGGACACGTGGACTCCGCCGATGCCGTGCGCCGGCTGGTGGTCGAGCTCTCCACGGCCAGCTCCGCGTTCCGCCACCTGTGGGCCAAGCACGACGTACGCGGCAAGACGCACGACTCCAAGGCGTTCCGCCACCGCGACGTCGGCGACCTCGTCCTCGACTACCACACGCTCGACGTCAAGGGCTCACCCGGCCGCCAGCTCATCGTCTACCACGCCGCGCCCGGCTCGCCCAGCGCGGACAGGCTGCAGCTGCTCGCCTCCCTGCACGCCACGCCTTTGGCAGCGCCCGCGACCCCGGACGCCCCGTAGGCAGGCCAACCGTCCTCACCCCGACAGCACACCCAGCACCGGTCCCCACGGGTTCGGGGCCGGGCCGGTGCGCCCGGAACTCCTGCGCCAGTCCGGTCGCGCCTTCGGCTCGCCGTCCTGAACCACCCGCGAGACGTTCACCTGGCCCGAAGCCGACAGGGCCGCGTGGACGCCTCAGTGGCACGCCGACTGCAGCCCCGGCTCGACATCGAGGAACCGCGCCCGACCGGCGTGAGCCTCGTGGAGTGGCCTGCAGTGCTCGACGCGCCGCGAGCAGCGCGCCGGGCACGCGACGTCCCGGGAGCCAGGCGGCGGGCCCACCGGATCGTCGCGGCACACGTCAGGACTCGCAGCCCACCCCGTCCCCGTCGCCGTCGAACGCCTCCGAGAAGCCGGGCTCACCCCGGTGGATGGGCGCCGCTCCGGCGCCCCGTACCGCCGCGCAGTCGGCGTAGCGGGGCGCCGACGCGGACCGCGGGTCGGCTTCGGGAACGGTCGCCGCCGGCTGCGGGACGGGCAGCGGTGAATGGTCGGCGGACGGCAGCGGCTCGTCCGGACACCCCGCGAGCACCCCGGCCATGGCGTCGTGCTCGGCCGGAGTCACCCAGAGGCCGTGCGCGGCCTTCACGGCGATCTGCCGGGCCACGTAGGCGCACCGGTAGCCGCGGTCCGGCGGCAGCCAGGTGGCGGCGTCGCCGTCGCCCTTCTGCATGTTGAGCGGGCCGTCGACGGCGAGCAGGTTGAGCGGGTCGTTGGCGAACCGGACCCGCCGTGGCTCGTCCCAGCCCTGGGCGCCCTTCTGCCACGCGTCGGAGAGCGCGACCACGTGGTCGATCTGCACGTCGGCGCTGGTGTCCTGGCCGCGGAGGAAGGGGATCGTCTCCCCCGAGTAGGGGTCGGCGAGGGTGCCGGTGGCGACGACGCAGTCCCGGGTACCCGGCTGGAAGGTCTCCCCGGTCAGATCCCGGGCCAGGACGTCGTTGCGCGTGTCGCAGCCGTTGCGGTCGGTGTCGACCCAGCCCGCGCCGAACTGGTCCCGGTCGTAGCCGGTCTTCGGGGCGCGGCCCTTGACGTCCAGATCGTCCAGCGCGGCGAGCGCAGAGCCGGTGACGAGCGCGGGCGCCGCCGTGGCCTCCGTGCGGTCGGCGCCCTCGCCGACGTCCACCGCCTCGCAGCCGGCCGACGCCATCGCCACGCCGAACGCGAGGACCGCACCGGCGAGCCGACGGGACCGGGAACCGGGTCGTACGTGCACGCAACTCCCCCACCAGCCGGACGGCGACCGGCCCGACGCTAGGCCGCGGCTGCCGGACCCCGTCGGCGCAACGCCGAGGCCGGCCGGCGTCTCACGAGATGGCGGTGGTGGCCCGGTAGAGCACCGCCGGGCCGCGAGCGGCGACCGGCGCACCGGCGGGGACGAACGCCGCGCGGCCCTTCGCCAGGGTCAGCTCTCCGTCGACCGACGCCAGCACCGCGGTGCCCTCCGTGCACAGCAGGAGCTGCGGTCCGCGCGTGGTCAGCGTGCCCGCCTGCTCGTCGAGCTGGCAGCGGGTGAGGTCGAAGTCCTGCACCGGCACCGGGTAGCGCAGGCCGCCTGGCCCGAGCACCGGGTGGATCACCGGCACCCGCCCGTCGGAGAAGTCCAGGACCTCGATCAGCGCCGCGAGGTCGACGTGCTTGGCGGTCAGCCCGCCGCGCAGCACGTTGTCGGAGCTGGCCATCACCTCGACACCGGCACCCGACAGGTAGGCGTGCAGGTTGCCCGCGGGGAGGAACACCGCCTCTCCCGGGGCCAGCTTGAGGTGGTTGCACATCAGCGAGATGACGACGCCCGGGTCGCCGGGGTAGGTCTCGGCGAGGGTCGCCGCCCACCGGTAGGTGTTGATGAACTCCGGGTCGTGCGCCGCCACGAACCTGCCCGCCGCGGTGGCCACGGCGGCCACGAGCTCCGTCCGGCGCTCCCCGGGCAGCGCCAGCAGCTGCGGGATCGCCGCGCGCAGGCCGCCGCGCGCCAGGGCGGCGATGGTGGGCTTGAGCTCAGGCACCTGCAGCTTGGCCAGGCAGTGCAGCGACTCCTCCACCGGGCGGAACCCGCACAGCGCTTCGAACGTGGTGAGCGCGAGCAGCAGCTCGGGCTTGTGGAAGGGGTCCTTGAACGTCCGCGTCGGGTCGTCGTGCGGGATGCCGGCGGCCTCCTCGGCGGCGTAGCCGGCCTCGGCCTGCTCCGTCGTGGGGTGCGCCTGCAGCGACAGCGGGGTCTCGGCGGCGAGCACCTTCATCAGGAAGGGCAGCCGCGCCCCGAAGCGCTCCACCACCGGGGTGCCCAGCAGCTCGGCGGGCTCCTCGGCGATCGCCTTGTCCAGCGGGCGCCCGTCGGCCAGGACGCTGGGCTCGTCGGGGTGGGCCCCGATCCACAGCTCCGCGTGCGGCCGCTCCGCGGGCACGGGCTCACCGAGGAGCTCGGGGATCACGGTGCGGCTCCCCCACGGGTAGAACCGCACACCGTTGCTCAGCTGCCACATGGTCTGGGCAGATTACGGCCCGACCGCGTCCCCGGGAACGAACCTCACCCCCGCGGGGCGGGTCGCCCCCTGGTCACACCGCGGGACGGCCCCGCGGCGCCCGGGGCGGGGACCTCCCGGGACGGTGGCCTTCTCCCCCGCCCCGGCGACCGGGGCACGGGTGCGGCGCCGCCGGCGCCGCGTCTCAGTGCGCCCCGGCCCCGGCCTTGCCCCGGTGCACCGTGAGGTTCATGACCAGGACCACCACGGCCCCCACGACCAGCCCCAGCAGCGCGCTGCCCAGCGTGTTGACCAGCCAGCCCACGACCCCGCCGAGAGCGCCGGTGGCGTCGTGCGCCGCCTCCTCCAGGTGGTGCACGAACTCGTAGAGCGGGTGGAAGCCCAGCTCGTCGGTGCCCACCAGGATGATGTGCCCACCGACCCACAGCATGGCGACGGTGCCGACGACGGTGAGGGCGGACAGCAGCTTCGGCATGCCCTTCACCAGGCCGCGGCCGAACGCGGCGAGCCCCTTCGAGGTCCGCTGCGACAGGTTCAGCCCGACGTCGTCCATCTTCACGATGACGCCGACGACGCCGTACACCAGCACGGTGATGCCGAGCGCGACGACCACCAGGATGGCCGCCCGGGACAGGAAGCCCTCGCTCGCCACCTCGTTGAGGCTGATCACCATGATCTCGGCCGAGAGGATGAAGTCGGTGCGCACGGCCCCGGACACGATCGTGCTCTCGTCCGGGAGCGCGTCCTCCACCGTGGCGTGCGCCTCTGCGTGGCCGCTCACCCGGTGCCAGATCTTCTCCGCTCCCTCGTAGCAGAGGTAGGCACCACCGACCATCAGGATGGGGGTGAGCAGGAACGGCAGGAACTGGCTGAGCAGCAGGATCGCCGGCAGGATGATCAGGAGCTTGTTCCGGAGCGATCCGACGGCGATCTTCCGGATGATCGGCAGCTCGCGGTCGGCGTTCAGCCCGTGCACGTACTGCGGCGTGACGGCGGTGTCGTCGACGACGACGCCGGCCGCCTTGATGCTGGCCCGCCCGGCAGCCGCCCCGATGTCGTCGATCGAGGCCGCGGCCGCGCGCGCCAGCACCGCCACGTCGTCGAGCAGGGCTACGAGTCCACCCGCCAAGGGAGTTCCTTCCGATCGGTCAGCACCGGCGTGCTGTCGCCATGATGGTGGACCCGCCACGGGCCGCGCGCGCACTCAGCGAGGTCGGGCCCGCTCGGTGTCGAGGGCGAGCGCCAGGTAGACGGCGCTGAAGTCGGCGACGGCCAGCTGCCGGGCCAGGCGGGGCAGCCGAGCGAACCGCTCCGGCTCCCCGTGCTCGGCCAGGCCGCTGACCGGCACGCTGTGCGCCGCGGCGGTGCTCAGCACCTGCTGCATCGCCTCGGCCGCCGAGCGTGGCTCCCGCTCCCCCGCGCCGTCGTGCCCGCCGGCGTCGCTGTCGCGGATCGTCAGCAGCCGCAGCCGCCGGCCGCTGTCGGCGACGCGGTCCCGGAAGAAGTCGTCGGCCGCGTCCTGCGGCGCGAGCGGCCCGCCCAGGACGGCGCAGGCGGCAACCCGCTGGTCCGGCAGCCGGAAGTCGGCGACCGGGAGCCCCGCGAGCGTGGCCAGCTGGTCGGCGACGCGGGTCGCCGCCGCCCCGGCGAGCGGCCCTTCCGAGGCGATCACCGGGAGCGCGTCGAGCAGCTCCAGCGCCAGGCTCTTGGCCGGGTTGACGAACGACTCCCGCGCCGGGCCGCACTCCTCGGCCACCCGGTCCAGAGCCCCCGCCACCGCCTCGGTGTCGGCCACGCCGTCGGCCAGCAGCCTCAGGTCGGCCGCCAGGCGAAGCATCGGCGTGAGCAGCGACCAGAGGGTCGTGTGGCGGACGCGGCTCGCCGGCAGCGCGACGTAGGGCGCCCGGGCCGAGGAACACACGCCGCGCAGCGGCGCGTCCTCGGCGCCGATCCCGACCAGCGCGACCCCCCGGCGGGCGGCCTCGTAGGCCGGCGCGAGGGCGTACGCGCCCGCACCGGTGCGCGTGGCCACGACCGCGACGTCGCTGGGGCCGGTCCACACGGGCAGCGCGGGACCGGGGACGACGTCGACGGTGACCGGGCTGGCGGGGCCGAGGAGTGCCCGCAGCACCGACGCGGCCACGGCGCCCTCCCGCCGGGCGACGATGACGAGCCCGCGGGGCCGGCCGCCCTCGGTGACCCGGTCCAGCCCGGCCTCCTCGGTCAGCCGCGCGGTCTCCCGGACCTGCGCACCGGACCCGGCCACGGCCGGCAGCAGCCCGCGCGGATCCCGCGCGCGCAGCAGCTCGAGGTCGTCGAGGACCTCCTCGGCCAGCTCGGGCGAGGTCATGACGAGCGGTGCCGCGCCTCGTCGAGCAGCAGCACGGGGATGCCGTCACGGACCGGGAACGCCCGGTCGCAGGTGCCGCAGACCAGTTCACCGGCCGCCTCGTCGACGGCCAGCGGGCTGTGGTGGCTGTCCGGGCAGGCGAGGATGGCCAGCAGTTCCGGGTCCAGGCCGAGCGGGCCGCTCGGGGTGCCGCTCCGGGGTGTGGTCACTTCGACTCCTGTTCCGCGCGCACGGTGCGGAGCACCCGGTCGCGCACCTCGCTCATCCGCGCCTCGTCCGGCGCCTCCACGTTCAGCCGCAGCAGCGGCTCGGTGTTGCTGGCCCGCAGGTTGAACCACGCGCCGTCGGGCAGCTCGACGGTCAGGCCGTCGAGCTCGTCGACCGTCGCGCCCTCCTCCTTCTCGAAGACCTCCCGCACCGCCGCCATCCGCTCCCCCGCGTCGGCCACCGTGGAGTTGATCTCGCCGGAGGCGGCGTAGCGCGCGTAGGCGGCGGTCAGCTCCGACAGCGGCCGGCCCTGCTCCCCCAGCGCGGCCAGGACGTGCATTGCCGCGAGCATGCCGGTGTCGGCCCGCCAGAAGTCGCGGAAGTAGTAGTGCGCGGAGTGCTCGCCACCGAAGACCGCGTCGGTGCGGGCCATCTCGGCCTTGATGAACGAGTGCCCCACGCGCGTGCGGACCGGCTGCCCGCCGTGCTCGCGCACGATCTCCGGCACGGCCCGGGAGGTGATCAGGTTGTGGATGATCGTCGTCCCGCGCCCCTTGGCCAGCTCGCGCACCGCGACCAGGGCGGTGATGGCCGAGGGGCTCACCGGCTCGCCCCGCTCGTCGATGACGAAGACCCGGTCGGCGTCGCCGTCGAACGCCAGGCCGATGTCGGCGCCGTGCTCGACGACGGCGCGCTGCAGGTCGACCAGGTTCGCCGGGTCCAGGGGGTTGGCCTCGTGGTTGGGGAACGACCCGTCCAGCTCGAAGTACAGCGGCACGATCTCCAGCGGCAGCCCGGCGAGGACCACCGGGACCGTGTGCCCGCCCATGCCGTTGCCCGCGTCGACTACGACGCGGAGCGGCCGGATCGTGGCGAGGTCGACCAGCGAGCGCAGGTGCGCGGCGTAGTCGGCGAGGACGTCGCGGGTGGTGACGGTGCCGACCCGTTCCGGCACGCGCTCGTAGGTGTCGCGCTCGGCCCACTCGCGGATGGTGACCAGCCCGGAGTCCTGCCCGATGGGGGCGGCCCCGGCACGGCACATCTTGATCCCGTTGTACTGCGCGGGGTTGTGGCTGGCGGTGAACATCGCCCCGGGCACGTCGAGCGATCCGGCGGCGAAGTACAGCAGGTCGGTGGAGCCCAGCCCGGCCTCGACGACGTCGACGCCGCGGCCGATGACGCCTTCGGCGAAGGCGCGGGAGAGCGGGACGGAGGTCTCGCGCATGTCGTGCGCGGTGACCACGGCGGTCGCACCGCTCTCGGCGAGGACGAACTCGGCGAACGCCGCCCCGATCGCCCGCGCGACGTCCTCGTCCCACTGGTCGGGGACCACCCCGCGGACGTCGTAGGCCTTGATCAGGGCCGAGAGATCACGCACGCCGCGACACTATCGGCGCGCCCCGCCACGCGCTGGAACGGCCACCCTCTCGGGGCTCGCGCCGAGCTTGCGAGGCGTGGGGGGAAGGTGGTCCTTCTAGGGGAGGTCGGGAAGCACCCGCAGGTGCCCGCGCCGGATGCCGCTGCCGTCGTCCGCGGGAGCGCGCGGCGGCTCGGGGCGGGCGGCCTCGCGGACGGCGTCGGCCAGGGCCAGCAGGTCGTCCCCCGTCGGCCCGGCGTCCTCGACGTCGATCTCGTGCCGCACGACCTCCCAGCCGCGCGGGACGGTCAGCCGCTCCGCGTGGAACTCGCACAGGTCGTAGCTGTGCGGCTCGGAGTACGTCGCCAAGGGGCCCACGACAGCGGTCGACTCCGCGTAGACGTAGGTCAGGGTCGCCGCTGCCGGTTGCGCGCAGCCGCTGCGCGAGCAGCGCCGTGACTGCCTCACCACCGGTTCCTCACGCACGGCACAGTAATCCCGCCCGGCGGTGCGCGACAGCAGGCACACCGGGAAACCGGCTGTGGCGCACCATCCTGCACGATGACCCCGTGGGCATCGTCACCGGTCGGGCGCGGGTTCGGGACCGGCGCGGCTCGACGTGGGAGAACGCCCGGCGAGCCGTCCCGGGGCCCGGCGTGTCGCGGGTCGCCGTACCCTTCGGGCAGTCATGAGCCATCCTCCGCGCCGCCGCGCCCGCTCCCGTCGCGACCGCCACGGTCGTGGCCTGCGCGGGCGCCTCGCCCCTGCCGAGGTGCCGCTGTCGCGCAGCCGGGCCGAGCTGTTCGACGACCTGGTCCTGGACGCCGTCGAGGACCTGGAACGCCGCTGGGAGCGCGAGCTGGCCGGGGTGGAGTTCGCCGTCGAGGACGTGCCCTGGGTCGAGCACACCGATCCCGACGAGGCGCTGCTGGACGCCGACGTCCTCGACGACGCGGGCGTCCCGCTGGCCCGGCTGCTGCCGGCCCGGCGCGAACAGGGCCAGGAGGTCCCGCCGCGGATCGTGGTCTACCGCCGGCCGCTGGAGCTGCGCGCGCACGACCGGGAGGACCTCGCCGACCTGGTGCGCGACGTGGTCGTCGACCAGGTCGCCACCCTGCTGGGCCGGGATCCCGAGGAGATCGACCCCACCCGCTGACATGCTGGACGGGATGGACGCCGCCGCCACCACCGCCTGGCTGGTCACCGGCGTGGTCCTGGGCGTCCTGGGCGTCCTGGCCGTGGCGGCCCTGGTCGCCGCCACGGCCGTCGTCCGGGCGCGCCGGTCCCGCGCGACCGGCGCACCGGATCCGGTCGACGACCTGGCCGACTTCCACGAGCACCCACCGGGCACCCGGCCGGAGCCGCCGTCCCCCGCCGGCTGGGCGACGCTGGCCCCGCCGTCGGTGGCGCCCGCTCTTCCCGGCGAGGACCACGGGCGGGGCCGCGCCGTCCTGGCCGCGCTCTGCGTCGTCGCCCTGGCGGTCGTCGGCACCGCCGCCGCGGTCGCGGCCGGCCGGCTCGCGGCGAGCGGTTCCGCCGGCGGGCCCGGGACCGACGACCGGGGGACGCCGGGTCCCGCGCCGACCTCGGACGCCGGGGCGCCCGACGCCCTCGTCGCCGACCTGGTCGCCGGCGGGCTCGTCCTGGAGCCGCGGGCGGTGGGCGTCACCGCGGCCTACCCCGAGGCGCGGCTCACCACCTCCGCCGGCACGGCCCGGCTGGAGCTGCGGCTGCCCACCTACAACTGCCTGGCCGCCGAGGCCCCGGCCGACCCGGTCGCCGCCGGGTGCACCGCCACGCCCGTCGAGCACGCCGTCGTCGAGGGTGAGGACCTGGTCGTCTCCCGCGACGGCGAGCGGTGGACCGTGCGCGGGCGCGCCCCGACGGTCCTCCGGCCGGGCGGCTCGGCCCCGGAGCCGACCGGCCGGGTCTACCCGCTGGAGCTCACCCTCGTGCCCCAGGGCGCACCGGCTGCCGACAGCGCCCGGGCCGCCACCGGGGAGCTGCGCCTCGGCACGGGCAGCGCCCCGCTCCTGCCCGAGCGCAGCCGGGTCCACCTCCCCGGCTGAGCCTCAACGGGGCCAGCGCCGCACCGGCACGGAGAGGGTGCTCACCGGTGCGCCCATCACCGTGCGGGGACCGCCGTCGCCGTCGATGCCCCACCACGGCCAGCGGTTCCCGCCGTCGACGAGGGTGAGCAGCCCGGCACGCGGCCGGTCACCCTCGGCGACGACCGCCACCTCCAGGCGGCCGACGGCCGCGTGCAGCCGGGCCGCGGCCCGCAGGAACTCCCGCGCCCGCCGATCGGGCGCGGCGGCGAGGAACGCGGGGAGCCAGCGCTCGAGGTGCCGGTGGTCGTGCGTGCGCTCCACGGGCCCGGCCCGGTCGAGCGCGTCGACCAGCAGCGCGGTGCGGGCGTTGGCCAGGACGGCGGTGGGCAGCCGGGCAGCCAGCGCGCGGGCGGTGGGATCACCCAGGGGGAGCCCGGTCAGGTGCAGCGCCCAGGGTCCGCGCAGCGAGCCCAGGAGGCCGAGCACCCCTTCGGCGAGGTGCCCGGCGGCCTCGTCGTCACGGGCCAGCAGGCGCGCGGTGGGGCGGCCACCGGGCAGCGGCCGGGTCGCCTGGCCCAGCACGGTCACCTGGGTGAGCACCCCGCGCCGGCGCAGCTCCAGGAAGGCGGCGGCGCGCGGCGTGCCGTCGCTGTGCCCCGGGACGACGACGGCGGCGGGGCGGGTCGGCAGCGGGCGCGCGGCGCCGTGGTTGAGCACCGCGGTCAGCCACGGCGCGCGGGCGGTCAGCGGCGCAGCCAGCGCCTCCGCCAGCGGCTCCGCGGCCCGGACCTCGTGGACCACGTGCGCTCGACCGAGGGCGACGCGGGCGACCATGCCCGAACAGAACCACAGCCGCCGGCGAGGGGCGCCGGCGGCTGGGGTGAGAGTGCTGGATCGGCCCCTGCAGGGACCCGCCGCGAGCTCGCGAGCGGTGGGGAGCAGGGGGTCCTTCCGGGGGTCCTTAGACCGCTCGGCGGCGGAGCCGGCGTCGTTCGCGCTCGGAGAGGCCACCCCAGATGCCGAAGCGCTCGTCGTTGGCCAGCGCGTACTCGAGGCACTCGGCCTTGACCTCGCAGCCGGTGCAGATCTTCTTCGCCTCGCGGGTGGAGCCGCCCTTCTCGGGGAAGAACGCCTCGGGGTCGGTCTCGGCGCACAGCGCCTGCTCCTGCCAGGACTGGGTGTCCGGCTCCAGCCCGAAGCCGAGGAAGCCGACGAACGGCTGCCCCGTCCCCTGGCCCACGGCCTGGCCCGTGGCATGCCCGGTGACCGGCAGCCGGTCGGCCGACCGCTCCGACCCGTTGACGTAGTCGCTCAACCACGACACCTCTGCCATGACGGTGCGTCCCCTCTCGCTCTCGTCCCGGTGCGCGGCCGGCAGGACGTTCCCGGGCCGATCAGCACTCGTTGACACCGCCGGAATTACACGCGTGTCGTTGCCCAGGCGTCAACTTCGCCCGGTGTAAGCGACACGCCACACCAGCCCCATCCGTCACGGGGCCTTCGTCACATCTCGTGGTAGCCCTCGACACGCCCGGCGAACAGTCGACAAGTGCTCATCGGGCACCATGCGTTTCGTGCAGATCGTCGTGCTGGCAGGTGGGACCGGAGGGGCTCGATTTCTGCGCGGGGTCCGCGCCGCGGCCCCCGAGGCGGAGATCACGGCCGTGGTCAACACCGGGGACGACGTGACGCTGCACGGGCTGCGCATCTGCCCGGACCTGGACACGGTCGTCTACACCCTCGGCGGCGGCATCGACGAGGAGCGCGGCTGGGGCCGGGCCGGCGAGTCGTGGACGGTCAAGGAGGAACTCGCCGCCTACGGCGCCGACCCCGCCTGGTTCGGCCTCGGTGACCGCGATCTGGCCACGCACCTGATCCGCACCCGGATGCTCGACGCCGGCTACCCGCTCTCGCAGGTCACGGCGGCGCTCGCGGAACGCTGGCGGCCCGGGGTGACCGTGCTGCCGATGAGCGACCAGCGGGTGGAGACCCACGTCGTCGTCACCGACCCCGAGGACGGCCGGTCGCGCGCGATCCACTTCCAGGAGTGGTGGGTGCGCCACGGGGCCGGGCTCGACCCCTCGGCCTTCGTCCAGGTGGGCGTGGACGGTGCCCGCCCCGCACCCGGCGTCGTGGAGGCGTTCGCCTCCGCCGACGCCGTCCTGCTCGCCCCCTCCAACCCCGTGGTCTCGATCGGCACGGTCCTCGGCGTGCCCGGGCTGCGCGACGCCCTGCGGTCCTCACCGGCCCGGATCGCCGGGGTCTCGCCGATCGTGGGCGGCGCGGTCGTGCGCGGCATGGCCGACCGCTGCCTGCCCGTGCTGGGCATCGAGGTGAGCGCCGAGGGGGTCGGCCGGCACTACGGCGCCCGCGCCGACGGTGGGCTGCTCGACGCCTGGCTGGTCGCCGAGGACGACCCCGCCGACGTGCCCGGCGTCGACGTCCGGCGGCTGCCGCTGCTCATGTCCACCCCCGAGGCCACCACGGCCCTGGCCCGCGCCGCGCTCGATGCCTGTGCCTGAAGAAGGACCCCGTCCTCCGCACGGCTCGCACGATCGCCGCGCGCCTCTGGACGGGGCCGTGCCATCCGGTGTCTCGATCCACCCGGTCGCCGGGCTGCCGGAGTTCGCCGCCGGTGACGACCTGGCCGCGGCCATCGCGCGCGCCGCGCCCTGGCTCGCCGACGGCGACGTCGTCGTGGTCACCTCCAAGGTGGTCTCGAAGGTGGAGGGCCGACTGGTCCGCCTGGAGCCCGGGACCGACCGGGAGGCCGCCCGCCAGCGGGCGATCGATGCGGAGACGGTGCGGGTGGTCGCCCGCCGCGGGCCGCTGAAGATCGTGCAGACCCGGCAGGGCTGGGTCGTCGCCGCCGCCGGCATCGACGCCTCGAACGTCTCCGCCGACTCGCTGGTCCTGCTGCCCGAGGACGCCGACGCCTCCGCCCGGCGGCTGCGGGCCCGGCTGCGGGAGCTGGCCGGGGTGGAGGTCGCGGTGGTGGTCAGCGACACCTTCGGCCGGACCTGGCGCGAGGGGCTCACCGACGTCGCGGTCGGGGCCGCCGGGATCGTCGCGCTCGAGGACCTCCGCGGGGCGTTGGACGCCCACGGCAACCGGCTGGAGACCACCCGGGTCGCCGTCGTCGACGAGCTCGCCTCCGCCGCGGACCTGGTGAAGGGCAAGCTGGCCGGCGTTCCGGTCGCGGTCGTCCGCGGGCTGCCGGCGCGACGGCCGGCCGACGACGCCGACGAGGGCACGCGGCCGCTGGTGCGGCTGCCCGGCGAGGACCTCTTCCCCTACGGGTCGCGCGACGTGGTGGCGTCCCGCTCCCCCGCGACCGACCTCGTGCCCCGGCCCGGCGAGCTCGGCGCCGTCGCAGAGGCGTTCCGCGTCGCGGCCGCCGCCCTCCCGGAGTTCCCGGTCGTGCTGCGCCACGGCGGCGACGGCGACGGCGTCGTCGACCTCCACCTGTCCGACACCGTCACCCTCACCACCGCGCTGAACCTCGGCGCGGTGATCGGCGCCGCGCTCGTGCAGCTGCACGCCATGGGCTGGTCGACGCGGTGGGAGCCGGTCGGCTCCCCCGGAGGGACCTCACTCGTCGGGAGGCTGTGGCTGGGCGGTCCGGCGCTGTAGAGCCGGAGCGCTCGGTACGGTTCGTCCCCATGCGCGGGATCATCCTGGCCGGTGGCACGGGGAGCCGTCTGTTCCCCATCACCCAGGCGGTGAGCAAGCAGCTCATGCCGGTCTACGACAAACCGATGATCTACTACCCGCTCTCCACGCTGATGATGGCGGGGATCCGCGAGGTGCTGGTCATCACGACCCCGGCGGACCAGGCGGCGTTCCGCGCCCTCCTCGGTGACGGCAGCCGGCTGGGCATGCGGATCGAGTACGCGGCCCAGCCGCGACCCGAGGGCCTGGCCCAGGCGTTCCTCATCGGGGCGGAGTTCCTCGGCGGCGAGGCCGCGGCCCTGGTCCTCGGCGACAACATCTTCTACGGCGCCGGCCTGGGCACCGCGCTGTCCCGGCTGCCCGTGCCCGCCGGTGGGCACGTGTTCGCCTACCACGTGGCCAATCCGCGGGACTACGGCGTCGTGGAGTTCGACGACGCCGGCCGGGTGCTCTCGATCGAGGAGAAGCCGGTGCGCCCGAAGAGCGCCTACGCCGTCCCCGGGCTGTACTTCTACGCCGGGGACGTCGTCGAGGTGGCCCGCGGCATCACCCCGAGCGCGCGGGGCGAGCTGGAGATCACCGCGGTCAACGAGCACTACCTGCGGGAGGGCCGGCTGACCGTCACCTCGCTGGACCGCGGCACCGCCTGGCTGGACACCGGCACCTTCGCCTCGCTGCGCCAGGCGACCGAGTTCGTCTCCGTGGTCGAGGAGCGCCAGGGCCTGAAGATCGGCTGCATCGAGGAGGTGGCCTGGCGCAACGGCTGGCTGGACGACGAGGGGCTGCGCGCCATCGCCGAGCCGCTGGGGAAGAGCGGCTACGGCGCCTACCTGCTCGGCCTGCTCGCCGAGCGCTAACGGCGCCGGTTGTCCACCGGGGCGAACCGGGGCCCGCGCCGCGGCCGCCGGGGGCCGCCGGCCAGCAGCAGGCGCACCACCCGCTGCCGGTGCCCCCGCCACGGCTCCAGCAGCTCGAGCATGCCCTCGTCGTCGGTGTTCCGGCGGCCGGTGAGCGCGTAGCCCACCAGGTTCTTCAGGTGGAAGTCACCCACGCTGACGGCGTCCGGGTCACCGTGGACCCGCTGCGCCACCTCGGCCGCCGTCCAGATGCCGATGCCGGGGATCGAGCGCAGGCGCTGCTGCAGACCGCCGGAGTCCCCGGCCCGCTCGGGCTCCAGGGCGGCGGCCACCGTCGCGGCGGCGCGCAGCGCCCGGCGGCGCGCACCGTCGAGCCCGCAGCGGTGCCACTCCCAGTCGGTCACCTCGAGCACGCGCTGCGCCGAGGGCACCACGTGCATCCCCTCGGGTGCGGGGCCGGGCGCGGGCTCGCCCGCCAGCCGGAGCAGCTCCCGCCACACCCGGTGGGCCTCGACGACGGTCACCTTCTGCTCCAGCACCGCCGGGACGAGCGCGTCCCAGGTGCGACCGGTCCGCCCCAGCCGCAGCCACGGCGTCGTGCGGTGCAGCTCGGCCACCGTCGGGTGCTCGCCGGGGCGGAACTGCTCGGGGCGGTCGGCGGCGCCCAGCCACTCGGGCACGGCGACCCCCGCGCACTCCGCACCGGGGCCCCACGCGCTGATGGCCACCCCCGCGGCCGTGCGGACCAGCCGCACCGTGGCCGCGCCCGCCGGGGTCGACGTCGTGCGCCAGAACCCGGTGTCGGCCAGCCGCAGCGCGGGGTCGCCCGGCCCGCGGCGGTGCGGAGCCAGGGTCCGGCCCACGTCGAGGGGCCAGTCCGGCGTCCACACCGCCGCGTAGGCGGGGGCGTCCAGGGCGGTGCTCAGCAGGTGCTCCGGGGGGAAGGTCAGCGGGGTGCCATGCGCAGCGCGCCGTCCATCCGGACGACCTCGCCGTTGAGGTAGCCGTTCTCGACGATCGCGAGCGCCAGCTCGGCGAAGTCGGCCGGGCGGCCGAGCCGCTTGGGGAAGGGTATGCCCGCCGAGAGGGCGGCCCGCGCCTCCTCGGGGAGCGAGCCCAGCAGGGGCGTGTCCACCAGCCCGGGGGCGATGGTGCAGACGCGGACGCCCACGCTGGACAGGTCGCGGGCCGCGGGCAGGGTCATGCCGACGACACCGCCCTTCGACGCCGAGTACGCCAGCTGGCCGATCTGGCCGTCGAAGGCGGCGATGGAGGCGGTGTTGACGACGACGCCGCGCTCGCCCTCCTCCCCCGGCTCGGTCTGCGACATCGCCGCCGCGGCCAGGCGCAGGACGTTGAACGTGCCGACCAGGTTGACGGCCAGCACCTTCTGGAACCCGCCGAGTTCGTGCGGCTCGCCGTTGCGGCCCACCGTGCGCTGGGCCAGCCCGATGCCGGCGCAGCTGACCGCGATCCGCAGCGGGCGGTCCTTGCCGGTGGCCTCGGCGACCGCGGCCTGCACCGAGGCCTCGTCGGTCACGTCTGTGCGGACGAACGTGGTGTGCCCGCCCAGCTCGGCGGCGAGCGCCTGCCCGCGCTCCTCGTTCAGGTCCATGATGGTGACCGCGGCCCCACGGGCGGCCAGCGCCCGGGTGGTGGCCTCCCCGAGCCCGGAGGCGCCCCCGCTGACCACTGCTGCGACGTCGAAGTTCTTCATGCCCCGCAGCCAATCACGAGCTCAGGCGAAACGGCCGCCGTGGCTCTCCTGCACCGCGGCGAGCAGCTGCTTCACCCGCTCGGCGTCGGCGACCGGGCAGACCATGGTGACGTCGGCGGTGTGCACCACGACGCTGTCCCGCACGCCCACGAGGGCGACCAGGTGCCGCGGGTCGTCGCTGAACACGATGTTCCCCGCCCCGTCGAGCACGACGGCGAGGCCGCGGACGGCGTTGCCCGCGCCGTCGTGGTCCAGCGTGTGCGCCAGCGCCGGCCACGAGCCGACGTCCAGCCAGGCCACGTCCAGGTCGACCACGAGCACCCGTCCGGGCTCGGCGGCGGCCGGCTCGAGGACGGCGTAGTCGACGCTGATCTTCGGCAGGGTCGGGAAGACGTCGGCCAGCACCGCGTCCCGGCCCGGCCCGGCGGGCGCCGCGACGATCCGGGCGAGCCCCTCCGCCGACGCGGGGAGGTGTTCGGCCAGGGCGTCGAGCACCGTGCGGGCGCGCCAGACGAACATGCCCGAGTTCCACAGGTACTGCCCGGACGCCAGGTACTGCTCGGCGGTGGCGCGGTCGGGCTTCTCCCGGAACGACGCCGCCTCGGCCACGCCCGGCTGCCCGGTGGGCGCGCCACGCTGCACGTAGCCGAACCCGGTGGCCGGCGCGGTGGGCCGGATGCCGAGGGTGACCAGCGACCGGGGGCGGGTGGCGAGGGCGTCGTAGGCGGTGCGCAGCGCGTCGGCGAAGCGCTCCACCGGCCGGATCACGTGGTCGGCGCTGACGACGGCGAGCTCGGCGTCCGGGTCGACGTCCGCGACCAGCGCCGCCGTCAGCCCGACGGCGTTCGCGGTGTCGCGGGCGACCGGCTCGAGCACCAGCCGGTCGGCCCGCAGCTCCGGCAGCGCGGCCCGGACCTGCCCGGCGTAACGGGCCGCGGTGCACACCCAGATGCGCTCCGCGGGCAGCACCGCGCGCAGCCGGTCCCAGGCCTCCGCCAGCAGGCTCCGCGGCGCACCGTCCGGGCCGGCGACGACGTCGAGCAGCTGCTTGGGCCGGCCTTCCCGCGACAACGGCCACAGCCGCGTGCCCGAGCCGCCGGCCATGATCACCGCGTGGCGCACGTCAGCCCCCCTCGGCGCCGGTGCGCCGCGGGTCGGGCACGGCTGCCAGGTCGCGGGCCCGGCGCTGGAACCGGGCGCCGGCCGCGACGCGCCCGCTGGCGTAGGAGACCAGCATCCGGCCGCCGAGACCGGCGCGGAGGGCGGCGCGCAGCGGGGCGTGCCGCCGGCGTGGGTACTGCCCGGAGAGGTACCGCAGCGCGCTGGTGTGGTGCACCCGCTGCATCCGGTGCGGCTCCCGCCGGGTCGCGTGCCCGCCCTCGTGCTCGACGACGGCCGTGGGCACGTAGACGTGCAGCCACCCGGCGCGGGTGAGCCGCTCCGCGAGGTCGACGTCCTCGAAGTACATGAAGTAGCCGGGGTCGAACCCGCCCACCGACCAGAACGCCTCGAGGTCGACGAGCAGGCAGGAGCCGCTGAGCCAGCCGGCGGGCCGCTCCCGGGGGGCTTCGCGCTCGCGCCGGTAGCGGGCGGTCCACGGGTTGCCCGGCCAGGCCCAGCCCAGCAGGGCGTGCCCCGCGCCGGTGGACAGCCGCGGCAGGTCGCGGGCCGAGGGGTACAGCTCACCCGCCGGCGTCATGATCGCCGGCCCGAGCGTGGCCGCCCGCGGCCAGCGGTCGGCCGCGGCGAGCAGTTCGTCCACCGACCCGGGCGAGAAGCGCAGGTCGGGGTTGGCGATCAGCGCCCGTCCGCTGCGGGCGTCGGCGAGCCCGGCGTTCGCCGCTGCCCCGTAGCCGATGTTCCCGCCGGTGCGCAGCACGCGTACGTGCGGGTACCGGGCCGCGGCGCGCTCCGGTGCCCCGTCGGTCGAGCCGTTGTCGGCCAGCACCACCTCGACCGGCCGTGTGGTGGCACCCGCCAGCGACGCCACGAAGTCCTCGAGCGCCGCGCCCGGCGAGTAGGTGACGGCGACGACGCGCAGGGGCGACGAGCCGGAGGCAGACGACACGGAGGACCACCCTAGGCACTGACCGCGGGCGAGCGCGGATGCGCGCCGCGGAGCGGTCTCCGGGGTGCGTGTGGTCAGTGTGACGGAACGGGTCGCTACGGCCGGGAAACCGCCGCTCCGTGGTCGTGCCCCTCCGGACCGACAGGTACCGTCGAGACCCGTGACCACCACAGGACCTGACCTCGTCGTCGTCGGCTCCGGCTTCTTCGGCCTCACCGTCGCAGAGCGGGTGGCCAGCCAGCTCGACAAGCGAGTGCTGGTCATCGACCGCCGCGACCACATCGGCGGCAACGCCTACTCCGCGCCCGAGCCGGAGACCGGCATCGAGGTGCACGTCTACGGCGCCCACCTGTTCCACACGTCCAACGAGCGGGTCTGGCAGTACGTCAACCGGTTCACCGAGTTCACGAACTACCAGCACAAGGTCTACTCGATCTACCAGGGCCAGACCTACTCCCTCCCGATGAACCTGGCCACCATCTGCCAGTACTTCGGCAAGAGCTTCTCCCCCTCCGAGGCGCGGGCCCTCGTGGCGGAGCAGGCCGGCGAGTTCGACACCGGCGAGGCGAAGAACCTCGAGGAGAAGGCGATCTCGCTGATCGGCCGCCCGCTGTACGAGGCGTTCATCCGCGGCTACACGAAGAAGCAGTGGCAGACCGACCCGACCGAGCTGCCCGCCGCCGTCATCGCCCGTCTGCCGGTGCGGTACACCTTCGACAACCGGTACTTCAACGACGCGTACGAGGGCCTGCCCAAGGACGGGTACACGGCCTGGCTCCAGCGGATGGCCGACCACCCGAACATCGAGGTGCGGCTGAACACCGACTACTTCGACGTCCGCGACGAGCTGCCCCGTGACGTCCCCACCGTGTTCACCGGGCCGATCGACAAGTACTTCGACTACGAGGCCGGGGAACTGGGCTGGCGGACGCTGGACTTCGAGACCGAGGTCCTCCCGATCGGCGACTTCCAGGGCACCTCCGTCATGAACTACGCCGACGAGGACGTCCCCTTCACCCGGATCCACGAGTTCCGCCACTTCCACCCCGAGCGGGACTACCCCACGGACAAGACCGTGGTCGTGCGGGAGTTCTCACGGTTCGCGCAGACCGGCGACGAGCCCTACTACCCGATCAACACCCCCGAGGACCGCGCCAAGCTGGAGCGCTACCGCGAGCTCGCGGCCAAGGAGGCCGCCGAGAAGCGCGTTCTCTTCGGCGGTCGGCTGGGCACCTACAAGTACCTGGACATGCACATGGCCATCGGGTCGGCGCTGACCATGTTCGACAACCGCATCCGCCCCTTCTTCGACCAGGGCGGCGCCCTCGACGGCCGCCTGGAGGACTGAGCACCACATGACGACAACACATCAGACGGTGTCCCCGGAGCGGGTCAGCGAACCGACCGCCGCGGATCTGGCCGAGGGCAAGGCCGTCACGCTCCTCCAGCGCGTCATCATGCCGCGCCCGGGTGACCCGCTGAAGGTCCGCAGCCTCTACGTCGACGAGGAGCGGAACAAGCGGGTCAAGTCCACCACCCGCTCGGACGCGACCGTGGCCGCGGGCAGCGAGGTCTCCTTCGCGACCTACTTCAACGCCTTCCCGGCGAGCTACTGGCGCCGCTGGACGGTCCTGGAGCAGGTCATCCTGCGCATGCGGCTCTCCGGCCCCGGCCGCGTCGACGTCTACCGCTCCAAGGCCGACGGCAGCATCATCCACGTCACCGGCACGACGACCACGGGCGAGGACCGGGCGCTCGAGTTCGAGCTGGAGCTCACCCCGTTCGAAGACGGCGGCTGGTACTGGTTCGACGTCACCGCCGACGACGCGCCGGTGACGGTGCACGAGGCCGACTGGTCCGCCGCGCGCGAGCCGGCCCACGAGACGCGCCTGTCGATCGGCATCTGCACCTTCAACCGGCCCGACGACTGTGTCTCCGCGCTCGCCGCGCTCGCCGGCGACCCCGTCGTCGACGGGCTGATCTCGCGCGTCATCGTCGCCGACCAGGGCACCAAGAAGGTCCGCGACGCGGGCGGCTTCGCCGACGCGGCCGCCGCCCTGGGCGACCGGCTGCTGCTGGTCGAGCAGCCCAACCTCGGCGGCAGCGGCGGGTTCTCCCGCACCATGCACGAGGCGCTGACCTCCACGGACGCGACGCACCACATCCTGCTCGACGACGACGTGCAGCTCGAACCCGACAGCATCGCGCGGATGTTCGCCTTCGCCCGCTTCACCAAGAAGCCGATGCTGGTGGGCGGCCAGATGCTGGCCCTGCAGGACCGCTCGGTGCTGCACACCATGGGCGAGGTCGTCGCGCCGGACAAGTTCTTCTGGCGTGCGGCACCCAACACCGAGTACGCCCACGACTTCGCCAGGCGGAGCCTGCGGTCGACTCCCGCCCTGCACCGGCGGATCGACGTGGACTACACCGGGTGGTGGATGTGCCTGATCCCGCGCCAGGTCATGCAGGAGCTGGGCTTCGCTCTGCCGGTCTTCATCAAGTGGGACGACGCCGAGTACGGCATCCGCGCCGGAGAGCACGGCTACCCGACCGCGACGCTGCCGGGCGCGGCGGTGTGGCACCTGTCCTGGAGCGACAAGGACGACACCGCGGGGTGGCAGGCCTACTTCCACACCCGGAACCGGCTGGTCGCCGCGGCGCTGCACAGCCAGTACAAGCGGGGTGGCACGCTGCTGCGGGACACCTTCAAGTTCGACCTGAAGTTCCTGATCATGCTGCAGTACGCCACCGCGGCGCTGCACCACCGGGCGTACGACGACTTCCTCGCCGGCCCCGACCGGCTCTTCCCGCTGCTGCCCACGGCCCTGCCGACGGCGCTGCGGCACCAGGGCGACTACCCCGACGGCCAGGTCATCGGCTCCTCGTCCGACCTGCCCCTGCCCTCGATGAGCCCGACGAAGGCCGAGCGGTTCATGAAGCCGCCGACGACGCCGACGACCATCACCCGCACCCTGGCCGCGGCGCTCGCCCACAACCTGCGCAGGCCGAAGCCGGACGCCGCCGAGCGCCCGCAGATGAACATCTCGGCGCAGGACGCCCGCTGGTTCCTGCTCGCCCGGCTCGACAGCGCGACGGTCGGGACCGCGGACGGTCGCGGGGTCACCTTCCGCCGCCGGGAGCCGGGGACGTTCTGGCAGATGCTGCGGCACTCGATCCGGGTGCACGTCAAGCTCTACCGCGAGTTCCCCCGGCTGTCCAAGCAGTACCGGGCGCACATGGAGCAGCTGACCAGCCAGCAGAGCTGGTCGAAGGCGTTCGACGGGGAGTTCACGCCGGGCGCGTGAGCTCCTCCCGCCGGCCGGCCCGGGTGAGGCGGCGCCATTCGCGCCACCCACCCGGGTCGCGGCGCGACACCAGGAAGAACCAGCCGAAGCGCACGGTCTCCAGCGGGCGCAGCCAGCGCATCCCCGGCTGAGCCATCAGGTACCCGCGGTTGCGGTAGGTGAAGTACCGCTTGACCTCGTTGCCCGGGTACTGCGCGGAGAGCTTCCCGCGCAGGATGGGGACGAACTCCGTCGTTCCCTCGGGGTGCAGGTAGGCCGCGGCGGTGCAGGTGCCGAACGGCAGCCCCGAGCGGAGCAGGCGACGGTGGATCTCCGTCTCGTCGCCGCGGAAGAACAGCCGGTAGTCGGGCACGCCCACCACGTCCAGCGCCTCGGCCCGGAACAGCGCGCCGTTGAAGAGCGAGGCGTAGCGGGGCAGCACCTCGATGCCGTCGAAGTCGCTGCGGCGGCGTCGCCACCGCAGCCCCCGGCGCAGCGGGAACGCCAGCCTCTCCGGGTCGGCGAGGTCGGTCACCAACGGCGACACCTCGGCCAGCCCGTGCTCGTGAGCCGTGTTCATCAGCGTGTCCAGCACGGTGCCGTCCGCCGGGCGGCCGTCGTCGTCGGCGCACCACACCCAGTCGGCCCCCAGCGCCAGGGCGTGCAGCATGCCGAGCGCGAAGCCGCCGGCCCCGCCCAGGTTGCGCTCGCTGGGCAGGTAGGTCGCCGGCAGCCCGCTGGCGCGCACGACCTCCGCCACGGCCCGGTCGGGCCCGTTGTCGACGACCACGACGTGGTCGACCGGCCGGCGCTGGCCCGCCAGCGCGGCCAGGCTCTCGGCCAGCAGCTCGGGCCGGTGCCGCGTGACGACGACGGCGACGACCTTCTCCGTCCCGGACCCGGCCGTCATGCCCGCTGCCCCTTGTAGGCCCGCAGGACGTCGTCCAGCTGCCCCTGCTGCTTGATCTGGCCGTGCTCCATCCAGATCGCGGTGTCGCAGAGCTCGCGGAGGAACTCGTCGGAGTGCGAGGCGAAGACCAGCAGACCGGAACGCTCCACCAGCTGCACCAGCCGCTGCTTGCTCTTCTCCAGGAAGGCCGCGTCCACCGCACCGATGCCCTCGTCGAGCAGCAGGATCTCCGGGTCGATGCTCGTGACGACCCCGAGAGCCAGGCGCACCCGCATACCAGTGGAGTACGTGCGCAGCGGCATGCGGAGGAAGTCGCCGAGCTCGGTGAAGTCGGCGATGTCGTCGACCCGGGCCTCCATCTGCTTGCGCGTCATGCCCAGGAAGAGGCCGCGGACCATGATGTTCTCGAGCCCGGAGATCTCCGGGTCCATGCCTACCCCGAGGTCGAAGACCGGCGCCACGCGCCCCCGGACCTCGGCGACACCACGGGTCGGTTCGTAGATGCCCGACAGCAGTCGCAGCAGGGTGGACTTGCCGGCCCCGTTGTGGCCGACGAGCCCGACGCGGGCGCCGTGCTCGAGGGTGACGGTGATGTCGCGGAGGGCCTCGATGACGGGCACCTTGGCGGCGCTGTCGATGTGCCCGCCGACCACGCCCATGACGGTGTTCTTCAGCGACCGGCTCTTCGCGTCGAAGATCGGGAAGTCGACGCAGGCGTCCTTCGTGACGATGCTGACCGGGCCGGGTTTGATCTGGGACACGCTCACACCCAATAGGAGACGCGGGACCGGTAGCGGCGCAGCACGAACATCGTCAGCGCCCAGCCGACCACGGTGATGGCGAGGACGACCAGCCAGTACCGCAGCTGCTGGTCCTGACCGAGCAGCGGACGGCGGACGATCTCGAGAAAGTGCAGGAAGGGGTTGAACTCGGCCAGCCTGGCCCGCTCGGCGATGGCGGGGTTGGGGCTGTTGATCAGCTCGTCGTAGATCCAGACGATCGGCGTGAGGAAGAACATCAGCTGGACGATGCTCTGGGTGATCGGCAGGATGTCGCGGAACCGCGCCGTGACGACGCCGACGGCGAGGGCGACCCAGGCGCCGTTGAGGGCGAGCAGCACGAAGGCCGGCACGACGGCGAGCACCGTCCAGTGCAGCGGCTGCGGGAAGAACAGCAGCATGACCAGGTAGACGATCAGGTTGTGGGCGAGGAAGAGCGTCTGCCGCCAGATCAGCCGGTACACGTGGGTGGACAGCGGTGCCGGGAGGTGCTTGATCAGGCCCTCGTTGGCGATGAACACCTCCGACCCCTCGGTGATGCAGCCGCTGATGAAGCCCCACACGATGAAGCCCACGAGCACGTGCGGCAGCAACCGCTCCAGCGGGATGTCGAACAGCCCCGAGTAGAGGATCCCGAGCGCGACGGCCGTGACGGCCATGCTGATGGTGATCCAGACCGGCCCGAGGACCGAGCGCCGGTAGCGCTGCCGGATGTCCTGCCAACCGAGGTAGCCCCACAGCGGCCGCTGCTCCCACCCGCGCCGGAGATCGGCAACGGCGGCAGACAGAGTCCGCCCGGTCGGTTGTGCCACTGTCACGAGCAGTCACGGTACCTGCGCACCGGAGCGGAACGGCGTCGGCTCGCGAGGCCGACGGGACCTGTTCGTCACACCCGTCCCGCCGGCCCCGCGCCTGTCGCTACGGCGCCGTGAGCACCCCGTTCTGGAACTCGGCCCGCTGCTGCGCCCCCACGACGACGGTGTCGGAGATCGGGTACCCCAGCGGCCCGGTCGTGCCGCCCTGCGCGAGGTAGGCGGCGTTCAGCTCGGTCCTCAGCACCCGCGCCTGGGTGGTTGCGGACCAGTAGATGGTGCCGCCCTGGAAAGAAGTCTGGTAGCCCTGACCGCCCGGCGCGGGGGCGTCGCTGGTCGTCGGGAAGCCCAGGTAGCCACCCGTTCCGCCCGCCTGCTTCCAGGTGTACAGGATCGCGCCCCGCACCACCTGCGCACCGGTCTGCGCCGACCAGTGGATCTCCCCACCCTGGAACGGCGTCATGTAGCCACGCCGATCCGCCGTCGGCTGATCGTCCCCGGTCGGGTACCCCAGCGCAGCCGGACCACCGGCCGCCTTGTACGCGGCCAGGATCGCGCCCCGCACCACCTTCGTCCCCGTGCTCGGCCCCCAGTACAGCGAGCCGCTCTGGAACTCCACCACGTACCCACCGCGCCCGGCCGGGGCATCGCTGGTCGTCGGGAAGCCCAGGTAGCCACCCGAACCGCCGGCCCGCTTCCAGGTGTCCAGGATCGCGCCCCGCACCACCTGCGCACCGGTCTGCGCCGACCAGTGGATCTCCCCACCCTGGAACGGCGTCATGTAGCCACGCCGATCCGCCGTCGGCTGATCGTCCCCGGTCGGGTACCCCAGC